>UQBS01000040.1 GCA_900539345.1 uncultured Coriobacteriaceae bacterium | reverse complement strand
CGCGTACCCCTCCTGGGCCGGCCCCAAGGTCTCCTCCCTGGACCTGTCGGGCTGCACGGCCGCCGACGCGCGCCTGGTCCTGGCCGGCCTGCGCTCGGGCGGCTCGCCCGGGGCCCTGAGGTCGCTGTCCCTGGGGGGCGTCGACGCCTCGGGGGCCGCGGACCTGTCCGAGACGTTCAAGGGCCTGTCGGGCCTGACCTCCCTGGACGTCTCGGGCTGGGACGTGTCCTCGGCGACGAGCCTGGCCTCCATGTTCGAGGGCTGCTCGTCCCTTGAGTCCCTGGACCTGTCCGGCTGGGACGTGTCCTCGGCCACGAGCCTGGCCTCCATGTTCCGCGGCTGCAGGTCGCTCGGCTCGATCGCGCTGCCCTCCTGGACCGTGTCGGGGGACCTTTCCTACATGTTCTCCGGCTGCTCGTCGCTGAAGTCGCTGGACCTCTCGGGCTGGGACACCTCGGCGGTGACGAGCTTCGTGGACGTGTTCTCCGGTTGTCAGTCTCTCAACTCGGTGACCTTGGGCGCGGGATGTGGCTTGCTTGTTGACCAGCTTCCCTCTGGCCCCTGGTATGACGCTGAGGGCAAGCAGTACGACTATCCGCCTGCGGGTGTTGCAGGGACGTTCACCAAGACGACGCCGGTGGCGCTGGCGGTTGCAATTGACGTTGTGTCGGATGCCGAGGCCTTGTTGCCCGCTCAGATCGTCGAGGGGGAGCAGGACGGCCTGCGCTATGTCGTTGTGTCCGAGGGCGCGTCCTTCGAGTACGGCATTGAGTATCCCGAGCTCGCTGGGCGCTACGTGGGGCCGGGTGTGTACCTCACGGGGTATGCGGGCGAGGGCAACTCCCTGGTTGTCCCGCTCGAGGTCGCGGGCGTGCCTGTGGTGTCGGCGAACCTCTCCTGGAACGATTCCGACCGTGCGGGTATGACGAGGCTCGCCTTCGTCTCGTTCGAGCGCGTCGAGGGCAAGGTTTCTTCGCTTGTGCAGCTCGACGTGTCGGGCAGCGGACTCTCCTCGCTCGACATTGAGGGCCTCGACGCCCTCATGCGCCTGAACTGCGAGGGCAACCCCATCGCCGACCTTGCGGCCCTCCAGGCATGGGCCGCGCAGGACGGCCACGAGGCGAAGCTGCCGCAGGTTCAGGATGCTGTGCCCGCTGAACCCGGTGATGCTGCGGCTCCCTCTGAGCCTTCTGTCCCCGGGCAGCCCTCCGAGCCCGATGTGCCTTCGGTCGAGCCCGGCGAGCCTTCGGAGCCCGAGGTCCCGGCCGAGCCCGAGGCCCCCAGTGAGCCATCGGAGCCTGGGGTCCCCAGCGAACCCGAGGCCCCGGCCACGCCTGAGGTTCCCTCTGAGCCCGAAGAGCCCTCCGTGGAGCCCACGCCCGCCGAGGACCCCTCGGACGACCCCGCAGCCTCCGACGAGGGCAACTTTGCGTCCGACTCTCTCGCGCTAGGGGAGGAGCCCGTCCCCGCCCTCGCCGCCTAGGCCGCGCGGCGCGCTCACCCTCTTTCCCGCCCGCTTCCCGTGCCATGGGGAGGCGGGCGGCTCTTTTCTAGACCTTCTTCCCCTGTGTTTTTGCAACTTGCGCGTTCGTGGTGCGATGCTTGTGGTATGGTTCTTCCTTACTGGGCCTATGGCGCAACGGTTAGCGCGGGGGACTCATAATCCCTATGTTGCAGGTTCGAATCCTGCTGGGCCCACCAGTGATTGCCGCAAGGCCTGGAAGGCATGCCTTCCAGGCCTTTTTGCTGTCTGTGGGGCGTGCAACTCCGCTCTTCTTCTAGAGCCTTCCGTGTGAGGGTATGAGGGCGCGGGGCTTGGGCTATAGTTGCCCTAACTGTTTCCACGGCTGCCAGCCCCTCCCGTGACGAAGATTGGAATCTGGCCTCATGATCGTACAGGTCGACAAACTCACGAAGTCCTTCGGTGGACGCACCCTTTTTAGCGACGCGTCGTTTCAGATCAACGCCCGCGAGCGCTATGCCCTGGTAGGCCCCAACGGCGCGGGCAAGACCACGATGCTCAAGATGATCATGGGCGTCGAGACTCCCGACTCGGGCAACATCTACTTCGCAAAGAACACCTCGGTGGGCTACCTCGAGCAGGAGGCCATCGAGATCTCGGGTCGCTCGGTCATCGAGGAGGTGCTCTCCTCGGCCACCGAGATTCGCGCCCTTGAGAAGCGCATTGCCGAGCTCGAGCACCTGCTGTCCGACCCTGCCCACGTGCAGGATCACGAGCAGCTCCTCGAGGAGTACGGCCGCGCCCGCAACCGCTTCGAGGCGGCCGACGGCTACGAGATCGAGCCCCGCGCTCGTGCCATCCTCACCGGCTTGGGCTTCCCCATTTCTGACCTAAGCCGTGATGTCTCCGAGTTCTCTGGCGGTTGGCAGATGCGCATCCAGCTCTCCAAGCTGCTGCTTCGCCACCCCGACGTGCTGCTGCTCGACGAGCCTACCAACCACCTCGATCTTGCTAGCGTCCGTTGGCTCGAGAGCTTCCTTTCGAGCTACGACGGCGCCATCCTCATTGTGAGCCACGACCGCGCCTTCCTCGACGGCATGGTCAACCATGTGGCCTCCATCGAGCACGGCAAGCTCACCGTGTACACCGGCAACTACTCCTCCTTCATCGAGCAGCGCGAGGCGGCGCTCGAGCAGCTCAAGGCTGCCAAGGCCGAGCAGGACCGCGAGATCGCCCACCTCGAGGAGTTCATCGAGAAGTTCCGCTACAAGGCCACCAAGGCCCGTCAGGCGCAGGACCGCATCAAGAAGCTCGACAAGCTCATGGCCGAGCGCATCGTGCTGCCCGAGCAGCAGAAGAAGGTCCATTTCCACTTCCCGCAGCCGCCGCGCACCTCCGACCTGGTAATGGAGCTCAAGCACGTGGCCAAGAGCTACGGCGACAAGCACGTATACTCCGACGTCTCGCTCAAGCTCTACCGCGGCGAGCGCATCGCCCTGGTGGGCCCCAACGGCGCGGGCAAGTCCACCCTCATGAAGATGATCGCCGGCGACCAGGCTCCCGACGCGGGTACTCGCAAGCTCGGCGACCACGTGAGTGTGGCCTACTACGCCCAGCACCAGCTTGAGGAGCTCGACGCCAAGAACACCGTGATGCAGGAGATGGACCGCTCCGCCGCCGGCTGGACCTCTTCTGAGGAGCGCCAGCTTTTGGGTGCGTTCCTCTTCAAGGGCGACGACATCGAGAAGAAGGTGTCGGTGCTCTCCGGTGGCGAGAAGGCGCGTCTGGCGCTGGCCAAGATGCTCGTGGCGCCCACGCCGCTGCTGTGCCTCGACGAGCCTACCAACCACCTCGACATCGACTCGGTGGACATCCTCGAGGAGGCTCTGTCGCAGTTTGACGGCACCATCGTGCTCATCTCGCACGACCGTCACCTCATCCGCGCTGTGGCCAACCGCATCGTCGAGGTCAAAGACGGTCAGATCACCGTGTACGATGGCGACTATGACTACTATCTCTGGAAGTCCGAGCAGCTCACGGGCGAGGCGCCCCAGGGCGCGCGCGACGGCCGCGCCTCCGGCGGCAAGCAGGGTGGCGCCAAGCAGGCCGCCTCTGCCGCCTCCGAGCGTCAGACGGGCGGTAACTACCGCTCACGCGACCAGCGCAAGGCCGAGGCTGCCGCAAAGGCCGAGGTGGCCCGCCGCTTTGCCGACGAGAAACGCCGCCTGTCCAAGGTAGAGAAGGAGATGAATGCGGCCCAGAAGCGCCATGCCGAGCTCGTCGAGATGATGTCGTCCAACGACCTCTACGACGACAAGGCCGCCTTCGACAAGGCCATGGACGAGTACTCCAAGATCAAGCCGCGCCTGGCGCAGCTCGAGGAGGAGTGGCTCGAGCTCTCCACGCTCATCGAGGAGGAGACGGCTGCCGCCCTCTCCCAGCTGCAGGGGAACTAGCATGGCCGGCGTCGTGAGGGCAGTTCTCTATGTGCTGAGCTGCATCTGCATGGCCGTGAGCCTGGTGCTTCTTCTGCTGTGCGCCTCGCTCCTGTCCACCCAGGTGGCCCTTGCCCTGCATGTGGCGCCTCTGGCGCTTTCCATTACGCAGCTCATCCCGGCGCCCCTGTGCTTCTGGGGTGTGGTGGCCTCGCCTTTCGGCGGGGTGTTCCGCACCGACTTTGCGCTGCTTGCCGTTGCATTCTTCCTGCTTGCCCGTTTGCTGCATTTCCTTAAGGGGGTCGTCAAGTGAGCTCCATGACGCCTGAACGCATTCTTATCGTATTGATTGAGCTCGCGTGCATCGTCTTCTCGATCATGGTGCACGAGATCTCGCACGGCTACGCCGCCTATCGTCTGGGCGACCCCACGGCCAAGCGTGCCGGCAGGCTCTCGCTCAACCCGGCCAAGCACCTCGACCCCGTTGGCTCGGTGTTGCTGCCGCTCATCATGAGCTTCATCGGCGGCCCCATCTTTGCCTACGCCAAGCCCGTGCCGTACAACCCCATGTACTTCAAGGATCGCAAGCGCGGCGAGCTCATCGTGGCCTTCGCCGGTCCTGCCAGCAACCTGGCCCAGGCGCTTGTGGGCGCGGCCGTCTGCTGTATCGTGCAGGCCGTGGTCTCGCCAACCATGTCAATGGGCATGGTCGAGGCGCTCATCTGGGTCTACCGCATCGGCTACTACTACTGCCTCATCAACCTTGTGCTGCTCTTCTTCAACATCATCCCGTTGCCGCCGCTTGACGGCGCGAGCATCGTGACCGCGTTCCTCACGCCGGCAGGTATGGAGAAGTTCTACAAGGTGAAGCAGTACTCCATGTTCATCCTGCTTGCCCTGCTGTTCCTCGTTCCCATGGTCACGCCGTGGGACCCGCTGGGCTGGTACCTCAAGCACACGGCCTATGCCCTGCTGAACGTCCTCGTTCCCTAAGGCGAGTTGCGTATGGCGTACCGTGTTTCCGTCGCTGGCTTCGAGGGACCGTTTGACCTGCTCCTTCAGCTGGTGATGCGTCAAAAGATCGACATCGGCACCGTGAGCGTCTCCGCGGTGGCCGACCAGTACCTCGCCGAGGTCGCGAACATGCCCGACGTGGACCTCGAGGTGGCAAGCGACTTCGTGCTCGTGGCCGCCACGCTGCTCGACCTCAAAGCCGCGGCGCTCGTGCAGGGCGATCCCGTGGAGGATGCTTCTGAGGAAGACTTCGACGACGGCTACGAGGACCTCACGGCCGACGAGATGCGCGATGTCCTCGTGGCCAGGCTCATGGCGTACCGCACCTACAAGATGGCGGCCGCCGCACTTGAGTCACGCATGCTCGCCGAGTCGAAGATGCACCCGCGCACCATCGGCCCTGACGAGCGCTTTCGTGACGCCGCGCCCGACTTCCTCAAGGGCGTGACGCTCGACCAGCTCGCCCGCACCTGTGCGCGCTTTTTGGGGCGCCGCGAACTCGTGCTGCTGCAAAGCGAGCACATCGCCGCCAAGCGCATGCCGCTTGAGGAGCGCGTCGTGGAGGTTGACACCGTGGTGCGCGCCCGCCAGCGCATGCTGTTCAGCGAGCTCGTGGAGGACAACCCCTCCACCCAGAACAAGGTCGTGAGCATCCTTGCCCTGCTTGAGCTGGGAAAACGCGACATCGTGGGTCTGGAGCAAGAAGAGTTATTTGGCGACATCACCATCACGTCGCATGAGAAGACACTCGACGCCGCGCCTCTGGGCGAGCTGTCGGCGTCGGGGGAGGAGTGAGCATGGGGTTTGAAGCCCTGAAGGCCCTGGAGACCGACGACATGCGTTCGGTGCTCGAGTCGCTGCTGCTTGTGGCCACCGAGCCCGTGGAGACCGCCGTCTTTGCCGAGATGCTCGGCTGCGGCCGTGATGAGGTCAAGGCGGCGCTCGAGGACCTCTCCGCCGAGTATGCCGAGCTGGGCCGCGGCTTCCAGCTGCGCTACGTGGCCGGCGGCTGGAGGCTCTACACGCACCCCAGCCACGACGAGGTGGTCCGCGCCTTCGTGAAGTCATGGGACACCCGCAAACTTTCCGCTGCCGCGCTTGAGACGCTTGCCGTCATTGCCTACACGCAGCCGGCCACGCGCGACGGCGTGCGCGCGGTGCGTGGCGTAAGTTCCGACAGCGCCATTGCCTCGCTCATCGATAAGGGCCTTGTGCGCGAGCTCACGCATCGCGAGGGGGCCGGTGCCTCCACGTTTGGCACCACGAAGGCCTTCCTTGAGCGCTTTGGCCTGCACGACCTGAACGACCTGCCGCCCCTTGAAGACTTCGCGCCTGACGAGCAGACAAGGCGCCTCATCAGCGAGCGCCTTGGTGCCAAGATGTCTGCCCAGGCGGCAGACGACGCCGAGGACGAGGGTGAAGACGCTGGCCTCGAACCCGCCCAGGACGCCCCCGACACGAACGGAGACGACGAGTAATATGCAAACGCCTGAGAATGAAGAGCGCATCGTCCCCATGCGCCTGCAGAAGTTCCTTGCCCGTGCCGGCGCTGCAAGCCGAAGGGGCTCTGAGGACCTCATGACCGCCGGACGCGTCTGCGTGAACGGTCAGGTCGCCACCGAGCTGGGCACCAAGGTCGACCCGCTCGTGGACGTGGTCACCGTCGACGGCCGCGTTGTGAGCCTCTCTGACGGTAACGTCTACCTCGTACTCAACAAGCCCGAGGGCTGCCTGACCACCATGGACGACCCCTATGGCCGCCCCACGGTGGCCTCGCTTGTGCCCACCGACCGCTACCCGGGGCTTTTCCCTGTGGGCAGGCTCGACCAGGACACGACGGGCGTGCTGCTCTTCATGACCGACGGTGAGCTGGCCGCGCGCCTGCTGCATCCCAGCACACACGTGGACAAGACCTACCATGCCCGCGTGGCAGGCAGGCTCTCGCCCTTCGACGTGAAGAGGCTTTGCGAGGGCGTGGAGCTCGACGACGGCATGACTGCCCCCGCCGAGGTGCGCACGCTTTCGGACTTTGAAGGCCGCGACGTGTGCGATCCCTCCATGCACGCCGGCGACGACCTGGTCGAGGTTGTGCTGCACGAGGGCCGCAAGCGCCAGGTGAAGCGCATGCTCTCCTATGTGGGGCACCCGGTTTTCCGCCTCAACCGCGTGAGCTTCGGCCCCATCACCGCCGCCGGGCTTCCTGTGGGCAAGTGGAGGCTGCTTAACGCCGCCGAGGTCGAGGCCCTGCGCAAGGCCACCGAGACGGGCCGCTACACAGGCACGCGCCCGGGCGTTGATCCTCGCAGTCTTAAGAAGTCGTAGGTTCAACTAGAGCCTTTAAGTGTTGATGTGCAAGACAAGGCGGAACTTTTCGCCTAGACAATAAAGATTGGAGTTAGACATGAAGGTTGCAATCGACGGCCCTGCTGGAGCGGGCAAGTCGACGGTTGCCAAGGCTGTTGCGCAGGGCAGGGGGTTCGTCTACCTCGACACGGGCGCTATGTATCGTAGCGTCGCGTTGCTCGCCCTGGAGGGCGACGTCGACCTCGCTGACGAGGCCGCCCTGGCCGTCATCGCCGAGTCGATTGAGCTTGCCTTCGTCCCAGCCGCCGACGGCGGTCAGCGCGTGCTGGTTGGCGGGCGCGATGTGACGAGCGAGATTCGCACGCCGCGCGTCGACGCTGCCGTGAGCTCGGTGTCGAGCGTCCCTGCCGTGCGCACCTCCATGGTCGAGCTCCAGCGCAAGCTCGCAGGTGCCGCCGACGTGGTGGCCGAGGGCCGCGACATCGGCACCGTCGTCTTCCCCGACGCCGAGGTCAAGGTCTTCCTCACGGCCGATGCCCATGCCCGTGCGCATCGTCGCAGCGTGCAGAACACGCAGCGCTTCGGCGCCGACGAGGCCTGCGAGGAGGACATCTATCGCCGCATCGTTGAGCGCGACCGCGCCGACTCCACCCGCGCCACCGCGCCCCTCGTAGCCGCCGAGGACGCGGTGCACATCGATTCCTCGAGCCTGGGTGTTGCCGACGTGGTGCGCCTTGTTGAGGATCTGATTGACGCCGCCCAGGCGCAGGAGGCATAAACCATGAGCGCAAGCGATTCCGCAAACATCAAGCCCCAGCCCGAAAAGAAGCCTCAGCCATCCACCACCGAGAAGTACTTCGACATGCCCATTGCCGAGTGGCCCCGCAGGGCGCGTTTCTTCAGCGCCTTCGCATACCGCGTGGTGCTGGGCTTCGGCAAGCTGTACTGGCGCTGGTCGGTCTCGGGCAAGCTGCCGTTCTGCAAGAACGGAAGGCCCACCGGAGAGCTTGGCCGCGTCTTCATCTGCAACCATGCCTCGATGTTCGACCCGGCCTTCCTGGTGGCTTATGCCGGCGTGAGCGGCGAGCACATGCGCCCGCTGTACAAGAGCGAGCTTGACGAGAACAAGTTTGTCTCCTGGTTCTTCGCCCGCGTGGGCGCCATCCCGCTCAAGCGCGGCACGGCCGACACCAAGGCCATCAAGCGCGCCATCGCTGCCTTGAAGCGAGGCGAGAACGTGCTCATTTTCCCCGAGGGCACGCGCATCTGGGACCCTGAGGCGCGTCCCGAGGTCTTTGGCGGCTTCTCGCTCATCGCCCTGATGTCCGGAGCCGACGTGGTGCCTGTCGCCATCGACGGCACCGAGCGCATCAACCCCAACAAGCGCTACAAGCTGCCGCGCCCCTCGCGCGTGCGCGTGCTCTTCGGCGAGCCGATGCGCCTGGCAGACATGCCTGGTGAGGGCCGCAAGGAGAAGGCCGCCGCGCTTGAGACGCAGGGCATGGAGCGCGTTTACGCCATGCGCGGCGAGCTTCGCTCCCAGATTTCGAAGTAGTGGGCGCCACCGTAAGGGAAGGGGCCGACATGGCCGAGATTCAGACCGCACGTTTCGCCGGCGCCTGTTACGGCGTGGAGCGCGCCTTGCACATCGTTGAGGACTGCATCGCCCAGGGCGGTACGGTCTGCACGCTCGGGCCCCTCATCCACAACCCCATCGTCGTGAGCGACCTTGCAAGTCGCGGCGTCGACGCCATCGAAGACGTGCATGAGGCGCCGGCCTCGGCCACGCTCGTCATTCGCAGCCACGGCGTGGTGCCTCAGGTCATCGAGGACGCCCAGGCCCTCGGCCTGCATGTGGTGGATGCTACCTGCCCGCACGTGAAGAAGGCCCACGACGCCGCCGCCTGCCTTGCGCAGGAGGGCTACCAGGTGCTTGTGCTCGGCGAGGCGGGCCACCCCGAGGTGGAGGGCATCCTGGCGCGTGCCGGCAAGGACGCGCTTGTGGTCTCCAGCGCCGAGGAACTTGCCGACGTCGCAATCAAGCGCCGCGTGGGCATTGTGGTGCAGACCACGCAGACCCAGGCCTTCCTCGATGAGGTCGTCGCGGCCCTGTTGCCGCGCGTGCGCGAGCTGCGCGTGTTCAACACCGTGTGCTCGGCCACCCTGCAGCGCCAGTGCGCCGCCGCCGAGCTCGCATCGCGCTCCGACGCCATGGTGGTCGTGGGCGGCAAGAACTCGGGCAACACGCGCAGGCTCTTCCTCGTGTGCCACGAGCGCTGCGACAACACCCACCACATCGAGACGCCCGACGAGCTCGACCCGGCATGGTTTGCCGGCGCTGCCACCATCGGCGTGACCGCCGGCGCCTCCACCCCGGCCGACCAGGTGGCAGGCGTGGTGGAGCGCCTCGAGGAGATTTCGCATGGCTGACGCGAGCATCCCGTACGAGCAGACAAGCGAGCTGATCAAGGGCCAGGCGGCGCGTCCCGGTGGGCGCACCCGCTGGCGCGGCGCCACGGTGCTCGAGGTCGAGCCCGGCAGCCCCGCCGCCCTGGAGGGTCTCGAGCCCGGCATGATCGTGTCGCACGTGAACGGCGTGGAGCTGCGCGACATGATCGACTGGGACTGGGAGGCCGACGGCCCCGAGGTCGACCTTGAGGGCATCGCCAACCCCGACACGCCCGACGAGTTCGAGTTCGAGTGCCACATCGAGCGCGACTGGGGCCAGGACTGGGGCATCTCCTTTGACGGGGCGGTGTTCGACGGCATGCGCCTGTGCCGCAACAACTGCCTTTTCTGCTTCATGAAGATGCTTCCCCGCGGCATGCGCCGCACGCTTTACATGCGCGACGACGACTACCGCCTGTCCTTTCTCCAGGGCAACTTCGTCACGCTCACGAACCTCACCGACGACGACGTCGAACGTATCGTCTCGCACGCCCTGTCGCCGCTCAACGTGTCGCTGCACGCAGTGAGCCCCGACGTGCGCACCCGTCTCATGGGCAAGAACGCCCAGCGCGGCCTCGATGCCCTCGAGCAGATTCTCGAAGGCGGAATTGAGGTCCACGCGCAGATCGTGTTGTGCCCCAACGAGAACGACGGCGAGGAGCTCGTGCGCACGCTCGACTTCGTGGAGGCCCGCCCGCTCATCACCTCGCTGGGCATCGTGCCTCTGGGCTTCACGCGCCACCAGGACACGTTCACCGAGTCGTTCAACGAGCCGGTCCGCGCCCAGGCCGTCATCGACGCCGTGCGGCCCTACCAGCTGCGCAACCGCAAGGCCACGGGTCGCACGCGCTACCAGCTCGCCGACGAGTTCTACCTCATGGCGCGCACCGAGCCGCCCTGCGCCGAGGAGTACGACGGCTATCCCCAGTACTACGACGGCATCGGCATGGTGCGCTCGTTTCTCGACGAGGCCGCCGACCTGCTCGCCGATGAGGAGGCGCTCGGCCCCATCCGCGCGGCCGCGGGACGCCTCGAGGCGGCAGGGGAGCGGGTGCTGCTCGTTTCGGGCTGCGCGAGCGCGCATGTGGTGCGCGACTTCGTCTCTGCCCTGCCCGTCGGGGGCCGCTGCGAGGTCGTGGCGGTGGAGAACGACTACTTCGGGGGCAACGTCAACGTCACGGGTCTTCTGTGTGCCTGCGACGTTTTAGCACAGCTGCCCCAGGACCTGTCGCACGCCGTCGTATGGCTGCCCGACATCATGCTCAACGCCGACCGCCTCACGCTTGACGGCGTCACGGCCGATGAGCTTATCCACGCGCTCGAGGACCGCGGTGCTCGGGGCTTTTTCGTGACCGCGGTGCCCCAAGGCATCAAACGCGCGTTCGAAGCGCTCTGAGCGTGGTACCCTGAACGCACGTATGTTTTTTCTCAAGGAGGTTCACCCATGACAAAGCCTGTCGTTGCAGTGGTGGGCAGGCCCAATGTGGGCAAGTCCACGTTCGTCAACCGTGTTTCCCAGCGTCCCGAGGCCATCGTGCACGAGACCGAGGGCGTCACCCGTGACAGGACGTTCCATGATTCTGACTGGAACGGCACCGAGTTCTCGCTGTGCGATACCGGCGGTATCGAGGTCGGCGATTCCGAGGATGCGTTCCAGAGCAAGATTCGCGACCAGGCGGTGCTCGCCATCAACGAGGCCGACGCCATCATCTTCCTCGTCGACGGCAAGACCGGCGTCACCGAGGAGGACGAGGCCGTCTCCCGCATCCTGAAGCGCACCGACAAGCCGGTCTTCCTGGCCGTCAACAAGTGCGACTCCGTCCTGCAGGACGCCAACGCCTACGAGTTCTACAGCCTGGGCCTGGGCGACCCGTACCCCATCAGCGCCCAGCACGGCAACGGCGTGGGCGACATCCTCGACGACGTCGTGGCTTCGCTGCCCGAGGCCACCGAGGAGGAGATCCCCGAGGACCTCATCCGCGTCGCCATCGTCGGCCGCCCCAACGCCGGTAAGTCCTCGCTGCTCAACCGCCTCTGCGGCGAGCAGCGCTCCATCGTGAGCGACGTGGCCGGCACCACCCGTGACGCCGTCGACACGCTCGTCGAGCACGAGGGCGTCAAGTACCGCCTCATCGACACCGCCGGTATGCGCAAGCGCACCGTCATCAACGAGGACCTGGAGTTCTACTCCTGCGTGCGTGCCGAGCGCGCCATCGAGCGTGCCGACGTGGCCCTCATCGTCATCGACTCCACCATCGGCGTCACCGAGCAGGACCAGCGCGTCGCCGGCATGGCGCACAACAACGGCATCGCCGTCGTTGTCCTGCTCAACAAGTGGGACCTCGTCGACACCGCCGAGCGCCGCGAGGAGCTCGAGAACGACGTGGCCGAGCGCCTTCACTTCGTCTCCTACGCCCCCGTGGTGCGCATCTCCGCCCTCACGGGTCGCTCCTGCCTGCGCGTGTGGGACGCTGTGAACACCGCCGACGCCCACCGTCGCCAGGTCATCCCGACCCCGCAGCTCAACAAGCTCCTCACCGAGCTGCGCGAGTTCGGCCACACGGTGACGAAGGGCACGAAGCGCCTCAAGATGAACTACATCACGCAGACGGGCAACAAGCCGCCCATCTTCACCATCTTCGTGAACATGCCCGAGCTTGTTACCCCCAACTACGAGCACTTCCTCGAGAACCGCATCCGCGACCGTTTCGACCTTACCGGTACGCCCATCAGGTTCAAGTTCAAGAAGAAGGCCATGTAGGCTCTTGCCTTTGGCAGCGCGAAACCGTTAGGAGATAACCTTCCACCATGCTTGTCTATGTGATGTGTGCCCTGGCGTGTGTCATCGCGTATGTTCTTGGCGGCATCCCTTCCGCCTACCTCATCGGTAAGGCTTTTGGCAACGTGGATATCCGCACCCAGGGTTCGGGCAACGTCGGTTCTACCAACGTGGCTCGCACCCTGGGTGCCAAGGCTGGCATTCTCACGCTGGTCAGCGACATCCTCAAGGCCGTAGTCGCCGTTTTGATCGGCAAGCTTCTCATCGGCGTGGTGGGCGCAGGTGCCATCGAGACGACCGCCCCGGGCGGCGTCTACGACTGGTGCGCGGCACTGGTGTACCTGGCGGTCATTTTGGGCCATATGTTCACCCCGTTCCTGCATTTTCACGGCGGCAAAGGCATCGCCTCGGGCTTTGGCGGCGCGGTGGTGCTCATGCCGTGGGCTGGATTGAGCCTCTGGGGTCCGTTCCTGATTTTTGCGGTCAGCACGCGATATGTTTCGGTCGGCAGCATTGCCGGTGCCCTGTCGCTACCCATTTTTGCCAATCTTTTCTATCAGCCTTCGATGGCTTTCACGGTCATCGTCTGCATCGTGTCGGTTCTTGTCATTTGGGGTCACCGCTCCAACATCAAGAAGCTCGCCCACGGGCAGGAGAGCAAGTTCTCCGTTAAAAAGTCGAAGTAGGTGATGTGGTGAAGCAGCGCGTCTGCGTGGTCGGCGCCGGCTCGTGGGGTACCGCGGTCGCCGGGCATATGGCCAAGCAGGGCAACGAGGTGCGCCTTTGGTCGCACAACCCCGAGGTTGCCCATTCCATCAACGAGGAGCATACCAACCCCATCTATTTGCCCGCATGCAAGCTGGGCGAGAATGTGGTCTCGAGTACCGACCATGCGTGGTGCCTCGAAGAAGCCGACGCAGTGCTGTTTGTTGTGCCCTCGAGCCACCTGCGCTCGGTCGCTCATGACTGCAGTCCCTACATCGCGCCCGACCTGCCCGTTTGCGTGCTTACCAAGGGCATCGAGTACGGCACCAACAAGCTCATGACCGAAGTTGTGGAAGATGAGCTCACGGGGCGCAATCGCATCGCCTGCCTGTCGGGTCCCAACCATGCCGAGGAAGTCTGCCTCGACATGCCGGCCGGTGCCGTCGCCGCCTCCAGCGACCTGGCATGCGCCGAGTACTTTAAGGACCTTTTTAACGCCGATCTTTTCCGCACCTACGTGTCCACCGACGAGGTGGGCGTCGAGGTCTGCGCCGCGGCCAAGAACGTCGTGGCCATTGCATGCGGTGTGGTCAAGGGCCTCTCGTTTGGCGACAACACGCTCTCCGTCATCATGACGCGCGGCCTTGCCGAGATGAGCCGCATCGTGGCAGCTCGCGGCGGTGACCCCATGACCTGCATGGGTCTGGCCGGCATGGGCGACCTCGTTGCCACCTGCACAAGCGCCCACTCTCGCAACCAGACCTTCGGTGCGGCGCTTGCAAAAGGCGAAACGCTTGAGTCTTACGAGGCGCGCACCCACATGGTCGTCGAGGGTGCTCGTGCTTGCCGTTCCATCTTGCATATGGCCCGTGAGCTGGGAGTCGAGGTGCCGCTCACTGAGGCGGTGCATTCGCTGCTCTATGAGGGCACGCCTCTGCCCGAGATTGCCGAGACCCTGTTCCGCCGCACTCCGCGCATGGAGCTCTACGGTCTCGATTAGCACAAACTGTTTCGACCAACGTCTGGAGTTCGAAGAGGGGAGCACGCCATGCCTGCAGCTACGTTGTCCAAAACCGATGTGATGATGTCCCCGTCGATTCTCTCGGCAGACTTCATGGCCTTGCGCGAGAGCGTCTCACAGGTTTCCAACGGTGCTGACTTCATCCACGTCGACGTGATGGACGGCCATTTCGTGCCGAACCTCACCATTGGCCCCATGTTCGTCAAGGGCCTGGCCGGCTGCTTCAGCAACCCCCTCGACGTGCACCTCATGGTGGACAACCCCGAGTCGACCTGCGACTGGTACATCGACGCAGGCGCCTCGCTCGTGACTGCCCAGCTTGAGGCTCTCACGCATGCCAACCGCTTCGCTCGCCATGCCCGCGAGCGCGGCGCTCTTGCCGGCATCGCCATCAACCCTGCCACTCCCGTGTGCCTGCTGCGCGATGTCGTCGAGGAGCTCGATGTCGTGCTCGTCATGAGCGTGAACCCTGGCTTCGGCGGCCAGTCTTACATCACCTCCACCGCTCGTCGCATCCGCGAGCTGCGTGACATGTGCGCAAACCTCGGATGTAACCCTGTGGTTGAGGTTGATGGTGGCATCGGTGTCAAGACCGCCCCGCTTGTGTGCGAGGCTGGTGCGAACATGCTTGTGGCTGGCTCGGCCATCTTCGGCGCTGAGGACCCCCATGCTGCCATGGAGCAGATCAGGGCTGCCGGCGCTGCGAGCTTGGTGCTCTAAGCATGCGCGTGCGCCACTATTTCGACCATGCGGCGTCGAGCCCCATGTCCAGCCTGTGCCGTGAGGAAATGGCTCGCTACGATGCCCAAGAATGGGCCGGCGCCAACCCAAACTCCCTGCATACAAGCGGTCGCGCCGCCTTTGCCGCGCTTGAACGCGCCCGCACCGACGTTGCGCGCGCCGTGGGCGCCAAGCGTCCCAGCGAGATTGTCTTCACGAGCGGCGGCACCGAGGCCAACACACTCGCTATCCGCGGCGCTGCCCTGGCTCAGCTCCAAACGCCGGGTTCCAAGCGTCGCCGCGTGCTTGTAAGTGCCGTTGAGCATGACTCTGTTCTTGACCCTGCAGCTTCACTTGAACGTGATGGTTTCACGGTCGAGCGCATTCCTGTGCTTTCCAGCGGTGTCGTGGACATCGAGGCTCTTGAGAATATGCTGGGTCCCGATGTGGCCCTCGTTTGCGTGATGGGCGCCAACAACGAGGTTGGAGCCGTGCAGCCCATCGCGCGCGTCGTAACCCTTGCGCATACCCAAGGCGCGCTTGTGCATTGCGATGCGATTCAGACGTTCGGGCACGTCCCCTTCAATGCCTCGCAGCTGGGCGTTGACACTGCCTCATTTGCCGCACACAAGGTCGCGGGCCCTGTTTCGTGCGGCGCGCTCTATTTGCGCTCGCGCACGCCTATCGTGGCGCAGCAGGTGGGCGGCGGCCAGGAGGGCGGTCTTCGCAGCGGCACGCAAGACGTGCGTTCGGCCATGGCCTTTGCGGCCGTCGCAAAGCAGGCTGCTGCCACCCTTCAAGACAACGACGCGCTCCTGCGTAGTCACGGCCGCCTGATTGTCGACACGCTGCGCGCCGAAGGGCTCGATTTCTTCGAGACCCTGCGCCGTGAAGGCATCGACACGCCCGAGACGCTTCCCAATATCGTGCACCTGCTTGTGCCTGGTCATCAGACGGAGGGCCTCGTCCTTGGCTTGGACGACCTGGGGTACGAGGTTTCGGGCGGTTCTGCCTGCTCAAGCGGCTCGCTCGACCCCAGTCACGTGCTGGCCGCCATGGGCGTGTCCCGCGACCTCGCCTTCTGTGCCCTGCGCATCTCCTTCGACGCACGCGTGAGTGCTGAGGAGTGCGAGGGTCTGGCGCACGCGCTGGCGCAGGTATGCCGCGAGGCCTCGACGCGCAAACGATAGGGGAGCACCATGGAGCTTGTTGACTGCCATACCCACACGTCGTATTCCGACGGCAAGGCAAGCGTGGAGGACAACGTCTCCCGCGCCTGCGAGCTCGGTCTGACCACCATTTGCATCACCGACCATCTCACGCTGCCCCATGAGATTGATCCTGCGTGTGAGGTGAGCGTTCCTGAAGCCGACCTTCCCGCCTATGCTGCCGACATCGAGGCGGCACGTGCGCGGCACCCTGAGGTCGAGGTCGTCTTCGGGTTCGAGTGCGACTACTACCCGGGCTGCGCCGACAACATCATCCGCTGGACCCGCGGCGCCACGTTCAGGCTCGGCTCTGTGCATATGGTTGACATGCGTTGGATCGACGACCTCAGCGACCTCTCGTTTTGGGAAGAGCGCGGCGTTGACGCTGTCTGGGAGGGGTATTTCCGCCTTTGGGGACAGACGTGCCACAGTGGCCTGTTCGATTCCATGGCACACCCCGACCTTGTGAGCCTCTTGGGGCGCTACCCCTCGGGGGACGCAGTGCAACGTCTATATGCCCAGGCTGCTCGCGATGCGGCTGCAGCCGGTGTGCGCGTAGAGATCAACACAGCGGGCTCCATCAAACCCGTCGGCCGGTTCTACCCGCACCCCGAGCTGCTCTCCCTTTTTCATGAGGCCGGCGTCCCCATCACCGTGGGTTCCGACGCCCATGTGGTGACGCGTATCGGTGAGAACATCGATCAGGCCTATGCGCTTGCGGCTGCGGCGGGCTATCGCAGTATCGACGTCCCGACGGCAGCCGGAGGCTGGCGTAGCATCTCGATCGCGTAATGCCGCAGGCACCTGCGCCACGTTTGTCCGACCCGTCTTGCTCAACTCATTCCGAAAAGGTGATTTGTCATGAAGGTGCGCGAACTCGAGACGTCTCTCTTCTCATGCCTGCCGAAGATGTGGGCTGAGCCGTGGGACAAGGTCGGCCTTTCGGTGGGTGACCCCGACGCCGAGGTCACTAAGATCGCCCTTGCCCTCGACGCCTCAGCGGACAACGTTCGTGCAGCTCATGCGGCTGGTGCCAACGTTTTGCTCACCCATCACCCAGTCTGTCTCTCCATGCCCGACGCTCTCACGCCGCCCTCTTCCGGTGCAGGCTTTGCAAGTTCGTGTCTTTGGGAGGCAATGCGCCTGGGCGTTGCCGTCTTGTCGTTTCACACGAACCTTGACCGATGCGAGACCGCCCGCGCTGCCATGCCTGGCCGCTTGGGTCTTGCTGTGCAGGGTGCGGGCCTGGAGTCGGACCGTCCGGAGAATCTTGGCCGTCTGGGAGCCTGCGTGCCGCTGCCTTCCGGCATGACACTGCGCGAGCTTGCCTGCGCGTGCAAGGACGTGCTGGGCGACGTCGCCCAGGCCTACGGTCCGCTTGATTCCGCCCGCACCTGTGCCGCCTTCTTTACTGGCAGCCTCGGTGACTGCGGCCACTATGCGCTTGAGGTCGGCTGCGACGTCGTGGTGTGCGGTGAGTGCGGCTACCACAAGGCGCTTGAGCTCCTCACTCACGGTTGCGCGGTCATCGTGCTCGGCCATGATGTGTCGGAGCTGCCGCTCGTAGGCGTCCTCAACGACATCCTCGATTCGCTCGGCGTGCCTGAAGATGAGCGTGTGGTGCTTTGCGAGGATTCGCATTGGTCTAGCATCTGATGTGCGTCTGGGCGTGTATCATGTTTCGACCATTGAATGAAACGCTTTTGTAACCTTCCTTGTACACGAAATTGCAGAGAAAGAGGAATCAAGTATGCCGGTCACGACCGATCTTCTCGAGCTCCAGCAGGTTGACTTGCAGATTATGCGCGACCGTAAGGCAATCGACGAGATTCCCCAGGCAGAGCAAATCAAGGAGGTTCGCGGAAGGCTCAAGGAGCTTTCCAAGAAGACCACGAAGATTGTGGGTCTGCTCAAGGACGCCCGCATCGAGGTCGAGGACAACGACGGCCGTCGCCGCACGCTGAGCGCCCGCGTCGAGGAAGTCAAGCGCGACAGCGAGGCTTCCGATGATTTCCGTCTCACCCAGAGCTACAAGGCCGAGCTTGACCGTCTGGCCAAGCGCCTTGAGAAGGTCGATTTCAACCAGAAGAAGGCCAAGGCCGAACTCGAGCGTCTCGAGGGCCTCTATCGTCAGGCTGCTTCCATTAAGACTCAGCTCGAGACCAAGGAGGCCGAGCTCGTCGAGGCTTTCAAGAAGAGCGCCAGTGCCCTGCGCGAGGACCTTACCCGTCTCGTCGCCCGCCGCGAGACCCTGCAGCAGGCCATTCCCGCAGACCTTCTCGAGCGCTACCGCGTCTCCTGCGCCCAGCACAACCTTGTGGGCATCTGCAAGCTCGAGGATCACGTGTGCACCGGCTGCCGCGTTGAGCTTCAGCAGTCTCAGTACGAGCAGCTCATCAAGGGCGACAGCCTTGCCGTGTGCCCGGTGTGCGGTCGAATGATGGTCGTGCGCGGCGCATAAGGCCTCCTGCCTTTAGAGTGCCTGCGTAGATTCATGCCGCGAGGTTGACCAAAAACGCACCGAGAACGTACAATCGTCTAGCATTTGTGACTTCTCTCGTTTTAGGCGAGTTTTGGATATAGAACGGTCAAAACTTCATCTAATTCCTCAGGGTGCTCACGATGCCGGACGTCTAACGTGCGGCGTGTCAGTGTTGGCATGTGCTCGTCTTTCGTCCGTTTTGCATAACAGCTAAACGAAGCCGGGAGGTAGCACATGGACGTTATGTACGTTGTCGTTGCAATCGCTGCAGCGGTCATTGGTGCGGCTCTCGCCCTGCTTTTCGCCGCTAAGAGCGCAAGCGGCAAGCTCACTCAGGCAAAGTCCGAGGCCGATCAGGTACTCGACGGCGCAAAAAAGCAGGCCGAGACCATCAAGAAGGAAGCGGAAATTTCCGCCAAGGAAGAGGTCTTCCGCATTAGGCAGACCGCCGATTCTGAGATTCTCGAGAAGAAGAAGGCATCCGAGGCCGAGGCGGCCCAGCGCGCTGGCGAGATTCGCGAGCGCGAGAACCGTCTGCTTCAGCGCGAGGAGTCCCTCGACCGTCGCTCTGACTCGCTTGACAAGAAGGAGCACCAGCTCTCCAGCGAGGCTGGCCAGATTGAGAAGCGTGCCCGCGACGTCGAGGAGCTCGAGCGCAAGCACACCTCCGAGCTCGAGCGTATCAGCGGCCTCACCACCGACGAGGCTCACAAGGAGCTGCTCGATCGCGTGCGTGACGATGTGACGCGTCAGAGCGCCACCATCATCCGCGAGAGCGAGCAGCGTACGCGCATCGAGTGCGAGAGCACTGCTCGTCGCATTCTTGCCACCGCCATCCAGCGTTGCGCCTCCGACCATGTCGGCGAAGTCACGCTCACCACGGTGCACATTCCTTCCGATGATCTCAAGGGCCGCATCATCGGCCGCGAGGGCCGCAACATTCGCACCTTCGAGCAGATGACCGGCGTGAACCTCATCATCGATGACACGCCCGAGACCGTGCAGCTTTCTAGCTTCGACCCGGTCCGCCGCGAGATCGCCCGTGTCACCCTCGAGAACCTCATTGCCGACGGTCGCATTCATCCGGCGCGCATCGAGGAACTCTTCAACAAGGCCACCGATCAGGTCAACGCCAAGGTCCTCGAGGCCGGCGAGCAGGCCTGCTTCGACCTCGAGGTCAACGACATCCATCCTGAGCTTGTGAGGACCCTGGGTGCCCTGCGTTACCGCACTTCCTACGGCCAGAACGTCCTCAACCACTCGGTTGAGGTCGCTCGCATGTGTGAGATTATGGCCGATGAGCTCGGTCTCGATTCCTCGCCCTTCAAGCGCGCGGGTCTTCTGCACGACATCGGCAAGGCCATCGACCATCGCGTCGAGGGTCCCCACGCCGTCATCGGTGCCGACCTTGCCCGCAAGTATGGTGAGGCTCCCACTATCGTGCACGCCATCGAGGCTCACCACAACGACGTCGACCCTACGAGCGTGCTTGATGTGCTCGTTCAGGCCGCCGACGCTTGCTCTGCCGCCCGTCCTGGTGCCCGTCGCGAGTCCGCTGAGACCTATATCAAGCGCCTTGAGAAGCTTGAGGAGATTTCGAACTCGCATCCCGGTGTCGAGCGCACCTACGCCATGCAGGCCGGTCGCGAGATTCGCGTTATGGTCAAGCCCGAGGAGATTTCCGACGCTGCCGCCGTCGTTCTCGCGCACGACATTGCCACCGAGATCGAGAACCAGATGGAGTACCCCGGCCAGGTAAAGGTCGTGGTCATTCGCGAAAGCAGGGCTTGCGACATTGCCAAGTAATGAAGCCAGCCGCTCCGACGGTCTGACCTCATTTATCGAAAACGTGTTAGGTGACGAATCCCTGCGCATCGAGGAACGTCTCGGCGCAGGGTTCGTTCGTTTAAAGGTATCTGAGGCTGAGCGCCGCCAGGCAAAACAAGACATCCAGTACGTTGAGGACGCTGTCTGCGAGATGGTGCGCAACTCCCGCGATGCCCATGCCCAGCATGTGTTTGTGGCGAGCACCCGTGACGGTGCCCGACGCAACCTGATCGTCATCGACGACGGTGACGGCGTGCCTTCTTCCATTGCCGAGAAGGTCTTTGACCCGCGCGTCACGAGCAAGCTCGAGTCCATGCACATGGACCGCTGGGGTGTGCACGGCAGAGGCATGGCACTCTACTCAATCCGTCAAAATGCCCTTGAGAGCCGCATTGTCTGCTCTGAGAAGGGCAAAGGCTGCGTTATCAGCGTCGCCTTCGACACTACGATCGTTCCCGAGCGCGCCGACCAGTCCACGCTTCCCACGCTTGTCGAGCAGCTCGAACCACCCGTCGCACCAGATGTCACAGTCGACAAGACGCGCGGCCCTCACAACATCTTGCGCACCGTTGCCGACATTGCGCTCGACTGTCCCGCATCCCAGCGCTTTTTCGTGGGCAGCCCTGCGGAGGTTTTGGCCACGCTTGTTGCTCAGGGGCGCAAATACCTTACTGCTCACCCTGCAGTTGAGCGTGAGGGATGCGCTTTCTGGCTTCTCCCGGCATTTGCCACCACGCCCCTTGAGCTGCAGCAGGCGGCCGAGACGCTGGGCATCACCGTTTCCCAGCGCAGCTGCTACCGTATTCTCAACTTCGAGGTCAATCCCCTGAGTGAGATTCGTCGCCTCCTTGTCGGCGATGCCATGCCGCAAAAGCCCGGCCAGGTCGACCTTCTTCAAGACCGTCGCAAGCTCAAAATCTCGCGTGAGGACACCGAGGAGTTCGCCTCGCTCATGGCGCGCGATTTTGAGATGCTGGCCGAGCGCTACTATCTTGACCTGGCAGGAGACGTCAAAGTACGCGTCGCGCAGGACAAGGTGGTCGTGACCTTTCCGATTTCCAAACAGCTCTAACTGGCCCATAGGCTACAATCGATTCGCTCGTTTTGAGCCTCATCTTTTACCGTACAGGAGCCCCCATGCCCTTCTCCTCTCACCCCGAAGAAGCAATGATCGCCAACTCCATGCAGCCCTTGAGTGGCAGCACCTACCTCGTCCGTGCCTTCGGCTGTCAGATGAACTTCCATGACGCCGAGCGCGTGCGCGGCATGCTGGAGACGGCTGGCTCGCTTGAGGTCTCCGAAATCGAAGAGGCTGACATTGTCGTCTTCCTTACCTGCTGTGTGCGCGAGGCTGCCGACACGAGGTTGTATGGCCAGGTACAGTCCATGCGCAACATTCCCCCGCGTGAGGGAAGCGAGCGTCGCATTGTGGCTGTGGGCGGCTGCATCGGCCAGCGCGACGGCGACAAGCTCTTCGACATCCTGGGCAACGTCGACATCGTCTTTGGCACCCACACCATCCACCGTCTTCCCGACCTGCTTTCCGCTGCTCTTGCTGGCGAGGGCCATTGCATCGCTATCGCCGAGACCGACGAGGACGGCGTGTGCGCCAGCGACCTGCCTTCCAAGCGCGACGATGCCTTCCATGCCTGGGTACCCATCACCTATGGCTGCAACAACTTCTGCACCTACTGCATCGTGCCCTACGTGCGCGGTCGCGAGCGCAGCCGCGTCTTCGAGGATGTCCTTGAAGAAGTGCACCGCCTGGTAGGGGAGGGTGTCAAGGAGATCACCCTGCTCGGTCAGAACGTGAACTCTTACGGCCGCGACCTGTACGGCGCCCCTCGCTTCGCCGAGCTTCTGCGCGAGGTGGGCAACAGCGGCATCGAGCGCCTGCGTTTTGCCACGAGCCATCCCAAGGATCTTTCCGACGAGACCATTGCCGCTATGGCCGAGGTCAAGTCTGTGATGCCTGCACTCCATCTTCCCGCGCAGTCCGGCTCCTCCCGCATCCTCAAGATGATGAACCGCACCTACGACCGCGAAGCCTACCTGCAGCTCGTTGACAAGATCAAGGCTGCCGTTCCCGGCATCGCCCTTTCCACCGACCTCATCGTCGGCTTCCCCGGTGAGACCGAGGAGGACTTCCTGCAGACCATGTCCCTTGTCGAGCAGGTGGGCTACTCCCAGACCTTCACGTTCATCTACTCCAAGCGCGCCGGCACCCCTGCGGCCGAGATGGTGGACGACACGCCTCGCGAGGTCATCCAGGACCGTTTCGATCGCCTCGTGAACGTCGTGCAGGACTGCGCCTACAAGGCCAATCAGGCCGAGCTCGACCAGGTCGTGCCTGTCCTGGTCGAAGGCGTCTCTAAGCGCGACGAATCGATGCTTTCTGGCCGCAGTCCCAAGAACCAGACTGTCCATGCACCCATCCCTGCCGGCAAGACCATCGACGATTACATCGGCACGATTGTCGACGTGCATGTGGATGAGGCCCGTACCTGGTACCTGCGCGGCCAGCTCGTGGGCGAGACGCTCTAGGCTGAGAGCCTGCGTATCATGAGCGCCTATCAGGTCATATCGGTCGTCGGTCCCACGGCAAGCGGAAAGTCCTCGTTTGCCGATGCCCTGTGCCTGCGCCTGGGTGGCGAGGTGGTTTCCGCTGACTCCATGCAGGTCTATCGCGGGATGGACATTGGCACGGCCAAGACGCCCGTCGCTGAGCGTCGTGTGCCGTTGCACTGCATCGACCTTGTGGACATCGGCCAGCCTTATTCGGCAGCCGTCTTTGCGCAGGACTCCCATACATGCATCGACGGGCTCCTTGCGCGTGACGTGCTGCCCATTGTTTGCGGCGGCACCGGCCTGTATGTTCGTGCCGCACTTGAGGACATGGGTTTCCCCGAGGGCGAGCAGGTGGAAAACCCTGTTCGTGAGCGCTATGAGGCTCTCGCCGCACAAATGGGAAACGACGCCTTCCACGAGCTGCTGCAGTCCAAGGACCCGCGCAGTGCCGCGCTCATCCACCCGAACAACGTGCGCCGCGTTGTGCGCGCGTTTGAGCTGCTTGAGCAGGGAAGCTCGTATGCCCAAGAGTATGCCACCCTCCATGAGCGTGTCGACCGGTATCCCACGCTTCATGTGGGCCTCACGATGCCTCGCGAGATGCTCTACGAGCGCATCAACCGCCGCGTGGACAAGATGATGGAACTCGGCCTTGTCGATGAGGTACGCGGCCTTATGGACGCCGGTCTTGCCGACACGCTCACCTCGAATCAAGCCATCGGCTACAAGGAGATCATCGCGGCCCTTCGCGGCGAGACCTCCATGGACGAGGCCGTCGAGGACATCAAGCGCTCTTCGCGCCGTTATGCCAAGCGTCAATACACGTGGTTTAACGCCGACAAGCGCATCCACTGGTTCGATGCGAGCCAGATGGGGGAGAATGAACTCGTAGACCGCGTTGTCGGCCTTTTCAGCGAACCTGGTGTCCAGCAGGCTCTGTAAGGAGTGATTGCTATGCCATACAATGGACCGTTTGACACGGCGCGTGCGCAAGAGCGTTGCATTCTCGTGGGTATCGATACCCCTCAGTCTGCTTGGGACCTCGAAGCCTCGCTTGAGGAACTCTCGCGCCTGGCGGAGACGGCGGGGGCCCAGACGGTGGGGGAGCTGACCCAGAAGCTCGACCATCCGTATGCAAAGACCTACCTCGGCTCAGGCAAGGTGCTTGAGCTGCGCGACCTCGCACAGAGCTGCAATGCCGACGTCATCATCTTCGACGCCGAGCTGTCGCCTTCTCAGCAGGCAAACATCGAGCGTATCCTGGGAATGAAGTACAAGGTCATCGACCGCACGGCGCTTATTCTCGACATCTTCGGCCTGCATGCCAAGACCCATGAGGGCAAGTTGCAGGTGCAGATGGCCCAGTTGCAGTACCTCTACCCGCGCCTACGCGGCATGTGGGCCCACCTTGCCAAGGACAGGACACGCGGCGGCATTGGCTCGCGCTTTGGCCAGGGCGAAAGCCAGCTTGAGGTCGACCGCCGTCTCATTCGCGACCGCATCTCCGTGCTGCGTCGCGAGCTTGCCAACATCGCTTCCAACCGCGACGTGCAGCGCAAGGAACGCACGTCTTCCGATGTCTTCCGCGTTGCCTTGGCGGGCTACACCAACGCCGGCAAGTCGACGCTGCTCAACCGCCTGACCGATGCCGGGGTATACGTGCAAGACCAGCTCTTCGCCACGCTTGACCCTACGACGAGGGTTTTTGTGCTGCCGGGTGGCAAGACGACCACCATCACCGACACGGTTGGCTTCGTGCGCAAGCTTCCGCACACCCTCGTGGAGTCGTTTAAGTCGACGCTCGCCGAGGTTGCCGATGCCCATCTCATCCTGCATGTGGTGGACGGCAATGACCCGCATCTTATTGAGCAACTTGCGGCCGTTGAAGAGGTTCTCAAGCAGATCAAGGCCGACGGCATCGACCGTCTGCTGGTCTTCAACAAGTGCGACCTGCTTGAGCCTGAGCGTGCCGCTGAGCTCCGTGAAAGCTATCCTGAGGCTATCTTTGTCTCAGCAGTCACGGGTGAGGGGATTGAGGACCTCGTTACCAACCTTGCCAAGCAAGCCGCCTTGCGCGACGAGCACCTGAAGGTCCTCATTCCGTATGACCAGGGCTCGCTGCTGTCTGACTGCCACAAGTACGGCCATATTTTGCACGAGGAGTATGTGCCCGAAGGTACCCTGCTCGAGGCCGTGCTGCCCGCAAGCGTCGCCAACCGGGCCCGCGCCTTTGCGGTGGACGAGGCTGTGGAGTAACCCTGTACCGTGGGTCGGGTATGACTTGCATAAGGCCTGCGGTGGACGAGACTGCGGTTAATAGACCGTACCATGTGGTCTGAAACAAACTGCATAAGGGTCGAAACCATTGAAACCCGTCGCAGCTCATGCGTTACACACGTGGGTTGTGGCGGGTTTACTTTGGACGTCAAATGCGGGAAATGTCACTTTGCGAGTCTACATGGTGCGGATGAGGGCCACCACACGTCCCAGGATGCGTGGGTTTCGCGCGTAGATGGGCTGCATCGTGGGGTTTTCGGGCTGCAGGCGCACGGTGTCGCGCTCGCGATAGAAGGTCTTGACGGTGGCCTCGTCTTCGAGCTGCGCGACAACAATCTCACCGCTTACGGCATCGGGCTGCTGTTTGACCACGACGTAGTCGCCGTTGAATATGCCGGCACCGATCATCGAGTCGCCTTTGACCTTGAGGATAAACGACGCTTCGTCACCCACAAGACAGCGGGGGAGCGTCATATACTCCTCCACGTTGCTCACGGCAAGAATTGGCTCCCCTGCGGCTACGCGCCCCAGCAGGGGCAGCCTCACCATGTTGGCGTCGCTTGCAGGCGTTTCTTTGACGTCGTCGAATGCCTCGGCGTCCTGAGTGTGCACGACCTCCAACGCTCGGGACTTCGACAGGTTGCGCTTGATATAGCCTCGGTCCTCCAAAACTTGCAGGTGCACATGCACGGTAGACGGGCTTCGCAGACCCACGGCATCAGCAATCTCTCGCACGCTTGGTGGATAGCCCTTGGATGCCACTTCTGAGCATATGAAATCGTAGATCTGCTGCTGTCGCTTGCTAAGCCGCTGAGTTTGCACTGCGCGTTCCTCCAAATCGAACATGTGTTTGATTTGCACCATAACACGAACATCCATTCGATTTCAAGGCTTTCAATTTCTGTCCCCACGGTCTGGATAATGCCCCACATCGACCGCGAGGAAAGGGGTTTGCCATGACGAGGGAAGAGTCGTACAGGTGCGTCCAAAGGCGCGATTCCATGATCTGCATTGCGTTTTTCTGCATCATTGTGCTCGGTGTTGTCCTGGCAATGCCGTTTGTCGCCCAAGGTCAGACGTCGCATACCGAACGGACCAGTCAGTTCGTGTGCGTGCAGTCTGGTGACACGCTGTGGTCTATTGGCTCCGAATACTGTGGACAAGGACTCTCTGTGGCCGAGAGCGTGCATTGGATCGTCGACCACAACGACCTGTCGTCGAGCCTTATTGTGCCGGGGCAAATTATCGAAGTTCCGGCCTTCTGAGGTGATGCGAAGCCGTGCGATGGGCTATGCTTAGCGTGTGCGAAAAGCGAGGGGAGACACACGGATGCGTTGCCCAAAATGCGGCTTTGAAGACTCGAAGGTCATCGACTCACGTTCGTATGAGTCGGGTTTTGCCATACGTCGCCGCCGCGAGTGCCTGAACCCCGCATGTGGCGAGCGCTTCACAACCTATGAGCGCCGCGAGGAAACTCCCATTCAGGTAGCCAAGCGAGATGGTACGCTCGAGCCTTTTGATCGCACCAAGCTGCGTGCCAGCCTTACCAAGGCAACCATCAAGCGCTCGATTTCAAACGAGGTTCTCGACAACCTTGTGAGCGACATTGTGAGCGAGCTGCGCAACAACATGACCACGGTGGTTGCATCCAACGATTTGGGCGACATGGTGCTCAAGCGCCTTCTCAAGCTCGACACGGTTGCCTACGTGCGCTTTGCCTCCGTATACAAGGACTTCCAAGACATCGAGAGCTTCTATAACGAGCTCACTCAAATCCAAAATCTCAAGGACTCATAAGCTTTTGGAACTCCCCCATAATATGTCTTATGTAAACCTAAATAAGTGAACATATGAGCATGTCTTCATATTTAAGTTTGGTTGATTCCCATCACGTAACAGAGTTTTTGGGGCAAAATCCGTGGCAAAACGGC
>UQBS01000039.1 GCA_900539345.1 uncultured Coriobacteriaceae bacterium | reverse complement strand
GTGCGGGAGGGGCCGCCGGGGGCTACTTGTTCATTGTCTTCCTAAAAACCCCACTGCTGAGCTAGGGCAGCCTCGTTTTCTTTCGGGTGAGTCTCCAACATATAAGCTTGCAAATATGGGACGTTAAACATGAGCTCACCATACCCGGTACTCACAACAAGGCCCTCGCGTATCAGCTCGTCGCGAGCGAAACTCGTAGCCTTCTGCGTCTTGGAAAGGGCCTCTGCCACGTCACGCGTGCGAACGGTACGGTCCGTCTGCACGACTTTTGCCATTGCACTTAAATACTCACCAGAAGAAGACGGCAGCGCCTCCACAATAGGCCGGAGCGCCCGCCGCTCATAGGCCGCCAAAATAGCAGGAAAAGCTTGCTCAACGTCTTCTTGCGAAATGGTATAGGAGCCATGCGACACCTTCTCGTTCGCCAAAGCGACAAGGTAATAACCGGCAAGTTGGATGAAGTACGGGTGTCCATAACTTTTCGAAACAAGCAGATCATGAGCTTGGCCAGACAACGATAGACCTTTTGTCCTGGAGAATGCCTCGGCTATTGCAGCACTCGCCTCCTTTGGAGCAAAGACCCCCAAGCGTTCGTGTACCGCCCGACGCATGAACGTGCACCCCTCGTATTGAATAACTTTCTCATGAGCATACGGCAGACCCGCAACCGCAAGAATGATGTTGAATCCCTTGCGCGAGGCCATTTGAAACGCACCACATATAACAGACAGGTCTTGCAGAGAAATCTTTTGAATCTCATCAACCGAGACGAAAACGCCCTTCTTCGACTGTCTGCACGCCTCAAGAAACAGTACCTCGACGTCATCAATGCTGTTCACAACCGTTTTAGATGACGCGGGGCCACTGATATGCCCGCCACTGCCAAAAACGTTGACCTCAATCTCAGGGCTCATGGTCTTGGTAGCCGAGTCATGGCGCACAAGCCCGCGCGTAAAGCCGACAAGCGCCTTCTCAGCGTTGAGATCGATTGTCTGCCAACCCGCCTCGGTCGCCATTTGGGAAAACTGTTCAAGAAGCGCCGTCTTGCCGCACCCGCGGTTACCTGTGATAAAGAGCGCACGGTCTTCGCTCCCCCGGTCGACAAGGGCAAACGTAAACCGATTGAGCAACTCTTTGCGTCCAAAAAAGAAATCGGGTTTACCGCCAAATACCGGAACAAAAGGATTCTCAAACATAATGTCTCCTCACTACATGCAGTCTGGTAAACATCATATCCTAAAATCTAATAAATCTAAAGATTCTTATATATCTCAGACATTGAGGCGAGTCTTAGATAATGTTCTGAGGGCATTTGCGAGAACAACTGACTGAACGAGAAGTACAGCCAGGCATAAGGCCGTTGACAACTCCCCCCCCCGATATCCTTGCGTCAAATGCAAATATCGAGATTACCCGCCGTACTTTATAAAGGGATTCCACATGGCCTACACACGTAACGATTACATGAACGACCTTTATATTTCTGAACACGCGCATGGTATCGAAAAAACCAACGCAAGGTTTCGGGCCGACATGTACGAGCGCGGTCGAGCTGGTCAGCTTGAAGGCTACGCGCTGGAAAAGGAAGACGATCAAGACCCAGAGTTTTACGATGTTTCTTTCACGCGAGCATGCGGAAAAGTATGCACGGCAAACGAACTAGAGAATTTCAAAACTCGCATCAGGGACAGACACGACAACTATGGAATACCTGAAGATGAGCAGCAGTTGTTGCATCAGATTAGTCAGGAGCTGAGACAAATCCTGGCTTTCAGGAAATCTAGGAATAATTATCAGGCCGGATCTCCACAATGGGATAAGCTACAAGATGCAATCAACGTATACGAAGAAAAGCTAGAGACACTATTGTCCGATTACCACTCAACCTACTACAAGCCGCAACGTGAGACAGAAAACAGAGGAGACGACACTTGCTTTCGTCTGCTTGCAGTAGTTCTTGTCGTACTATGCTTGCTTCCAGTCGGCTGTACGGCAAGCTGTATCCTTAATGGATAAACCACTAGACCAGAACGACAGGCGCGCTACTTCTTGATTCAATCTCGTCCGTGCTCCTCAGCCAGTAATATGCGATGCGAGGGCTACCGTCGGGCACGTAGACGATTCCGCAAGTCTTTATCACGGAGGTCGTTGCGAAATGGGCATGCGTGAGCCCCGTAGCTTTCGAGGGTTGCAAAATAGCATTCACTTAATCAAACGCATGATTGCAGCAACCCCAAATGCATAAGTTCAGTGATAACGTTTGGCCCCCCGGGAGACCATCCAGGGGGCCAAAGTAAACCCCTACTCCACCTCAACCAGCTCATACTCACGGCTACCGACGCCGAGGGCCGCGGCGGCCTCAACGGTATGGACGCCATTGCGGCTCTCGATGCGCTCGATGAGGTGGTCGCGGCCGGGGTCGTCCGTGGCGGCATAGACGAGGTCGAGGCACGCCTGGTCGATGGCGACGGGGTCGGTGGACACCAGGATGCCGATGTCGGCCATGCAGGGGTCCTCGGCCACAGCGCAGCAGTCGCAGTCGACCGACATGTTCTTCATGACGTTGACGTAGGCGATGCCGCTGCGCTGAGCGAAGAAGTCTACAACCGAGCTCGCAGCGTCAGCCATAGACTCGAGGAACTGGTCGTGGTCGGCCGTCCAGATGTTCTCGGGCACCGTGACGCCGTGAATGTAGGCCTTGCCGTACGAAGAGGCCACGCCGATGGAGAGTTGCTTGAGCGCGCCGCCGAAGCCTCCCATGGGATGGCCCTTGAAGTGCGACAACACGAGCATCGAGTCATACTTGGCCAGGTTCTTGCCTACGAAGTTCTTCTTGAGGCGCAAGCCATTGGGAATGGGCAGCTCAAGGTCGGGACCTTCGGCATCCATGAGGTCGACGTCGAAGTAATCGTTCCACCCATGCTGGGCGATCGCGCGCAGGTGCTTCTCGGTCGTGTTACGCTCGCCGTCATAAGCCGTGTTGCACTCAACAACCGTGCCATGCAGCTGGTCTACCATAGGTGCCCAGAAATCGGGGTGCAGGAAGTTCTGGTTGCCCACCTCGCCGGAATGGACCTTAATGGCAACTTTGCCAGGCAGCTCGACGCCCAGCAAGCCATAGAGTTCTACAACCTTTTCAGGCGTAATCGTGCGGGAAAAATACACCTTGGGCTTGTCGGCCACGGCTGACCCCTTTCGTTCGACTGCAGAAGCGGCAAGAGACCGCTTGGAAAACCTCGGAAATTGTACTTTCAAAGTTCACCACACCGAAAGTTTGCGCCTTTGGCTCCACACAAGGCAACAAGCGGCTCTACTGCGCAAACAAGCCAAGAAGCTCTCGGGCAGTATCCGGCGTGGGTCCAACCTCGCAAATCTCGTTGTTCCAGGCAGGCCCAAAGACCATGCGAGCACGCGGCACGAGCCAGTCACGCACAACAATAAGGGCATGCGGCCAGCCAGGCCTGGGCCCCTGAGCCACAAGGTCCACCGCCTCCGTGAGGCCCAGACCTCCACGCTCGAGCTCGAGGCGTCCGAGCTCGTCCACCACAAGCAGGCCTGGGCGAGCGGGAGGCTCGCCAGTCGCCAGGGCCGCAAAGTGGGCGTTCACCCGCCCAACCGCCTCGTCGGAAAATGCCCAGACGAGCTTCATGTCGGCAGGCATGCCTTGAAGCTCCATCTTGCTTGTCTCATCCGGGGCCAGGTCGCGGCGACGCGCAAACGGCACCGTCTCGCCACCCGGCAGCATAACATTGTCGATGCCAAGCTTCTCAAAACCGTTCGGCTTATCGGGGTTGGGCCTCCAAACGCCCGGCGCCAGGACCCCCTCTAACGGCACACCCTTCTCCTGCAGCTCGTCAATCAGCCCCCGCAACCAGCGAGTTTAACCTGTCTGGATTTCTCCGGTCAAGATGTACAACATAGCGTCTGGGCCCTCCCAAGGTCATACGCATGCACGGAACAAGACCGTATGGTATCGCATGAAACCCCCAATGCCAGCAGGAAGGGCGCAGAACAGCGCCTTTAGGGCACCGACCGGCGCGCAGCGAGTTTGCCGCAGGGCATTGGCTGCCTCGGCAAACCTACTCGCCTTCGGCGGTGTCGGCGGAAGACCCTCCGGTCTCCCCGGCACCGCCTTCGCTGCCGCCAGCCGAGCCGGAATCGCCCGCACCAGGGTCCGGAGCCTCGGCACCGCCCGACTCGCCGGCGCCGCCGGTCTCACCAGAGCCCTCGCCGCCCGTGGTGCCGCCGGCGCCGCTGGTACCAGGCTCAGGCACGGTGCCACCCGTCTCGCTGCCCGTCTCGCCGCCGGTTTCCGTGCCAGTACCAGGCTGCGTGGACTCGGAGGGAACCGTCACTCCACCCGTCTCCCCCGAATCTCCTGGCACTTCGTCCGACCAGCCATAATCCGCACCGCTGTCATAGCTGTAGTCGGGCGTGAAGAACACGCCGGGCTCGTCGTAGTCAAAGGCGTACTGCGCACCGCCTGCCGCGTTGATCGCGTCCTGGACGCCCTGCGCCGTGGCGTTGGTCTGCTCCACGCCCTCGCTTCCGTTCGTCGCAACATACACCGCGCGCGACACATCCGCGATAACCGAAACGCCCAGGTAGTTGTCGATGCCCTCGGTCATCACGACGAGCACGTAGGGGTGAGCCGCCAGCACGACGCCACCGTCGTGCTCGGCCTGGTTGAGTTCGCCGGTCTTATGCGCCACCTGGACACCTGCAGGGATGGCGTCAGTCAAACCCGCGTTAATCGTCTGCTGCAAAAGAAAGTTCATGGCAAGCTCGCTCATCTGCTCGTTAACGAACTTGCCCGAGGCGATGAGGTTCAGGATGGTTGCCGCGTCGTCGGAGGTCATGCGGTTGCGCATGCCCTGGTCAGCGGCGACCACGTCCATCATCTTGCGCGCCATGGCGGTGCCGGTGAGACCAAGCTTGCTCGCCTCCTCGTTCACCGCATCCATGCCGATGAGGTCGACGATGACGTTGGTGGCCGTATTGTCGCTGTCAGCAATCATGCGGCGAGCAAGTTCTTGCAGCTCATAGGTGCCAGGGCCGTCATCTTGCACCGTGCCCGTGCCCGAGACGATGTCCGAGGCCTTAACCTCCACCTGGGCAGCGAGGTTGATCTCCCCTGCAGCCACCTTGTCGAAAAGCGCCGCCAGTACGACCAGCTTGATCATGCTCGCAGAGGCATGCTGCGTCGAGCCGTTCACGCTCACGATGCCGGCAGGCGTGCCCACAGGAAGGTACGTCACCGAGACGGCCTGCCCATATGGGGCTGTCACCTGCTCGATTGCCTGGCGCACGCTGGCGCTGGCACGCTCGATCTCGGCCGTGTTTTGGGCAACTGCGGCCTGGCGAATCGTGTCTACCGCAGAAACCGAGTCTTGCTCCGAGGTGTTGACAGAAGAGCCCTTGACAGCCGCGGACATCGCCCCATCAACATCGCCCGCATCGGCACCGCAACCTGCCAGGAAAAATAAGCAGCAACTCGCAAGCGCGCAAGGAAGTGCGAGACGCATCATCCACCGCGCACTCCGCAAAACCCTGCTTGTGCCCACTGTCTCACCCTGTATCGACATGCCATCTCCCACCTAATACAGGCGGCCCCACGTCAAGTCACCGCGGGGCCGCCGTCTCAGTTTTAGAAATGGGTATTATCCTGTGCTCGCATGTCAAGGTGGCGGAGGAGATTTGATTTCACCTAATAAGGAAACCCCCTCATCAAGCAGCCATCTCCTCATACAGAAGCTCGATGTTCCCAGGCTCTTCGCCGATAAACGCACCTGTCAATTTCAGCACGCCGCGATAAAAACGCGTTTGGACAATCGCAGACGCAAGAGCTTGGAAATCTGCATACCAACTCGTCACGTGCTCTGTCAAGAAACTCCGCTGCTTGTCGAGAACCTCCATCGCCCCGGAGGTGTCCCCACAACGGACGCACTCGATAGCCCTGTCGCACAGAAGTGCCAGATAATCAAACATAAACGAAAGATGATCCTCGGGGACATCAAGGCCCGCGGGAACCCTAACGCGGTTTGCCTTGAACTCCCTGTACACCTCGCCTTGCGGCACGCCCATGAGTTGTGTCCCACCAAAGCGAAAGAGCGACTCATAGGGCATGGCAGTGCGGCCCTCGACGGTGATTGTGCCATAGAACGCGGATGTGAAGTCGCATGCAAGCTCCTCGCGCGTTCCCGTGTTGCGACGGCGCAAATAGCGCGCAATGTCGTTGCATCCCTCGTCGCAAGCATCGGTGCCGGCCCAGGCCGCCTCGGCAAACCCAGACACCACGAGCGCGTCAATATCCTCCTGCGTCAGCGGCTTGAAAAACAGCCGAGCGAGCAGGCGATACGTACCCCCGCGTTCTTCCAGCATGCCAATAATCTCATCGTTGTTCATTTTCGTTTGCCTTCCCACCGCTTCAGGCCGCTTTAGGCCCAGGTACCGTCCTAGCACTCACCCGTCCACGAGGCGTACTTAGGCGAGAGGATATAACGCGTCACGGGATGCGCACCCGTCTCGTCGGTCAACTCATGGATGCATTCTTCGCTGTATCGTGCCATTTCGCGGCATACGTCGCTTTCTGGATCATCGAAGTCGCCGAAGAAGCGCGCCCCGCAGTTGCAGTTATGTACGCAGGCCGGTACGTCACTGCCGTCGGCGGTGAGCTCATGGCACAGAGTGCACTTGCGCACGATGCCCGCATCCTCGTCGATCTGGCGCGCGCCGAACGGGCAGGCCGTGACGCACAGGCCACAACCGATGCATGCATCGGTGTCCACCATCACATAGCCCGTCTCGTCTTCACGGAAAGACGCACCCGTGGGACACACCTCGATGCAGGGGGCGTTCTCGCACTGCTGGCACTGCACGGGAAGCCAGTACTTCTCAACGTTGGGGAATGTTCCGAAGGGCCCCATCGCCTTTACCTTGTTGTATGCCGAACCCAGGGGCAGACCGTGCTCAAGTTTGCAACACACCACGCACGAGTCGCACCCAGAGCAGCGATCGAGGTTGATAAGCAGTCCCTTGCGCATTTAGAACACCTCCGGGCTGGTCGGCTCGCCCTGCAAAGTGGGCATGAACGGTTCAAACTCCTTGGCCTGCGTCCACACGCGCTCGGGCTTCTCGCTCTTTTCGATCTTTACCGTGAACGCTCGGTAGCTGTTCGTGGCAAAGGCGGGGTTCTGGAACGAGTCGGCAGACAGGCAGTTGTATCCGCACTCCTCAATACCGGGCGTAATGGACTCTTGCGTGTCGTCGAAACACTCGGGGTTCCAAAAGCGCTCGGTAAGCAGCACACCAGGAGCAATACCCTGCGTCACCTGCGCCATGGCATGCGTGCTCGCGCGACGAGAGGTTATCTTCACCCAGTCGCCGTCGGCGATGCCGTACTCATCGGCGGTCTGGGGGTTGATGCGCAGAAGAGGCGCGGGCATGAGCTCGCGGATAAACGGGGCGTGGCGCATTGTGCCGTGATGGAAATGCGGCAGGCGGCCCGTGGTGATGACGAGCGGATACTCATCATCGGTCAGCGGGCTCTCCGTGGGCTCGTTGAACGTGCAGATGGGATCGTAATCCTCGCATGCCTCCTGTTCAAAGGGATACATGTAGGGAAAGCCCGTGCGAGCAAGGCGCAGCATGGCCTCACAGTACACATCCACCTTGCGCGACATCGTGGCAAAGCCGCGCGGCAGCCCATCGGAGACAATTCCCTCATACTGCTTGAACGCCACGTACTCGTCCATTGGCGTCTCGGTGTACATGTGATCGGGATCCGACGTCATCTCATCCCACGAGGCATGGCCCATATTCTCCGCCCACGCCTGACGGGCAGCGTCATGGCTCTCGAAGAACGCGAGCTTATAGGCGTCGGGGTCGAAAACGTTCTCCTCCCCGAGCTTCTCCACTGTAGCCTGAGCAACCTGGTAGGGTACCACGAAGGGGTTAGCAGTCTCGCCCAGGTGCGTCACGTGAACACGCGCATACACGCGGTTGGCGTGCGTTGCAGGAGCCTCAAAAGAGTCGTACTCAAGCCACTCGTTGGTCGGCAAGAGCAAGTCAGCGCTTGCAACGGTGAAAGAAGTCATGTTCGGATACTGTTGAATGATGAAGTCCTGCTGGTCGTAGGCCTTCTTCCACTCAAGCGCCGGACCCATGACGGCGTATTTGTTGCCGCTCATCTCATACATGACACGCGGCCGGTAGGGCTCGCCCGTGGTGATGGCCTCACGCAGCTCACGCGGCGCGCAGGTCATCCACTGATGGATGCCCTTGTGAGCGGTGGCACCGCAGGTGTCGCTGTGCGCCTGGAAATATTGCTTGCGCATCGCTTCACCGTCGCGGCCCTTTTCGTTCCAGCCGGCCACGATGCCGTCGAGGTACTTGTCGTTCTGCTCTTGCGTCCAGCCGAAGTTCCAGCCCAGGCCATAGCGCTCGAAGTACGAGCTGAACTGGCCAATGCGCTGCGTGGGTCGGTCTTCAGTGAGAGCGGAGGGACCGTGGGTCTGGTATGCAGAGCAGGGCGTCTCAATACGACCGAGCAGGGCGTCGATGGTCAGCATGCCCTGCGGAGCCGTGGAGGAGCACTCCTGGTGGTCGGAGAACACGCCGCCCGAGATGCCGCCCCAATCGGCGCCCACGTAAAGCTCCAGCGCCTCTTGAATCTTGTCCGCCTCGAGCCAGCACGTCTCAGCGGCAGCCTCAATCGTCCAGGGCTCGGCCTCCTCCCAGTAAATTTGGCCGGCCGTCTTCGCTTCCACGCCGTTCACCTCGACAGTCGCGAAAAGCTCCGGGTCAACTTCAAGGTCCTCAGGCGCGCAGAACGGCAGCGGCTTTATCTCGCCAGTCTTAGCGTCAAGGCACACGTAAGCGGGCGTGTCGTACACACCGTTCTTATCGGCCGCCGGGTTCACGTAGTCCGGCCAGACCTCCTCGGCCCTGTATGCCATGCGCGTCTCAGGATTGATGAGGAATGGCAGGTTCGTCCAACCCTTGCAGAACCCCTCGTCATACGCCTTCTGATCGATGATATAACGAATCCAGGCAAGGAGCAGAGCGTTGTCCGAGCCGGGTCGAATCGGCAGCCATACGTCGGCCTTCGTGGCCTCGGCGGTCATGTAGGGGTCGATAACGATGGTCTTCACACCGAGATCGGCACGTGCATCTGCCAGGCCGTGCCCACCATGGGCAGCCTTGGAAGAATGGGGCTGGCTGCCCCACAGCACGAAGACGCGCTCGGTGTCGTCGATACGTCCCTCGGTAAGCTCGGAGGCATCCACGACGCCCATCCAACGCTCGGCCGCGTCCATGTCGACGCAACAGTTGAAGCCTACGCCGCAACGCGTCACAAAATCGCGCGGCATAGCGCACTGGCAGGCACCACTTGCAAGCGAGTTGCATCCGCCAAACGTCGAGTCGATTGTGCCGGTCTCCCACTCAATGTAAGCTCCGCCACCACCGCGCGCATGCCAGTACGAGTACGGGCCGTACTTCTCAATAGCGGTGGAAATCTGCGTGCTTGCCAGATCGATAGCCTCGTCCCAGCTGATTGCCTCCCACTTGTTCTCCCCGCGCATGCCTACTCGCTTCATGGGATGCAGCACGTGACGGGGGCTGTACACCGTCTGGAGCTGAGAGAGCCCCTTGAGGCAGATGCCGCCCTTGTTGAGGGGTCCATCGGGGTCTCCTTCGATTTTCACCACGACCCCATCCTCGGTGTATACGATCACCGGGCAGCAATCGCAGCAGCCGTGACAAGCGGTCTTGTGCTTCTCCCTCGTCACGGGCTCATCGGCAAATGCCTGCGAAGTCTCCTCCAGCAGCGGACCGCCCGAAACAGCAAGGGCCGTTCCAGCTGCAGCAGCAGTCTTCAAAAAAGAGCGTCTCGTTACAAAGCGCGTGTTTGTGCCCACACTGTCCTCCCTTTCCTAGCTTTAACCGATGTGGCCCTACACGGCGTTACCGCAGGGTTGAGGGCCCGAAAGACTATTTGCAAGGACCACATCGCACATACGTTGTTTTAAAATCACCTGTTTGCTGCCACCGTTGTGGCCGGCATAACGCCCGCGCGTCAACTAACGCGCCGGGTCTTCCACGCACCGTCCCACACGAGCGTTCCAGCACGCTCAAGGGCGTCTACATAATAGCTCGGGTGCAGCGGCTGACCGTTCTCTGCACGCGCAACGTCAAGCAAACCGCGTTCCCCAAGATGCGATGCAACCTCTGAGAAACTACGGGGCTGCATGCAAAACTCCAGGATTTCGTTAAATACCGGAACTCTGTCTGCATGCTCGTCCTCGAGCTTGCCAAATCGACGGGCAGGGCTCATATCCTCGGCAGCATCCGCGCCATCGGCGGTCGTTTGAACCGCGAACGACGCAACAAGGTCGTCGACCTCGTCTGGCGTCAGACCCGCCTTTCGCTGCGCGTTCACCTCGACCCCCTCGTCATCAAGCTCAATCCAGTCAAGCCCGCCAAGCTCGACAAGGTTTCGCACAAGACGATAGGGACTCTGGGCCGCCTGCGAAAACTGCGGCCAGGACTGGACCGCCGCCTCAACCTCGCTCAGGTTGCGACGTTCCTTGCAAAACTCAAGGATACCCACGTATATCTCGCGATATAGCGGCTCGCCGCTGATGCATGCCACAAGCCTTTCCACTGCGTCTTTCGACGTTGCCCCATCTGTACAATCCATGTCTCTTCTCACCCCCTCCCCCGTAACGCTCAGTCTCACCGTCACCTCACGCCGCGGTCTCGTTGCGACGCTGAATTCATAGTGCAGCTCAACAAGGGTCAAATAACATTCGCAAAGACGCTGAAATCCCTTGAAGCTCACATTCACGCAAGCGTTTATTGACATAAGCGCGCCTGGTAAAAGGGCAAACAACAAAAGACTCAAGTAATGGAGTGCACTGCACTCACAAAATCTCCTTCCCCCAAAAAGAAACCGTCTCCTCCCATCCTCCCCAGCCCTACAATCCATGGTTATAATCCACAGGCGAAGCGTTCGCTTTACCGCACAGGGCGAGGAGGCCAGGCACATGGATATATTGAATGCAGGTGTCGCGCAAGGGCCTTTCCCACTGCGCTATCTCGGCTTCGGCTTTTTCTGGGCCTGGCTTTTCTTGGTTGGCATTTCCCCTTCACCCCTGTTCGGTGACATTGTTTGCATCTCTGGCATTCCCTTCGAAGCATTTGAGCTTGCAGCCCGCTCGGCGCTACTGCTCTTCGCCCTGGCCGCCTCGCGCCTCTTCAGCACCCGAGCGGGCGTCTACGCGGTTTTGGGATGCAGCCTCTTTGCCGGCACCTTCGCCGCCGCCATCCTTCTCGTCTTCCCAGGCAACCCCGCTTTTTCAGGCATCGCCGCCCTTCTTGCGGCCCTCGCCGACACATGCATGTTCCTGCTGTGGCTGAGCTTCTTTGGGTATATGAGACTCGGCGACGCACTTGCCATGCTCGTCCTCTCCTACGCGGCGGGATCCGTACTGTTTCTCGCCGCCATGGCTCTTGGACGCGTCGCAATGACGGCAGCAGCCGTGCTGCTGCCGGCGGCATCCGCAATCTCGTTCCTGCTCTCTGCAAGACTTCGCGCCAGCCAGACAGGCAGCGGGTTTCTCAATGCCGACTCAGACCACACGAGTCTTCCCTCCCCCACTTCCCACCAGGCCGCCTCGTTGACAAAAACCCTTGCCACCTCGCTTGCCCGTATAACAATCTGCTTGGGCATATATGCCTTTTTGTTTGCCGTACATTGCTCTGTGACGTATAGAGAGCACGGCACAATTCAAAACTTCGGGTCCGTCGTTGAGCCTGCCTGCATGGTCGTCCTGGCAATCGTCTACCTCCTTCTCTGCCGCGTGGGAAAAAGGGAGAGCGGCACCTATACCCTTTACCGAGCCTGCGCACCGCTCATCGGGCTCGGCCTGCTGCTCGATGCGTCGGGTGCGAACTCACTTGTCGCTTTTGCACCCACTGCACTGGGTTATGTGACATTTGAAGTTCTCGCCCTCAACGACTATTGCAATATTGTCCAAGCGGGAAACGCCTCGCTTTTCAATTTTATGGCCCGAGCACGTCTCGCAATCTCACTCGGCATGGTGACGGGATGGGCGGCAGGTCTCGGCCTCGTCTTTTTGCCGAACGCCACCTTGTTTGCAGGCGGACTCTTTCTAATCGTGCTCGCTGCCACACAACTCTTCGGTGACAACGACATTTGCGCAGTAAACGCGCTGGCCGAGGAACGTGCTGCAGCGGAAGAGCCGGACTACCGCCTCGGCCGCACCAAAGCGCTTGATCGCTATGCCGAAACAATCAACCTTTCACCGAGAGAAGCCGAAGTCCTTTCTTATCTCATTGAAGGGCGCACGACTTCCTACATCGCCGCCCATCTCTGTGTCGCCGAATCAACGGTACGTGCCCATGTCCACAACGTGTATCAAAAAGCTCATGTCAACTCCCGCATGGGCTTACTCGACGACTTTGAGTCGTACTATGAGAAAACGCAGCCCCACTGCATAAACCAGGCCTCCCCCGACGCCGCGCAATAAGGAGCGTCCCATGCCACGTGAATCAATGACGCACAAACGCGAGCGAGCGCTGGAAGTATGCAAGCGCATGGCAGAGCTCTACCCCAACGCCGAGTGCGCCCTGCACTTTCACGACCCATTCTCCCTGGTCATCGCCGTGTTGCTTTCCGCGCAAACCACGGATGCCTCAGTGAACAAGGTGACCCCCATCCTCTTCGACCGCTGGCCCGACGCCGCAGCTCTCGCCGGAGCCCCTCTCGGCGAGGTGGAGGAAGTACTGCATCCCTTGGGTTTCTTCCGCTCCAAGGCCAAGCACGCAGTGGAGGCGGCGCAAATGGTGACCGTGGAATTTGGCGGACACGTGCCGTCCACCATGGAGGAGCTCACGCGGCTGCCCGGCGTTGGCCGCAAGACGGCAAATATCGTGCTCAACAACGCGTTCGGCATCGTCGAGGGCATCGCGGTGGACACCCACGTCTTCCGCATCGCAACGCGCCTAGGCTTTACCTCAGCCAAGGCTCCGCTCGATGCAGAGAAAGACCTGCTCAAACTCATACCGCATGAATGGTGGGGCCCGGTGAACCACCAGTGGGTGCTCTACGGCAGGCAAGTGTGCGATGCCAAGAAGCCAGCCTGCGTGGCCGAGCTCGAGATCGGCGGCATTGATGGACCCAGCGCTACGAAGTCGCTGGCAAAAACAAAGGCCTATCTCGATGCCATCGGCACCTACCCGGACGCGAGCGGCCGCGAAGCTTGGTCGGGCGTGGGCACAGGGCTGCCATGCCCCTTGGCCGACCTGTGCCCCTCGCGCGGCACCTGCCTGCGGGCCAGCGCCAAGGGCGGCTCCTCTAGTTCGCGCTCATCGCGTTAAGGAGCAGCTGCTTCCATACGGCGGGGGCCTCGCGAATGAAATAGTTGACCGTCACGACGGGGTTGCCCGGAAAGGCGGCGACACCCGACACATCGACGCCTAAGCCGGAGGCAATCAGCTTCGCTCGGAACAAGTGGTAGGAACTCGACACAACGGCCACCTTGCCGTCAAGGTCGTGCCCACCCGTGCGCTGCTCCAGAATCGCAAACGAGTTGCGCAGGTTCTCAAAGGTGTTCGTGCTCTGGTCTTCCATGATGAGCCTGTCTTCGTCAACGCCATGCCCCACAAGCCAGTCGTGCATGCACGCGGCCTCGCTCATGGGTTCGTCGACGCCTTGCCCGCCGGACAGCACGACCGTGGCATCAGAATGCGCGTTCAAATACTCCAGCGTCGCCTCGAGCCGCCAGAGCAGGGAATACGAGGGGTTTCCATTCTCATCTACCCGCGCCCCAAGGACAACAACATACTCAACACCGTCGGTCGCATCGGTCTTTGCGTTGAAGACAATGGGGATCTCCGTTACGGCCACGGCAAGCGCCACGACACCCGCGACGCCCGCCGCCACCTTGAAAACAACGCCGCCGACAAACGCCCAAAGCGCCACGAAGGCCGCGCCGACAAGCAGGATGAGCGCCACCACGTCGTAGCCGCGCATCGCAAAACGCAGCACCGCCGCCAACACCGCAAGTGAGGCGGCCAAGGATGCAGCGAGGGTCTTATTCTTCGTCTTCATTGGCGCCATCGCCTCCCGTCAGTCGCCCATAAGAACTGCGATGGTATCACGGCACAACGCGCGTCGCCTCAGCCATACGCCAGTCTTTTGCTTGAACCTTCCATGCAGTTCATCTCGCTACCAGCGAGAACACGTATACTGTGCCGTTGCAACAACGATCGATGCGATAAAGGAAGCACATGGCACAGGCAGTGACACAAACCAAAAAGCGCATTGGCTACTTCGACATCGCAAAGGGCATCGCCCTGTTTGCCGTCATGGTGGGCCACACCTCGGAATATGGTATGCCGTGGCCGATCGTCACTTTCTGCTACTCGTTTGACATGCCGCTTTTCTTCATCGTGAGCGGATGGTTCTGCAAACCAAGCGCCAGCCTCGACCGCGACTACGTCAAGAAGAACGCCAAGGCCCTGCTGCTCCCCTATGCAGCCACCTGCATCATCTTGCTTGCCCTCATGACGCTGCGCGGCCTGGTCATGCCCGGTCACGGAGGCGGCGTCGGCGAGCTTCTGCCGCGCTGGACCATCGCCTGCCTCTACGGCGCGGGCGGCACGTGGCCCGATATCATGCCCGCCGGCATCACGGGCGTGGGCGCCATCTGGTATCTCTTGGCGCTCTTCTTTGCAAAAATCCTGCTCACATGGGCAAACCAGACACGTTATCCCGCAGCGGCCATCGGCGGTCTCTTCGCCTTCGGCTACCTCACGGCCGACAAGTTCTGGCTTCCCTGGAGCATTCAGGCGGCCTGCTGCGCTGTGTTCTGGATGTGGCTGGGGCAGAAGGCTCGCGCCTCAAAGCTCCTCGAGCCTGGTTCCCTCCACCCTCTGACCTGGTGGATCATGCTCGCAGCCTGGCTATATTGCGCTCGCGTGGGCGGAAACCTGTGGATGGTGGCAAACGTGTACAGCGACGGCGTGGTTCTCGACACGCTAGGTGGAATCTGCGGTGCCCTGTGCGTCCTCAAGGGCTGCATGCTGCTCGAACAGCACGGCCCCCGCATTGCCGAGCCGATACGGGCGTTCGGCACCATCACGCTGCCCGTCTTCTGCATGCACCTGGTCGAGATGGACGCATTCCCCTGGGACATCGTCCAAAACCTCTGCGCCGGCCTGCCTGTTCCCTCGTGGGTTGTGATCTTCGCCGGGCGTTGCGTCGTCATCGCCGCGCTCACCGGGCTGCTGTACCTCCTGCCGAGGCCCATCTCAGGGTTGTTCTTCCCCAGCAGGAGGCCAGCCGCTCAAAGCACCTCAGTTGCAAAAAGCTAGGCCGCGTTTTCCTCGCCGGCGACTTGCGAGGCATCGAGCGTGCCGGCATCAGCCTCGCTACCAGCTTGATCCTCGCCCTCGCTGCCGGATTCAGCGCCGCCTGCAACATCGTCGTACGTAGGCGCGTCTTCAAGGGGCGGCTCGGGAGCAGCTTCGCTCGTGCCCGCATCGGGCTCAGCGGGCGCAACCAGGTCGAACTCGGGCGCCACGATGTCGTACGTGGGCTCGTCGGCCACAGCCGCAACCTCGTCAATCTCCCCGTCATGGGCGCTCGTCTCGGCCTGCCACTTGGCATACGCCGTAACGTTGCCCGTGACGTTGGAGCTGAAGTTGAAAACACGCGTCAGGGCCTTGTCGGAATACCAGTTGACGAAGGTGTAGCCCGCGCGGGTGGGATCGACAGGACGGCTCGCCTTAGTGCCGGAAGCAACGCCCTGCGCGGCGACCTCGCTGCCACCCGCAGAGTCAAACGAGACGGAGTAGCTGCCAGAACGGTCTACCACGTCGCGCTTGAGCACCGAGAAGATCTTCGCGGCCTCACCGCGCGTCGCCGTGCACTGCGCATCAAGCCATGCAAAACCTTCGGTGTCATACTTGCCGTTGAGCACGCCGGTGTCGCAGGTCCAAATGAGGGCCGAGCGTGCATACGAAAACGCGTTGTTGGGCCTGTCGATGAGGCCTGTGTCCTGCGTCAGATAGTACGCCGCATCGCTTGCGCTCACATCGATGCCGGCCCAGGCAGCGAATCGATACGCCATCGTTGCGAGCTCGGCACGGAGAACCTGCTCATTGGGCCTAAAGGTGCCGTCCTCGGGATAACCCGTGATGATGCCGTTCGCCTTGCACCATGCAATGGCGTCGGAGTACCAAATGCCCTGCTCAACGTCAGGAAATCCCGAGTCCCCCACAGGTGTGCCGCCGGCGAGCCTGTATAGAACTGTGGCGACCATGCCGCGAGTAAGCGGGTCGTCGGGGCCGAACCGGTTCGAGTCATCGTAGCCCGTCATCAAACCGTTCAAGCTGGCATAATCGATCCAACCGTCGTCTTCAGCCCAATGTCCCCCCACGTCGCCAAACGACGAGGCATAGGCACTTGCCGGCATGCAGCAGGTGCCTGCAAAAACCGTGGCACTCAGGGCAAGGGCGGCCAAGGGAACAGCGCACTTCTCAATTCGAGCAGTCACAAGCAAACGCCTCACATTCAGTCGCTGTGTCAACAATCGGTCAAGGCAATCAAATCACGCGCACTCTATAAGCGCAACCTCATTATCCCTTTTTCAGCGTGCGCTTGAGGGCAGCAAGCGGCTGAATGAGAGCATTGCCGATACGATACGACCACGACGCGCGAACGTCGCGCACTTCCGCGAGGGCTGCATCGAGCTCGACTGAAAGCTGCGCCCCACTCTGGCGCTGGGCCTCCAACTCCGCCGCTAGGTGCACGCCCTCCAACGCGCTGGCCGGCACCGTGCGCAAGAAAAACTCACGACCAATCGCGCCACACTTCGCTGGTGCCTGAGCGCACACCCAATCTACCAGCTCGTCTTCGGCAGATTGGGTTCGCGCACGCAAGGCCTCGACACGCGTGCGAAGCATCTCGGCACGCGTGTCCGCCTCGGCAAGCACCCTCTCGAGCCTGTCGGAAACCTGGGATGCGTCAGCATCCATCTCAAGCAGGGTGTCGGCCTGGCCCAGATCCTGATACAAGGAAACAACCTTGGGCAAATAGCCCAAACCTACGCACGGAACGCCAAACGACCCCAGAAGCAGCGAGCAGTGGTAGCGCATCGAGAGGCCCGCGCTCGACCTGCTCAGCAAGTCAGCCATCGGCTCGACCGCACCCGCGGGGTCAAACACATGGAGGCGCTCGGAATCGGTCATCTCGGCCTGAACTGCAGCCGCCAACGACGCATCGCTCGGGTCGAGCAAGCATGCGGCAAACACGACGTCAGGATGGGCATTCGCCACCCGGTCGAGCGCCTTGGCTATGCGGGCGGCAAAATCTCGTGGCGCGTTCTCATACTCACGCAGAGAGACGGCCACGAGACGCGACGCAGCCAGGTCGATGCCCTCGTTGGCAAACCAGGATTGAACGACATCGGTCCGCTCGACCTTGCCCAGGAAAGCCGCGTCCGCCCGCTCGCTCACCTGCTCGGCCGGCACACCGCACGACACAATGAGCCTCTCAGTCTGCTCGTCGCGCACAAGGAAACGCGCGTCAAGCTTTCCCATGAGGCGCACAAGCGCACGACCTGCGGCGACATCGAGCGGACCGGCCCCGGCGCAGTAAAAGAACGTGCGGCACTCGTTGAGCCATGCGAGCTCAACGAAAGCGGCAATGCCGGGAATGTCGGTGTGAGGCATGTCGGAAAGAAGCTCGGAGCGACCCATCGTCCAACGAATGCCCTGGTCGAAGAGGAGTCCTGCAGCGACAACAGCAGCCGAGCAATGCGAGAGAGTCTCATCAAGCGCATGTTTGTCCGCCACAGTAAATGAGACAATTCCGCGATGTTGCAGCGTATGCGCGGGATTCTCGCCCACAGCCACCACAACGCAGCCCGGAATACGCTCCCGCAAGCGAGCCGAGATTGACGCCAAGATGTACTCATCGCCGAAGTTGCCCATGCCAAAGTACCCCAGCACGCACACCACACAGCGAGGTGCAGGGGCACCGGACATTAAGCCTCGGGAGACATACAAGCAGCGAAGGTGGGAAAGGGCACGGCTGAGCCCGTCCTCAAGAACCGGCCCCTCATATGCGACAGGGAGCTTGCGCGCACGCATGGCCGATGCATTGAGGCCGCGCTGGCGTGCCAGGCTGGCAAGCTTCTCAAGCCCGCCCGCCCGATTAAGGTCGGCCTCCTCAGCCGGGGAGGGCTGAGCGGCGGGCGCAGCGCAGCAAACACGCACGGGTGCGACCCCATCCGCGGCAACCAGCGCCATACGCATGTCGTTCTGGAGTCGGTCGAGCGGGCGGGCGGTGCCATCCGCGACACCGAGTACGTCCTCATCTTCAAAGGCGACACACGCCAGGCTCGACCGCGCCGCATACGTGATAGCCGTGAATTCAAGGCTCCGTTGCAGGTCAGCCGGCCAATCGCGGCCAAAGCAGCAAACTTCGACGCCCGCCATCTCGGGCATGTTCGCAAGCTCACGCATGAATGCGACGCGGGCGGGCGTGGCATCCTGCAGGCACATGACATTGGTCGGGCATGCCACATCGTTGGCAAGCGGGGTCGTCAAATAGGGCGTGTCGGGGTACGGCGGGAACGTGAAAACAGGCACGCCGTCAAAAGAGCCGGCCGCGCCCGGTACATCCGTCGCACCACCCTGGAAGTCAGATGCAAAGCGCTCGTCAGACATTGCCGCCAACGCGAACCCAAGCGCCCCCGGGGTGCTCTGGTCAACACTGCACTTCAGCTCGGCCGCATTCGCAACAAGCGCCCCCAACGGCACCTTGTCGAGAAGGCCGTCGCCAGCTGCGACCTTGACTCCCAGGCCATCGCACATCAGCACCGCATCGGGGCGTTCCACGTCAAGAAAACGAGCAAGACCGCCCAAGTCAAGCACGCCAGATTCATCGAACAAGCTTGACCAACGTTCGGGCGCGAACAGAAACACCGTATGACCCTGGGCTTCCAGGGCCTCCTTGACACGCCAGGACAGAGAGGTGGCGCCCGCATCGAGTCGAGCGATAAGCACAAGATGCAGGTAAGGGTTCATGTGGTCCATCAAAAACTCCAGCTCGAACAGCTTGCCAAAAGACACCGCATGCCCGGTCGACCGCTGAGGCCAAGCATGGGAACCGAATACGGAATGACAGTGCGCATCTTACCGTGAAGGCACGGTCGACGCACCCTTGACGGTATGATTTTCGCAACTTCGAAGTCTGATGGAGGCAATGGTGACAAAGACTGCACAGGAACTTGGCTCGCGTCCCCGGGTTTCGGTCATCGTCCCGGTCTTCAACGAAGAGGCCTACCTGCCACAGTGCATCGACTCCCTCCTGGCGCAGTCACTCGCAAACATCGAGGTCATCTGCGTTGACGACGGTTCGACAGACGCAACCCCGGCCATACTTGCCGACTACGCCCGCACCGACGCGCGCCTCAAGGTCATCTCCCAGAGCAACGCCGGCCCCGCAAAGGCCCGCAATCGTGCCATCGAGGTTGCCCAGGGCGACTACCTGTACTGCTGCGACGCCGACGACTTCTGCATGCCAAACCTTCTCGAAGGCGCCGTGCAGGTGGCCGAGCGCTACGATGCCGACGTCGTGCTGCTGCCGTTCATGCTCTACGACAACAAGATTGCCACGCCCATCAGCGTGCCGTGGAGCCTTCCGCGCCATTTGTTCCCCGAAGGTTGCTTTACCTGGCACGACAATCCCGACGCGACGTTCTCAACGTTTCGCACCGTGCCATGGAACAAGCTTCTTCGCACTTCATTTGTCCGCGACAACGCCATCCGCTTTCAGGATGACGTCTTTTTGAGCGAAGACGTGATGTTCTCGCTACCCGCCGCCGTGCTGGCCCAGCGCGTCGCCTGCACCGACGAGCCGGCCCTGTACCATCGCGAGAACATCGGCACGAGCGCCATGGACACGAAGGATGCCCATCCCCTCGACTTCGTTCGCGCCTTCCAGGCCCTGCGCGCCTTCCTGGAAGAACAAGGCTGCATGTGTGAGCTGAGGCACTCCTATCTTGTCTGGGTCGCCGGCGGATGCGTCTACAACCTTCTGACGCTCAAGAACCGCGATTCTTTCGACGAGGTCTTCTCGTATCTCAACAGCTGCGGCCTGCACGACCTGGACATCAGCGAGGCCGACCTGGACGAGATTGACAATGCCGACGACGTCAACGTGCTGCGCGCGATATTCGCCAACGATCGCGACCGGCTCCTCCATGCCGAGCAGCTCCGCCTGCGCACGGCCTTTGACCAGGCATGCTATCGCGAGCGCATGCAATTCGAAGCCCGCGTGGCGCTCGAGGCCCGCCTGCGCGAACAAGAGGCTGCCACTCGTGAGGCGCAGGCTGCCGTCGAGGAGCTCCAGGCCAGCCTCACGGCGCTGCGCGACGAACACGAGCGCGCCATGAACGCCGCCGAGCAAAAAATCGGCGAGGCGATTTGCCGCCTGCCGAGGCTCATTCAGCGCAAGCTCATCGCAGCAAGACACCCCGAACACTAGCCGTCTCGACACAGCCAGGCCCCGGCCCTTCCACAGGCTCGAACGGCCTGGGCGCGGCCCGACCTTACGCGGTCTTTTCCTGATTGAAAGCCAACCATGGGCCCTCGCTTAAAGCTGGCTGATAGAATTATGCGTGAATGAACCAGCTGCCTGGCGCAAAGCCGGGCGCATCAACCGTTATTCGCGAGGAGCAACGCTCGATGGCAACCAGCCCCACCATATCGATCGTCGTACCCGTCTACAACACCCAAAGGTATCTCCAAGAATGCTTGGACAGCCTTCTGAAGCAGTCGTTTGACGACATCGAGATCATCTGCATCGACGACGGCTCGACCGACGGCTCCCCCGCCATGATTGACGAGGCAGCCAACGCCGACCCGCGCGTCAAGGCCATCCACCAGGCAAACGCCGGCGTCTCTGCCGCTCGCAACCATGGCCTTGAGCTTGCCTGCGGCACCTACGTCCTGTTCGTGGACTCCGACGACTTCATTCGCCATGACACGTGCGAGCTGCTCCACAAGATTGCCGAGCGCGACACCGCCGACATCGTCGTGTTCGGCGGCAAGACCTTCCCCATCGGCTTCTGGGCTGACGACTGCTTTGCCAAGCGCGCCACGACCTACACCGGCAATTCCATCGATGCGCTGCTTGGCGAGGTTGGCAGCAACCCCCTCATGTGCAACAAGCTGTATCGACGCTCCCTGCTCGTCGACAACAGCCTGCGCTTCAACACGGAGCTGCGCCTGGGCGAGGACAACGCTTTCCAGTTCTGCACCTTTCCCTGTGCACGCGTCGTCAGCTTCACGCCCGAGACGCTTTACTTCTACCGCAACCACAAAGACTCTGCCGTCATGGCCGATGATTGTGACAGCAGGCTCCTTGAGCACATCAAGGTCGTCAGCTACGTCCTGGACACGTGGCGCGAGCGCTCGTACTTTGTCGGCCACGAGCAGGCAATGCTCAACTGGGCCATCGACTTTTTGTATCGCGACGCTCGTAACGCCCGCCTCGAGACGCGCAAGCAGCTTGCAGACGCCTTCGGAGGCTTGATAGAGCGCTGCTTCACCGAGGCTGTCCGAGCCGACATCCCCCAGGTGCGCAAGGACCAGCTCGCGTTCATCCTCGAGTCCAAGGCGCAACCCGTCGAGCAACCTGTGGTGAGCGTCATCTTCTCCGCACAGCCCGGCATGGCTTTCGACGAGGATTCGTTTCACTCTCTCGAGGTGCAAGACGAGCAGCACTTCGAAATTCTCTACGTCGCTTCCGACGATGCGCCCGACTTCAAGGCAATGCTGCGCGATGACCGCTGCCAGACCTTCGCAACCATGTCCGAGGCTGTTGCCGCAGCTCGAGCCCCCTGGGTCATCTTCCCGGGAAGCGTTTGCGAATACGAGCCCACGTCCTTCCGCCAGCTTTTGGGTGCCGCGTCGAACTACGAGGCGTGGGCTGCTCAGAAGAAGGCGGAGATGCCCAGCGCTGGTACGATTGCAAACCGCGCCGATGTCGTGACCTTTACCGATGCCGACGGTTCGCTCGAGCACTCCGACATCTTCCGGTATCTGCACATCGACGCCTCCACAGTCCTCGACAACCGTCAGACGTTTCCCGCTGCGGAATTGGGAGATGGCGTCTTCCACTTCGCCTCGGCCGCGCCCTACAACAAGTTCTTTGCAACCGACCTCGTCAAGGCATGCGCCGAGCGTGACCCCGAGGCATGCTGCGACGTCTCTGTGTTTGCCATGAAATGCCTTGCCAGCGCACAGGCGATCCTGCCCACCCAGATTCCCCTGCTGACGCTTCGCAAGCCACATTTCCAGACGCCCCACGGCATCGAGGACTTTGTCGCATCCTGCATCGCAGCGGCCGAAGAAGCCGGTCTGGAGGATGCGCGTGCGCACTCTCTGCGCTCGGCAATCGCAGCCGCCCTCTGCTCGCTGGCAGACGCGATGCGAAACCCCGCAGACGCCGCCGAACTCTTCTGCGTCACGCGCAAGGCCCTTGACAGGTGGCCTGATGTGGTCGACGAGGTGCTGCTTCCGGCTCAAAACCTCGATTCACTCCGCCTGCTTCTCGAGGCCGAATCCAGCGAGGCCTATCTCATCACGCACTCCTATGCGCTTCTTCATCGCATGGGCATGGCGAACGGCCGCAACCTGAAGCAGGTCGGCGAGTTTGCCACACAGGCCGAACTTCTGCGTCAGGAAATGGACCGCTTCTATAGCTCGGTGACATACAAGGCAGGCAGGATCGTCACGGCCCTGCCGCGCAAGCTCATCAACCTCATTCGTCGGAAAGGCTAAACATGCTCTTCTCCAATGCAAACAAGGCCCCCAAGGTCTCAATTCTCGTACCCATCTACAACACGTCGAAGTACCTGCCCGAATGCCTTGACAGCCTGCTCGGCCAGACGCTCAAGGACATCGAGATCGTCTGCATCAACGACGGCTCGACCGACAATTCGCCCGACATCATCCGCGAGTATCAAAAACGCGACAGCCGCGTCAAGCTTGTGGACAAGGCGAACTCCGGCTACGGTGACTCGATGAACAAGGGTATCGAGCATGCGACAGGCGAGTACATCGGCATCTGCGAGTCTGACGACTTCGCCTCCCCCGACATGTTCGAGACGCTGTGGCGCTACGCCCATCGCCATCGTCTTGACGTCGTGAAGTGCAACTACTTCGAGCATGACGCCTCTGGCGACCGCGAGATGCACGTCTACGACGGCTATAAGTACAAGCACGTGTTCGACCCCGCAAAGGAGCAGAGCGTTCTCGCCGAGATCCCGATCATTTGGTCGGCACTGTACCGCCGCCAGTTCATCATCGACAACGGCATCGCCTTCAACACGACCCCCGGCGCCTCCTATCAGGACACGTCCTTTGTGCAACAGTGCTGGATGGCCGCTCGCCGCGCAGCGCTTCTGCCGTACTTCGGCCTGCACTACCGCGTCGACAACACCGCCTCCTCCTGCAAGTCGTCCACCAAGATCTACGAGGTCTGCGGCGAGTACGAGCTGAGCGAGAAGTTCATGGCGCGCGACCCTGAGCGCCAGAAGGCCTTCGCCCCCATGCTCAACTACCTCAAGTTTGGCACCTACCGCTGGAACTTCAACCGCATTGCCGACGAGCACCGCAGGGCATTCGCCCAGCGTTGGGCCGACGAGTACAAGCGCGCCGAGCAGGCGGGCACCCTCGACAAGAACTACTTCCCGCCCGAGAACTGGGAACGCATGGAGCTGCTCATGAGCGACCTCGACGCCTTCATGGAGAAGTACGGCCAGGAACTCTAAAACGCGCGTCAAATACCTCCGCCGGGCATAGGGCGCGCTGCATTTGGCGGCGCGCCCTTTTTCATATCCGAGCAGCCCAAACTGATATCTCTTGCCGCTCACCTACGCCAAGCATGGGCGCGCTGCACTCGACAGTCGCGCTTTTTTGTAGCCGAGCGGCTCAAACTGTAGCCGAGCGGCTCAAACTGATTTCCTTCGCCGATCCTCACCTACGCCAAGCATGGGCGCGCTGCACTCGACAGCCGCGCTTTTTTGTAGCCGAGCGGCTCAAACTGATTTCCTTCGCCGCTCACCTACGCCAAGCATGGGCGCGCTGCATTTGGCGGCGCGCCCTTTTTCGTGTCCGAGCAGCCCAAACTGATAACCCTTGCCGCTGGGCGGCTCCTCAGCAGAAGGCCTGGGAAGATGCGCTGCTGCGTTCTATAATCGCAGCGTTTGGCACGAACGACGAGGCGGCGACACGGGAAGGCGGCATGGACACCACGCAAGGACGGCAGAAAGCCGAGGCTAAGACCCAACAAGCTGGTCGCACAATCTTGATTCTGACACTGTGCAGCTTTGCCCTGGGTTGTTCGCAGCAGTTCATCATGGGCATTCCCAGCGTCATCGCCGCCTCGTGCGACACCACGCTTGCCCATGTCGGGCAGCTCATGACAGCATTCTCCGTTGCCAGCGCCCTGGGAACCCCAGTCCTGCTTGCGCGGATGTCTCGCGTCACCCAGCGAAATCAGCTCATTGTGGGACTCATCCTCCTGGCAGCAGGCATGGCCGTCATGGCAAGCACCTCGAACTACGCCGTACTCATTGTCACGCGCATCGTCATGGGCCTGGGAAGCGGACTTTACTGCGCCTGCGCTATGGCGCTGGCCTCCAGGCTCGCTCCTCCCGGCAAACAAGCAAGCGCCCTGGCAAACATGGGCTTAGGGTCGAGCGCAGCACAAATTATCGCCATGCCGCTTGCGCAGCGCATATGCATATATATAGATTGGCATATCCTTTATGCCTTCCTTGCGGCATATGTCCTTGTGAGCTGTCTCCTAGTTGCACAGCGCGTCCCCTCCAGCCTTGAGGAAATCGAGCATGACGGGTCACTTCGGGCCCGCTTCGCCCCGCTGCACAACCCACTTATCCTGCGTGCGCTCATCGTCATGGTGCTGCTCAACGTAGGCTACTCAAGCTACTACACCTATGTGACGCCCTTCCTGGAGAACGTCTTTGGAGAGGGGTCAGCAACGGTCAGCCTGGTCCTTCTTATCAGCGCCTTCATGAGCGCCGTGGGTATCAAGGCCGGCGGTTCTCTCACCGACCACAAGGGATTCCAGCTTACCTGCCGCGTCGTTCTCATCATGCAGATGGTCACGCTTGCGGGTCTTTCATTACTGCATTCCAACCCAGTGGGCATCTGGATCTTCATGTGCCTGTGGGTCATGGCCGACTGGGGCTTCAATCCCTCGCAAAACCTGCTTATCACCAAGCTTGCAGGAAAGGACGCACCCATGGCCCTCGCACTGTCAGGATCGGCCCTGCAGCTCGGCAACGCCATCGGATCGGCTTTGGGCGGCGCTTTCATCACCGTTGCACCCATTTGGGCGCTTCCGCTTCTGTCGAGCGTCTGCATCGTCGCGACATTCACCCTCGAAGTCGGCCTTCTCAGGCAGCTGCCGAAAAAGGGACGAAACGCCTCGGAACAACCCCGCGAACACGAGACCGAGTAGCACCACACAGTACATGCCCAAACCGCGTTGTAGGTAATCGCCTTCAATAGCTCAAGGCAAGAGAGCCATGGCGGCATCCAGATAGGCACACAAGAACCACCCACACAACAGGAGGAGGTCCTATGCATCAAACAACCTGTTCAGATGACACCTACATCCTCGCGCTCGATTCCGGCACGACCTCGGTTCGTTCCATCTTGTTCGATGCGCACGGCACCCCCGTCGCTCAGGCAAGCCAGCCCATCACCCAGCATTACCCCCAACCCGGTTGGGTCGAGCATGACGCCCGAGAGATACTTGCCAAGCAGGTCTCAACTATCTCCGAGGTCCAGTTTGCAAGCGGCATCCACTCGAACCGCATCGCAGCCGTTGGCATCACGAACCAACGCGAAACGGTCGTTGTTTGGGATAAACACACTGGCGAACCCATCTCCAATGCCATCGTGTGGCAATGCAGGCGCACGGAGCCCATTATTGCAGGCATGCGGGAACGCGGCTTGGGCGACCTTATCGCGCAAAAGACAGGCCTTGTGCTCGACCCTTACTTCTCGGCGAGCAAAATCGCCTGGATTCTCGACAACGTGCCTGGAGCGCGCGAACGCGCCGAAGCAGGACAACTCGCCTGCGGCACCATCGACTGCTGGCTCATCTGGAACCTCACCGAAGGCACAGTTCACGCCACTGACCGCACCAACGCGAGCCGCACGATGCTCTTCAACATCCACACCATGGATTGGGATGACGAGCTTCTCAGTCTGTTTAACATTCCGCGTGCAATCCTGCCTGAGGTCAAAGAGTCGATGGACGACTATGGCCGGGTCAGTCAGGATATCATGCGCCTGCAGCCGCCCATCCTGGGTGTCGCAGGCGACCAACAAGCGTCTCTATTCGGACATTGCTGCTTTGAGGAGGGTCAGGCCAAGGCAACCTACGGCACTGGCTGCTTCATCCTCATGAACACTGGCGCCCATGCCGTGCCTTCAAAGAATGGCCTGGTCACAACCGTTGCCGCAAGTACCAAGGGCGAGCTGCGCTATGCCTTGGAGGGATCCGTCTTCAACGCGGGTTCCACCGTCCAATGGCTCCGTGACGAGCTGGGGCTCATTAAAGATGCAAGCGAGACCGAGGAACTTGCTCTCAGTGTGCCAGACACAGCTGGAACTTATCTTGTCCCTGCATTCACAGGCCTTGGCGCCCCTTGGTGGGATGCAGAGGCGCGTGGCCTGATTTGCGGCCTCACGCGCGGCTGCACACGCGCCCATCTCGCCCGAGCAGCTCTCGAGAGCATCGCCTACCAGGCATACGACGTCCTCGAAGCCATGCGCAACGACTTTCCCTGCGAGATCGAGGAGCTGGCGGTAGACGGCGGCGGGTCGCAAAACCGCTTCACGATGGGCTGGCAAGCCGGCCTTCTGCAGCGTCCCGTGGTCAGGCCCAAAACAGCCGAGGTCACCGCACTAGGAGCCGCCTACCTCGCAGGCCTCAACGCGGGCTACTGGAAAGACCTCGACAGCCTTCGCGCAAACGCCGTTCAGGCGACCCGCTTCAAGCCCGAACTAGCCGCAGAGCTCCGCCAACAAAGCCTCGACGGCTGGTACCGCGCCCTCAACCGCGCCAGAAGCTAAGCGAAGCGCTTGCATAACAAAAGACAAAAAGGCCGCCCGCCCCCGAGGGGGCCGGCGGCCTCTCTTCTTCGCGAAAACGCGGGAAACGCCCGCAAACGAAAGAGGGGGACCCCCTCGGGTCCCCCTCTCCCAGGTGCTCTGTTCGCGCCCCCCGCCCCGAGCCCGCGCAACGCGCCCCGGGGGCCGGCGGCGCCCTGCTCTCCCACAGGGTCGCC
>UQBS01000038.1 GCA_900539345.1 uncultured Coriobacteriaceae bacterium | reverse complement strand
CGACGTGGTCCGAGCGGGGCTTGAATTCGTTATAGGGGCTTTTGTTACAGCCCCATCAGTTGCAAGACAAGTTTCTTGTTGCGGTCTTGCCCTATGACGCCGGCGGCGTCTCGGTGTTCATTTCTATGCCGCAGGGCGACTGGCAGGCACCTTCGGAGGAACGTCGCCTACATCGCTGCCAGCGCCTTGTCTACAAGCGTGCCGTTCACGGCGCAGCGTCCCGAGCAGGTGCCGGCGTCCTGGTTGGGGTAGCTGCTCATGTAGGCTCCGGGAGCCTGCCCCTGCCTGTAATGGACTTTCCCCGTCGCCTACTTGCTCTCTTCCTCGCTGGGCTCGGGGACCTCGATGCCGGCTTGCGTGAGGCAGTCGGTCACGGCAGCGATGAGAGCGCGGCTCGTGGAGGTGGCGCCGCTTATCGTCTCCACGTTGACGCCGTTTGCCTCGACGAAGGATGCAGGCAGCGCGTCGACGGCAAGCGAGCCGATGCCCGGGGTCTCGAAGCTGCGCACGACCTGGACGTCGGTGAGGGTGCCGTCCTCGATGGTGCAGATGACCTTGAGGCGCCCGCCGATGCCCCATCCGCATCCGAGGTACTGGTTCTCGCCCAGTTCGGGATCTTCCTCGGGGGCGGCGGAGAAGTCGATGTCCCCCGACGCCAGCTCGTCGGCAACGAGGTCGTCGGGTGCGATGGCGGCGTTCTCACCTGCGATGCGGCCGTACATCACGCCCTCGCCGATGTTGCAGCCGCCGTTGTAGTTGCAGCTCCACATGGCGCCAAACTCGCCTGCGCTGTACAGGTGCGGGATGGGGTCGCCCCCAAGGTCGAGCACGCGGGCCTTCTCGTCGCGTTCTGCGCCGCCCTGTGTGTTGAACATTGTGGGATGCAGCGGGATGGCGTAGAACGGGGGCTCGCCAATCGAGTACATGGAGTCTGCGCCGCGGCCGTAGAGCGTGTCACCGCCCGCTGCAAAATCGGCGTTCCAGCGGTCTACGGTCGCCATGAAGCGGTCGGTGAACGTGCCGGTCTTCTCGGGGGCGTTGGGCTGGCGCACGAAGTCGGGCATGTCGTCGTAGAGCTTCTGAGCGAGTTCCTCGAGCGTGTCGGCCACGATGAAGTAGCCGTTTTCGATCTCATAGCTGTTGTCGGCGCTGAACTGCGGGTAGATTCGACCCTTAGCGGCCATGTAGGCGCTGTCAAAGATGCCGTAGGCCGGGACAACGGCGGGCTGGCTGCGGTAGGTGCCCGCGTAGTTTATGAGGCCGTGGCGGGTGGTCTGGTCCTCGTTGACGAAGCGCTGGCCGGAGGGGCCCACCATCATGAACCCGGGGGCCTTCATCGCGAAGGTCAGCGGGCACAGGCCGTGGTCGCACTCCGGGGACTTGAAGGCCCACATGATGCCGGCGAGGCTGCCCATGTGCCACAGATTTGCGCCGACCTCCTGGGCCATCGTCACGCCGTCTCCAGTGTTGAACATGGCGCCGAACGGCACGGTGGAAGGAAGCAGCAGGTAGTCCTGCAGCATCTGAGGGTTATCCTCAAAGCCGCCCATGGCCATGATGACGCCGTTCTTCGCGCGCACCTTGTAGGACTGGCCGCCGTGCTCGAACTCCACTCCGTGAATCACCTTCGTATCGGGGTCCTGCACAAGGTGTGTGGCGGGGCACTCGTACCACACATCGATGGACTCGGAGGCCTCGACGTTGCGCTGGACGAGGTTGTAGTGCGAGGCGTCGAAAATGGTGGGGGCGGGGTACAGATAGACGAACGGGCCGTTCTCCTTGTCGTCACCGCCACCGTGGGGCAGTTCCCTGTATTCACCAGCGCTTGGGGTGACCTGGCCATCGGTATAGGGGTCCACGCCGAGTCTGCGCAGCCAGTCGGCGCCGGTCTCGGCCTTCTCGATATATGCGTCGATCATGGCGTCGGACGGCGTGCTGAAGTAGCCGCGCAGGTCCTGGAAGTAGCCGCGCGTCTTCTCTGAGTCGCCGTTGGGTACGGCGAAGCCCTGCCCTGCGTAGCGGGAGTTTCCTCCTTCGAGGCCGAGCATGGCCTTCTCTAGAATCAGCACATGTGCACCGTTGTCGGCGGCGGCGAGTGCCGCGTGGCCGCCCGCGAAACCGTAGCCGATGACCACGACGTCGTATTCGGCGTCCCATGCAACGCCGTTGACGAATGCGGGTGCGCTCTCGTCGGCGTGGGCGGTGCCGGTGGCCGCAGCTGCCATGGCCGCCGTTGCGGCTGCGCTGGCGACAAAGCTGCGGCGTGAGATGCTACTAGTTGTCTTCATTGCATTCCTCCTTATGCCGAGCGCATGTGCCCGGCGTCATGGAACGATGCCGTCGGTTCCCCTTGTGACGGCGTGACGTCTGCCACAATGTGCCTGTTCGGTCGCGCAAGGAGGCATAATCGATGGGGGAAATACCGAGAGGGGCACCCATAAATGATGGGCTTGACGTGCGTGGCATGAACTACAATGGCAAACCAGCAGGTAGAATGCCGTTTGCCGCAAGGGTTCGAAGGGGGCGCGCAAGTGCAGATGTTTCGAGGAGTCGTTGCCCCGTTCCTGGGCCTTACGGCGTTTTGGACGTGCTTTCGCTACCAAGGGTTCCTTGTGGGTCTTTTCCCCTATGAGTCGCTCGTTGCGCTTGGCGGGGCCCGTGTTCCGTCGAGCAGTGTGTTCCTGCTGGCCCTCGTCGTGCTTGCAGGCGTTGCCCTGACGCGTTGGCGGCTGTTGTCGGATTTGCTTTCCGAGCACCGCGGGTCAGCGGCCATCGTCGCCGTCTCCGGCGTGTTGGGGGCCTTCGTGCTTGCATACTGGCCGGGTGCGCCCTTAGCGGCCCATGTGGCCGCAAGCGTCATGGTCGCGTGCGGTTTGTTGACGTGCTTCCTCATGTGGACGGGGTACCTCGCGACGGGCCCCAGCGGCGCGGCCATGCACAAGCTCCTCCTTGCCCTGCTTGCCTACCCGTGCTCCGTGGCGTGCATGTACGTGTCGTTCACGGTCTGGGGGGAACGACGCGACGGTCCACCTCCCACCGTTTCGCCTGCTTCTCTGCGTGGTCGCATGGTTGCTGTCCCGGCAGCCCGACGGGGCGCCGGCGGTGTGCGATCACAACGCCCATCAGCCGGTCGCCCTAGTCGACTTGACTGACGTCTTCCTTGGCGCCTGCGCTACATGCATCTTGGGCGGCACCGTCATACGTGGCGTTATCGACAACGGCATTTCGCCGGCCATGGGCGTGCGCACGGTTGTCGTGCTGCTGCTGTCTGCAATCGCGCTCAGTTTGGTGGTCCTGTCGGTCCCCATCACCCGTCGCCTTGAGACGCGCCGCATCGGTGGGGCGCCCGTTCGGGCCCTAGACATGGCGCTCCCTGCGTGCTGGGCGGTCTTGGCGTTCACGTTTCTGGGCGGAACGCTGCTGTATCTCTCGGGTATTGCTGAGACACTCGGAGCCTATGTGGCCACAGCCTCGTGTTCCCTGCAGCTCGTCCTCTTCTATATCCTGCTGGCCGACAAGGCCCGTCGGCTCTCGGTGAGCTTCGTCCCCGTGATGCTTGTGTATGGCCTCATGTTCTGGGCGCTGTGCTGGTTTGCTAGCTACTACGGGGTTCCATGGGTATTGGCGCGGGCCGCGGGCGCCGAGGAGGCACGTTTCTTCGGGAGCGTCATGGTCTATGTCGCGACGATGGCCGTGCTTGCCTCGGGCGTGGTCGTGCTCGCGATGCTGCTGCTGCGCAGTGGGCTGGACCCGCGGCCCTCGCCATCCGTCGGTGCCGGTTCGGGCGGGGGATCGTTGCGGGCGCAGGCTGCAGGTGGCGATTCCGACCGGCGCCAACGGCTTGACGCAGTCGAGGGCAGGCTGATCGATACGTATGGGTTCACCTCTCGCGAGGCGCAGGTCGCCGTGCTCTTTGCCTCAGGGTACAGCCTGGGACGCGTTGCAGAGGAGCTGGCGATAACGAAAGGCACCGCACAGGGTTATTCCAGGTCCGCCTACCGCAAGGCCGGCATCCACAGCAAAGACGAGCTCATCGACCTGTGCCAACTCCTGGGCGAGCAACAAAGTTGAGGCTCTCCGTTAGGCTGCCGTTGACGGGAACGATGCCGAAATCCCGCGTCAAAAGACGATGGCTGGGGCTCGCGCGCTCGGGCAGGGGCCGATGAGCCTTGTGTCCGATACGGCAGGGAGGCACGGCCTGATTGTCGCCGGGTGGTATCGAGGAATTCAAGCGGTGTTTGGATTGCTGCACTGCTCACGGGGACATGCACAGAAGCAAGGTAAGGCAAAAGGGGATGGCCCCGGAAAAGCTCCGGGGCCATCCCCTTGGTGGTGCACATCGGTTTTGATGGTGTTACGCCTCGACCACCACGTCTGTGCGGGCCATGGCGTCTCTGGTGGGCCATGCGTGCTGGATGGACCATTTCTGGCTGATTTTCGAGTACGTTTTGGTCCGTTGAGCACGACTGTTTGACGAACGTGCTGGATGGACCATTTGGAGGAGTCGGCCCGGCTCTGCGGGGCCGCCAAATAACGGTTCGGTCCTATCACGATCGTCGGCCATGCCGAGGTTGACCCGCCTTACCCCCTCACACACCAGGCGTTGAGCCACTTCTCCCCGGAGCGGCCGGGGCGGGCGTCGCTTGTGAAGTCGACGCGGTCGACCCGGAGCCCGGGGACCTCGGCGACGAGGGCGCGCAGGGCCGGCTCGTCGAGGTCGGTGAACCAGCGGCCGCCGCGCATGCCGTCGTGGGCGCCCAACTTGAAGCTGAGGTAGAAGGTGCCGCCGGGCGCGAGGGCGCGTGCGTACTTGGCGATGACTCCGGCGAGCTCTGCCGCCGGCACGTGGAGAAGGCTGCTGCACGCCCAGATGCCGTCGTAGGGACCTTGCGGCTCGTAGTCGGAGAAGGTCGTGTGCGCGACGGGAAGTCCCGTGAGCCCGCTTGCCGCCTTGACCATCCGCGCGCTGCCGTCGACGGCGTCCACCGCAAGCCCCGCCCTCAGGAACGCGAGCGAGTCGCGGCCCGACCCGCAGCCCAGATCGAGGACGCGTCCGCCTTTCGGCAGGCGCCGCGCGAACTCGCGCTGGAGCTCGCCGAACTCGACGCCGGCGGTCTCCGCCACATAGCTCGCCGCGTTGACGTCGTAGTAGCCTATGGTCTCCCTGGTGTTCTCGTCCACTTCTTCCTCCCAGAACGGCGTCTTCGCGCTGCTCGCCCTGCCCAACTTCCCTGCCAGATAGCTACGCAGGAGAAACGCCGTGAGGTATGGTAGCGTCAGCACGGAGCCCTCGCGCTCGACATTGCTCCCGCATAGCTTGATTCCCCAATCAATATCAGGATGGGCGTCCGACACAATGAGGGTGCGTAGGGACTTAGCCGCTCCGCTCTCGGCCTTAACTCCAACTCACGCAAGGCAATCACTCCTACGTACGACAGCTAGCATACCGCCGAGAACGGAGTAGTCCAAGAAAGGGCGCTGCACTTCAAGCTAAAGCCGTGAAAAGACCCTCGCCCTCATACAACCTAGGGCAGAGCAAACAAATGCCGTTTTACCAGGTAACGCAAAAACATGAGCGAGTTTTTGCCCACTTGCTACACTTTCATGAGCGAGTTTTGGTCGATACATCGCACTTTCATGAGCGAGTTTGCATCCAGCCTCCCTCTTTTGGCGTCAACCTCTCGGTATCAAGAGGATAAAGAGCAACCCCTTGACACACTCTCTCGAGCGCCTCGCCCCACCAAACCAAGACGGGGCGCCCGAGCAATAGCTCCAGGCACCCCGTCCCTGTTGGCGTGCTTTCTGCGTCAATCTCTTACAGCGTCGCTGCGGTGCCGACTGCTCTGAAGACACCGTGCGGTATCACACGAAGTCGCTCTATCGAAAGTTGGGCGTCCACAGTCGCCAGGACTTGTTCGATCTACTTGGCATCAAGTAGGGCAATATCTGCTTGACACGAACAAAATACCAGGTAAACAGGCATACTTTTCGTTTTTCCCAACCGTATACCAAACGTCTCTTTTTCTGACCTCCGCTCGCTCCTACTGTTCGAATCGGTGGAAGAAAGCCAGACATTCCGCCGAGTTCTCTACCAATAATGGAGCACGTAGAGAGGGATGAGTGGGCATGAATCGAGACCATCAGAATCATGGGGCCAAGCTTTTTGCAGGCAAGGACGTGCCGCGTCGTGATTTTCTGTGAGGTGCGGCCGTTGCGACTGGAGCGACTGGTGCAATGGGGCTCGTCGGCTCTTCCGTGGCGATGGCGGCTGCGGGCGATGAGGAGACCGACGGAACCTTCGCCCATGACGCTAAGATGACGGCCGACGAGAATGTCTTGGTGCCAGACGCCACGACCGACATTACCTATCTGCCGCGTCGCGGCGAGCACCCCACTCCGTCTGTTCCGGCGCCCGATACCGCCGAGTATTCGTGCGACGTCCTCGTTGTGGGCGGCGGTCTCGCCGGTCTCAATGCTGCGTGGGCGGCTGCTCAGGCGGGTTCAAACGTCATTCTGGTTGAGAAGGCCACGCCTGGCTATGGCGGCCTGTCCGCATGGTCCAGCTGCACTGCTTTCTATGATCCCGAGCTTGACGCGGATATGGACCTTTGGGATCAGTACGATGGTACGTGCGTTGGCGCGGTTTGCCTGCACTATCAGAGCGAGACCGTCATTACCATTACTGCAAAGGCTGTTGTTCTGGCTACCGGAAACGGAGATGTTTTTCGATTGCAACGATCACGAGTAGCTGATAGATGGCCAGCATGCAGCAGGTGGCCAGGGCTAGCGCCTACTTCTTTACATACCCCGTGCCCCTACCAGCCCCGACCTTGACGATTTCACCGGCGTCGAGCATGCGCTTGAGCTCGCGCTCTATCGTGATGTCGCTTATCCCGGGGCATGCGTCGCGGATGTCAGACTTCGTCACTTTGCCCAGGCGGCGGTCGAAGGTCGCAGCCACGGAACTCGCTTTCGAGGCTGTGGCGAATTGTCCGTCGATGCGGTCGAAGAGCTCTCGGTACGCCTTGACAATGATTCCGAGCATGTAGCGGACGAACGGAGAGGCGTCGTTGTCGCCAGTTTCCCACCCCTGTGAGCTTGCGGCCAGGGCCTCGTAGTACGATTCCTTGTTCTGTTCAATCAGCTTCTCGACGCTGATGTAGCGGGGGACCTCGTAACCGCACCTCTCGAGCAAGAGCACGGTGATGAGCCTGCTCATCCTGCCGTTGCCGTCATTGAACGGGTGGATGCTGACGAAGTCGAAGACAAAGAGCACTGACAGGAGAAGCGGGTCATACCTCTGGGCCTGAAGTGCCGAGCGATACGCGCCGCAGAGACTCTCGATTGCACTGGGCGTGAGCATGGCGGGAGTTGGCGTGAAGCGCACGTACGTCGTGCCGTCGGGATTGCGGGCGACGATTTGGTTGTCCGAGTCCTTCCATGCCCCACCGTAGGAGTAGCTGGTGTGCGCCAGGAGGTTGCGGTGCAGCTGGAGGATGACGGAGGGCTTGATGTCGATGTAGTCGTGCTGCTCGTGGATAAGCGCGAGAACGTCGCGGTATCCGGCGATCTCCTCCTCGTTGCGGTTGCGCGGCGCTGTCGACTCCTGCATAAGGGCCTTCAGGCGGACCTCTGTGGTCACGATGCCCTCAATCTGGTTGGACGCCTTGGTGCTTGCGTACTTCGCCTGCTCGACAAGGGCGCCGAGGATGTCGGGCTTCACGGAGCCGAGGGCGACCTGCCTGCCTTTGTGCTCTCTCGCGGCAAGGAGGAGGTTGATGACCTCCGGTGACTGGAGCGCCTCTGACAGGGTTGTGTAGTCGAAATTCCTCATGCTAAATTGCCTCATTCCGAAAGTATTTGCATCATTTTATAGCCAAATGATGCAAATACAAGGCAAATGAGGCAGATAAAGGGGTGTTTTGACACTTAGCCGCACTTTCATGAGCGAGTCCGAATTGCGGCACGCTCACACCGGCGGCACACGGGCAATGAGTGCGAGGAGGGCCCATCGTTAAGCGGGCCTGTCCCGTGCGACGCCGGCGGTGCGGCACCGCTCGACGATTCTTCGACAAACGGAACCGCCCCCTTCCCCGGATGGTGCGTTTGGGGAAGGGGGCGGTCTTTCTCCGGTTGAGAGCAGTCTCGCTTGCGGGATGGGCTATCCCTCGAGATTCTCGGTCACGAAGAGGGCGATGCACTGCTCGATAAGCTCGTCGCTCGCGTCGGCCGGGATGGCGGCGGGCATGGTGTAGGCATAGGCCCCGGTGAAGAAGTCGAACAGGTCGTTGAGGTCGCTGCCAAAGCGCATCTCGAGATGGAACGTGTCGGCGGGGTTGTCGGAGCGGCTCACGAAGTAGCGGTATTCGCCGGCGTCCTCGTCGGCGGTGCGGAACACGTAGAAGTCAACGATGGGGGAGTAGCACAGGTACTCATACTCGTGGGAGAAGACTTCGGTGCCGTCCTGCGCGATGCCGGTCACGGTTGCCCCGTCGAAATGCAAAGTCGCAATTCCGTCGGGGAAAGAGCAGTCGAAGGCCATGGAGTCGGGATCGGTCTCGTAGGCTTCGGCCGCCTCCTCGCCGCGAAGCGTGCCCTCCATGGACGCCTGCAGCGTCTCTGCCGTTTCGTCGGCGTCGTCTTCGCCCACGATGGCGGCGCACTGCTCGTGCCAGATGTCGGGATACTGACGAAGGACGGGGAAGAGCTCGACGTAGTCGCCCTGGATGGCATCGATGAGCTGGGCTGCGGCCTCTTCGGAGCCCGCAGGGGCGGTGATGACGCTCTCCTCCTCGGTCTCTGCGGCCTCATCGGCAAAGGCCGAGATGGGGGCGACGCTGGCAAGTGCACCGGTAGCGAAAAGCGAGATAAGCGAACGACGGGTAAGTTCCACGGAACGCCTCCTTAATAGAAGTTCGATGAGGGAAACACAATTGCCCAGTTTACTCATTTAGTTAGAAATAGCAAACTAATATGTAATCATCACGTACCTTCCAATCATCACGTACCTTCCACGGCAAGGCGACCTGTGGTTTTTGCTTTCTAGAGTTGGGTGGCGGATCTTTCTGCTTGCCGTCCAGCCTTCCTTCTTGACGAATCAACCCCTAAGTGTCAAACCGACAAAAAATCTCCCTGATACACTCCCGCCAAAGGGGCGGGCCGCATCGACCGGAGGCGCGCGTTGGGGCATTCGCACACGGGTTCGATGGGCTCGCAAAGTGCAAGGAGGAAGGGGATCCCCATGTTCTTCTACGAGCCGCTTTCGGGGACGGCGATAGTGAGTGTCTTGCTCTACCTGGTGTTTCTCATTGGCATGAACGAGCTGTCACGCCTCAACAAATGGGTGGGCGGCGCAATCTTCATCGCCTTGCCCACGGTGCTCACGATATTTGTCTGGCCGCACACGGCGGTTGAGGGCACGGGCGCGGGCACGTGGTTCCAGTGGGTGAAGACCTACTCGTGCCTGGCGGGCGCGATTCTCGGATGGCTCATCGTGTACTTCCCCGCTTTCCAGAAGAAGTACGTCGTCTGCATCCCGCCCATCATTTTCGCCATCAACATCCTTGAGGCCTGCATCCGCGACTTCCAGCTCACGGGTGTCAACGGCATCGTGGACGGTTACATGGTGGTCGGCGGCCCCTGGAACGTCATCAACGGCATCGCCGGCATCCTGAACGCTCTGTGCATCTGCGGTTTCTTCGGCATCATCGTCAGCCGCGGCAAGAAGAAGGACTTCGTCTGGCCCGACCAGCTGTGGTTCTGGATTATCGGCTACGACCTGTGGAACTTCGCCTACACCTACAACAGTGTCTCCGACCGCTCCATGTACTGCGGCCTGGTGCTGCTGGCGGCCTGCACCATCCCGGCGTTTTTCATCAAGCGCGGCGCCTACGCGCAGCACCGCGTGCGCACGCTTGCCGTGAACATGATCGTGACCATGACGGTGCCGTGGTTCTTCCTGCACCCCGCCTTCATCGTGCATTCCACGAACGACCCGGCCACCCACATGACCATCTCGGTCATCGCGCTGCTGTTCAACGCCGGCGTGTTCGTCTACCAGGCTTACACCATTGCGGTCAAGAAGCGCAACCCCTTCAAGCAGGAGCTTTACATCGACAACCCCGGTTTCCGCAAGGTGTACCTCGACAGCATCGACGTCCCCGAGGACCAGCGCGAGGTCGCTCTGGCCAATCTGGAGGAGTTCGGCTACAAGGCAGCCTGGGATGAGAAGGGCCGCGTCAAGACCATGGTGACGCGTCCGTAAACGTCTGGCGACTCGCGCACCGCCGCATCCGCGCCCGCGGTGTTGCGGCGGTGCGCCCCTGTATCCCGAGGAGGAAACCCATGGGCATCCTGTACCAGGCATCCGACCCTATGGTGTGGGCGATCTGGCTCTTTGTCGTGTTCGCTCTCATGGCATTCAACGAATTCGGCCGCACGAGCGTTTGGGGCGGCGTGACGCTGTTCGTCGTCGCCCCCATCGTGTTCACCATTTTCGTGTGGCCCAACACCGCTGCGCCCGGCAACGAATACGGCACGGGTAACTGGTTCAACTGGGTCAAGACGTACTCGGCTTTGGCGGGCTGCGTCGGCTTCATGGCGCTGCGGTTCGTGAAGTGGCGCGGTGCCGACGGGCGTGAGCATCACCTGTATGAGAAGCGCTGGGCCCTGTGCTTCCCGCCGCTCATTCTCGCCATCAACATCTGTGAAGCTGTGATACGCGACGTGCAGATGTTCTCCTACGGCCTGTGGGGCGGCGCCGTCGTCGATCACGTGTGGATGATCTCCGGTCCCTGGAACATCATGAACGCAATCGCCGGCGTCCTGAACATCATCACCATCTGCGGTTGGTTCGGCATCTTCATCTCGAAGGACAAGTCGCGCGACATGATCTGGCCCGACATGCTGTGGATGTGGATCATCGCCTACGACCTTTGGAACTTCGCCTACACCTACAACTGCATGTCCGACCATTCCACGTACACCGGCCTGGCCCTGCTCATCGCCTGCACCGTGCCCGCGTTCTTCACCAAGCGCGGCGCTTGGCTGCAGCATCGCGCACAGACGCTGGCGCTTTATGCCATGTTCGCCATGGCGTTGCCGCAGCTCTACACCTTTGCCGAGATTCCCACGACGCACAACCCCACCGCGTTCTTTGCCGTGAGCCTCATGGCGCTTGTCGCAAACGTCGCGCTGGCTGTCTACCAGTTCCGTCGTATCCGCGCCCGCGGCCTTAACCCGCTCAAGGACGAGCTCTATAATGACACACAGAATTATCGAGAGGTCGTTGGGGAGAACCGCTAGGTTTTTAGCAGCCGCGTTGTGCGAGCTGTGCCGAGTACGGCGGTTCCTTGACGGACGGAGGTGCTGCCGTGCCGGTGCAGAGGAGCGCGTCGATACCCGGGCTCGACCCTGACCTGCCGCATCCCGTGACGCGGCAGGTCAGGCATAGCGCGCGGTTGGGCGGCATGGCCGGCGACATCATGCTGGCCGCCCGCGACCTGTATGAGACCGAGGGGGTGGCCGGCACCAGCCTGGCGGCCATCGCTCGTAAGGCGGGCGTGACGCGCACCCTCGTGTACTACTACTTCCCCGACAAGCAGGCCGTGACCGACGCCGTGCTCGATGACTACCTCGAAGACCTGGTAGAGAGTGTGTCTACCTGGAACGAGCTGCGGGCGTTTGGCGACACTCCCTCGGAGTTGAAGAACTGCGTGTCGACGCTGCGTCGGGCGCTCTACACCGCCTCGGGTTCCCCGCGCCCCATGTTCGCCGTGCTCGACGAGCTGGGTGTGCGCGACCAGTTTGCCACGCAGGCCGTCCGCGAGGTCGTCGCGTGCATCCAGAGCTACATCGTGTCCGAGTACATGGCCTACCGCACCATCGAGATCCAGTTGGTGCCCGAGACGTTCGGGTTGCTCCTGTTCGGCCTGGTAGGCATGATGAAGGCCAAACCCGACATCACCGATGACGAGCTGGCCACGCTCATCGCGCAGACCCTGCGCCTCGACATGACTGTGATGGACCCGCCGCCCTGGCCCGAACACCCCGGCGCACCAAGCGCCCAGGGCTAGCGGCTGGCTTTTTTGCATGCTGCGCCGCCTGGTTTTTCGTGCTTGCGTGCTGGTGCTGGGTTACTCGCCCCACACCCTCTTGGCGACCCTCTGGATGAGGGCGATCTTGGCCCATTGCTCCTCTTCGGTCAGTTTGTTGCCGATCTCGCAGCTTGCAAAGCCGCACTGAGGCGACAGGTAGAGATTTTCGAGCGGGACGTACTGAGCGGCTTCGTTGATGCGCGCGATAAGCACGTCCTCATCCTCTAGGCCCGGCTGTTTGGACGTGACGAGGCCAAGCACGACCTTCTTGCCGTCGGCGACATGGCGAAGGGGCTCAAACCCGCCAGCGCGCGGCGTGTCAAACTCGAGGTAGAACGCCTGCACGTTCTCGTTGGCGAACAGGTAGGGGGCGACGGGGTCGTAGCCGCCCTCGAAGGCGTAGGTCGAGTGGTAGTTGCCGCGGCACACGTGGGTGGTGATGACCAGGTCGGCCGGCGCGCCCTCGATGGCGGCGTTGTTGAGGGCGACGCCTAGCTCGCTCACCTTCTGGATGTCAACCGGGCTCATGCCCGTTTTGGCGACAAAGTCGGTGTCGCAGTAGATGCCCCACGTGCAGTCGTCAAACTGGATGTTGCGACACCCGGCGGCGTACAGGTCGGCGATGACCGTGCGATAGGCGGCGGCGATGACGTCGAAAAGCGCCTCGTCGGTGGGGTAGACGCTTCGCAGGCTCTCCTGCTGGCCGTCGCAGCGGTCAAGCGTCACCTCGGAGAACGTCTGGATGGGAGCCGGGATGGTCTGGCGAGCGACGTGGTCGTCGCCGGCGAGCGCCTGCACGAACTTGAAGTGCTCGACGAAAGGGTGGTTCTCGCCCGAGATGGGCCCCACCACCACGGCGGTGTCGGCCGTGGTCTCCTCGTCATGGAACCGGTAGCCCTCGCGGCTCGCGCGGCGCTCGATGCCGCCCAGGCCCCACATGAAGTCGAGGTGCCAGTAGCTGCGGCGGAACTCTCCGTCGGTCACCACCTTGAGTCCGGCGGCCTTCTGCTTGGTCACCAGGTCGCGGATGGCGACGTCCTCCACGGTCTTGAGCTGGGCGGCGTCAATCACGCCTGCATTGAAGTCGGCGCGTGCTTGCTTGAGGACATCGGGGCGCAGGAAGCTGCCGACGATGTCGCAGCGGAAGGGGGCGTTGGTGCAAGAAGCCATGGGTGAACCTCCGTGGTTGGGCGACGCCAGGAAAGGCGCGGGCTATTGAGCGATTGCCGTCCGGCGATATCCGCCGAATTGGTGGCGAACAGTATGGGGCCTGCTGCTGCAATCGCAAAATATCGTTTACCTAGAGGTTGCTATAGGAATTATCTATTGCACGCCCATGGGAATGTGCCGGCGAAGCGCCTCGATATACGCCTCTCCGTACGGCGTACGCTGCGTTCCCTTGCGCGAGATCACGCCGATCTCCATATACTCGTCGATGTCGAGCGGCACCGAGACGATCGAGGTGCCGTTGAGCTCGGCGCTGATGACGCCCGAGCACACGGTGTAGCCGTTGAGGCCTATGAGCAGGTTGAACAGCGTCGCTCGGTCGCGCACGCGAATGTTCTTGCGCCTGTCGAGCGTGGAGGTGAGCTCCTCGGAGAAGTAAAACGAGTTGTATTCTCCCTGCTCATACGACAAGAACGGATAATCGGCCAGGTCGTTCAGCGTGACCTTGATAGACTGCGCAAGCGGGTGGGCGCTGCGCACGAACACATGCGGCTCGGCGCAAAACAGCGCCTCGAAGGCGAGGTCGTTGGCGGCGAGCATCTTTTGGATGACCTCGCGGTTGCGCCCCGACAGGTAGAGAATCCCCAGCTCGCTGCGGATGTGCGAGACATCCTCGATAATCTCGTGCGTCTGCTCCTCGCGCAGGGTGAAGTCGTAGCTCGCGGCGTCAAACTGGCGTATCACGTCGACGAACGCGTTCACCGCAAACGAGTAGTGCTGGCACGACACGCTGAAATGTGGCACGCGACGCTGGTCGGCCTTGTACTTGCTTTCGAGCAGCTCGGCCTGCTCGATGACCTGGCGGGCATAGCCCAAAAACGTCGAGCCCTCCTCGGAGACCGTCATGCCCTTGTTGGTGCGCTCGAAGATGCGCACGTCCATCTCGCGTTCCAGCTCGCGGATGGCCGCCGTGATGGAGGGCTGAGCCACAAAAAGCCTGCGTGCCGCCTCGGCGACGCTACCGCACTCGGCGACCTTCGTTGCATATACAAGCTGCTGGAGTTTCACGGCTTAGCCTTCCTTTGCTACGCCTACCATCTTGCCGGAAAAGCTCACGCCCCAGCGAGATATGCCGCTGCCGTGCAGGCCGGCGCCGTAATGCTTGTCAATGGCTTGCTTGAGCGCCACGTTACTGGCATGTGCGTTGAGAGCTGCCTGGTCGGTAATGTCTTTGCCGGCCGTGTCGCGAGCTCGCTTGACCTCGATGGCGATAACGGGCAGGCGGGCGGCGTTTTGGGACGTGGGTTCAAGCAAGATGTCGGAGTATCCCAGGCCGGTCTCCCGGTTTGAGGTGGGGTATTGGTAACCCGGCACTTCATAGAGCATCCCCATGAGCAGCATGTGGCAGGGTGCCTCGTAGGTGAGGTCGCGAAAAGACGGCGACTCTTCGACAATGGCGGTCAGGATCTCCTGCAAGCGGGGCGCGTTGCCTTCGAGCAGGGCCTCATGCAGGTCGTGCAGGCGGGTGCCCGTTGCGAGCCTCGTTGCCCTCTCAAGGAATTCGCGGTCAAACAGGTCGCGAACCTCGTAGTTGGGCAAGCGGAGACGGCGGGGCATGCGAGCGTCTTCAGGCCGGGCGACGTCGTCGGTTGTAAGGTATCCGCCCAGGTAAAGCTGGCTCCACGTGGCGGTGGTATCTGAGTCTATCTCGCCAAACACGACCTGCATGTTGAGGGGCGCCTCGACAATGCCGTCTTGGGCAAGCGTTTGCAGTTGGGCGTTGGTTTTCTGGTCGGCCCCCTGAAACAGACGCGTGACCACGGCGTTGCCGCTGGTATTTGTCCAGTAGGGCTGGGCAATCCCGTCTTGTAAGTAGCGCAGGGTGGAGATGGGATTGTACACACGCATGCCGCCAAAGCAGTAACCGTCGTACCACGTGCGCATCTCAGGAAGCTTGTCGGCTGACAGACCCATATAACGTGCGAGCGCCTCAGCTTCGGCCTCCGTGAAGCCAAACGATTCGGCATGACGTTCGGAAAGCGGCGTGTCTACCGTTAGGTTGTTGAGGTCGGAAAAGATGGACTCCCTTGAGACACGTTGCACGCCCGTGATGCAGGCCAGACGCAGATCGACCGTGCCCTTGAGGGCGTCGGTAAGCCACGAGCGCATGAAACGCGTGGCCTCGTCGCGGAATCCTCCCAGGTGGCCTTCGGTGATGGGACGATCGTACTCGTCAATGAGGATGACCGTCTCACTGCAGTGATACTGGTGAAGGAGCGTGGAGAGCCAGGCGAGGGAACGCGTGAGTTCTTCCTCGGTTGCTTGGCCAACGACGAGGCGCTCGAAGAGGGCTCGCTGGTTTTCAAAGCGCAGAAGCTTGTCGTAGAGATAGCTATGCCGCTCGTATTCCGTTGCCATTGCGTTTGCAATTCTGCCGCGCACCTCCTCCCAGCTTGCTCCATTTGCTCCGCCGAGCGTGAGATAGATGACGGGGTGCGTGCCCTGCTCTTCGTGGTAGGAATGCCCCTCATCCCAAATGGCGAGGTTCTCAAAGAGGTGACGTTTGTCCGGAATGAGCCCCTCAACAGGTGCTTCGAAGAAACACTGAATCATGCGCATGGCAAGAGACTTGCCAAAGCGGCGCGGTCGGCAGAAGAGCGTGGTGCCGCCCTGCGCGCTGTCGATAAGGTCGCGGATGAGCAGCGTCTTGTCGACATACACGGCACTGCGAATCACGGCGTCGAAGTTCTCGATGCCGATAGGCAGGGCCTTCTTACCTCGGTTATCGATGATGCGCGGAGAACCGCTTTTTCGCACTGATCCGTTGCACATGCCTGACTCCCGTCTTTGCTGCTTCCGGTTGATTGTACCTGCTCACAGCTGACGTCGCGTGTCGATTTGCCCCTACTGCTGAAATGCGTGGAAAAGCCTGCGAGCTGTTTTAGCCAAGGCCAAGACCCCCGGCACGTTTAGACTCCCAGTGCGCAATCAGCCCCCGCGGCTGGTCAATAAAACCATTTCGTTTGGGCCACCGGTACATGCTGAAGTAGTCGTATGCTAGCGACAGATAAGCCAGGCTTCCTTCTTATCGTTCTAGTTTCAAGGGGTATACCAGGTCGTTAGTACTTTTGGGAGATTTCTATTAGGAAGAATATGACAGTTTCATTAGTAAGAATATGACAAATGGAGCATGACTTTTGTGACAGTTGAGCTGCTGCGAGCGTGCTATTCATCGATCGCGATGCTGGCCGTGTTCGCTGCCGTATAATATCTGCCAGCTTTGAGTGCGTGCCGGGAGGCATCAGAGGAGGTGCGGGATGCTGTATCAGTTGATGAACAAGGACACGGTCGTTGCGACGTATCGTGAGGAACAGCGCCTTGTGGACTATCGCTATATTGAAGTTGAACGGTCGGGCTCGTATTTGCCGTATGGCTTTGTTGATATCAACGACTGGATTGACGGTCGCCAGATTGCCAAGCACCGCAATTCGATTGAGCGCCTCATGCGTGAGCTGGGTCTTACGACGCGTCATGATTTCATTGGAATGGTGCGTTGTCTGTCTCTGACCGACACGTTCTGGATGAAACGCGATGACGAGGCGCTGACCTGGGACGATGTCTCGCTCTATAGGAACCCCTTCGACGACGTCATTGCGCGCATCGCCTTTGACGGCACGGGAATGTATGGGCGGGCGAATTCTCCCACCTCTCCTGAGTTTGCGACTTCCGGGTCATTTGCCAAGTGCTGGATACGAGAAGGAAACGAGATTTCCCTGCTCAAGCGGGGTTCGTCAGGCTATGCCAACGCTGGCTTCGAGCCATATTCCGAGGTGTTGGCGGCGGACCTGCTGAAGGCGGCAAAAGTCTCTCACGTGCCGTACTCGCTTATGAAGTTTCATGGGCAGCTTGCCTGCAAATGCCCCTTGTTTACGTCCGAAAAGGAAGGGTTCGTCTCGGCCCATCGATTCTTTGACCGAGTTTTTGATGTCGATGACATGCTCGATTTTTGCTCCAAGCACAATGCCGAGGAGTCGTTCCGAGAGATGATCGCTATGGACGCCGTCATGGCAAACGTCGACCGCCACGCGGGCAACTACGGCTTCATGGTGGACAACGATACAGGCGAGGTCCTGCGGATGGCGCCCCTGTTCGACCACAACATGGCCTGCCTGCCCATGATGATGGAGCAAGACGACTTCGACTGGTATCTTTCCATGATCGGCCCGAAGATCGGCACCGGCTTCATTCCCATCGCTCGCGAGCTCATGACCCCGCAGATTCGCGCCAAGCTCATTGGGCTCAAGGATTTCGAGTACACCGACCCGGGTTACGATTACCCCGCCTGGAAGCTCGATGCCGTCAACCGCCTCAAGAACGTGCAGGTAGACGCCCTGCTCGCGTAGCATGCTGGGGAGAAGTGAAGTGCAGGCCGAGCGGTGGCTTCGAGCCCGTCACTCCACCGTGATAGTCGCCTTGATCATGCCCATCCAGCAGGCGTAGGGGTAGGCGCCCGTCTGGTCGGGGGTGAAGGAGACGACCGTATCGCCCGTCGCAAGGTCGGCCTGGATGCCGAAGGCAGGTATGGCAAGCGAGGAGTTGCAGCCGATGAGCTTGCCCTCGGGCACGTGGAACGTGAGCTCGGCGGGCACGCCGGCCTTGAGGCGGACATCCTGATACGCCCCGTAGTCGACTTCGACCGTGGCGCGCTGGATTCCGTCGGCACCCGTTGCGGCAATGATCTCGTCGGAGCCGTGCTGCGCCGGCAGGGAGACGTTGATTCCCAACAGGGTCGCACCATTGCCCGCAGCTACCAGGCCAAACACGACAAGCATCGCCCTGCCGATGCGCATGAGGCCACGCCGCCACCGTGCTTTGAGTGCCGTGATGACGCTGCCAGCGACAAACATAAGGGGCACCGTGCCCAGGCAGAAGGCAAAGAGCGAGAGTGCGCTCACCGCTACGCTTCCCGTTGCCACCGCGTAGACCTGCATGGCCGGAAGGGGGCCGCAGGGCATAAGACCGTTTACTAAGCCGAGCAGAAACGGTCCGCGTTGGCGCAGCGTGGCGGTCGCGCTCGCCACTTTGCGTACGACCTTCTTGGGAAGAAGCTTTGAGAGTACGCCGGGACGAAGGATGCCCATGAGCGTGAGGCCCATTGCGACCATGAACGCGCCGGCGGCGACGCCGATGACTGCGCGTGCCTGCGCCGATAGGGCAAACGCCGACCCGAGTAGGCCGAGAAGGCCGCCGATGGCGGTGTAGCTGATGAGTCGTCCCAGGTTGTAGAGCGCATTGGGGCGCAGCGCCTGTAGGGCTTTCTTTTTGTGGCTCGCTCGGGAAGAGGGTGCCGCACCGGAGGGGTGACGTGTCTCGGTGGCGTAGACGAGGCTCTGGCTCAGGTTAAGCCCGCCGCATATACCAGTTGTCTGATTTCAGATTAGTTAAGCACGTTGTGAGATTTTCCACACGCATGGGAGATTCGCAAATGTATGCGCAAGGGGGTGCGAAGCGATTCTCGGCCTCGTGTCGGTCGATGAGGGTGTGTCCTCCTGTTTCTTTTTGGTCCATTCGGCATGTTTGTTTGCCCGTGCGCGTTGGATGGACCATTTTCGATTGATTTCCAGGCTCGTTTTGGTCCTTTTAGCACGATTGTTCCGCGAACGTGCAGACGCTGGGTCCAGTCGGTCCGATTCATCCATCCAGCAAATGGTGGATCAGATAGTCGGAAAATCGTTAATGAGATTATCGGAAAATGATGAATGGAATTATCGGAAAATCATTAATAGGATTGTCGGAAAATCGATAACGCGCCTGGTAAAGGAGATTTTCAAAGTCTATACTGGCATTAGCGTTTCCATCGTAAGGAGCAGCCAATGCCGAATGTCTTGCCACCCAGGGATCAGTACATGCCCCGCATCGTTGACGAACAGGTTCGTCAATACCTGGGTATTTTTGGTGCCGTCGAAGTGGCTGGAACCAAGTGGTGCGGCAAGACCTGGACGGCATGTAGCCAGGCAAATAGTGTGAGCTACGTGGACGAGGCGCTCTCGCTGGCACGCTCCGATCCACGCGCGATGTTGGTGGGCGAGCGCCCCCACGTTGTCGATGAGTGGCAGAAGGCCCCGATGATTTGGAAAGCCGTGCGTCACGATGTGGATATGCAGAGGGGTCTGCGCGGAGCCTGGATTCTGACGGGATCGTCAACGCCGATGGTAAAGAACGCAGACGAGGCGGCCGCGCTTCACAGTGGGTCGGGGCGGATCGGCAGAATTCGAATGAGGCCCATGTCTCTCCAAGAATCGGGTGACTCAAGTGCGGCCGTGTCGCTCGCCGGGCTTTTTGACGGCAAGTTCACCAATGCCGTAGTGCAGGGGGACGCTGCGACAATGGCTCGTCTTGTCTGCAGGGGAGGCTGGCCCGAAGTCCTCGATCTCTCTGCCAGTCAGGCACAGGTGACCGCGCGGGAGTATCTTAAACTCCTCTTTGAGGAGAGCATCCCCCGCCATGGCAAAGACGCTTCTATCGCGCGGCGCATTGCCCGCTCCATTGCCCGAAATGTGGGCCAGGCGGTTACGTACAAGGTTTTGCTTGCTGATATATCGGCGGGAGATGAGCCCCTCGTGAGTGCTCAGACGCTTGCATCCTACGTTTCCCTGCTCAAGGACCTGTATTTTGTAGAAGAGGTACCTGGTTGGGTGCCCGAGTGGAGATCTCCAAAGCGTTTGGCCGTCAAACCAAAGCGCTATCTTGCCGACCCTTCTCTTGCGGTGGCGCTTCTTGGCATGAACGAGGAGTCGCTCCTGGAGGATTGGCAGACGTTTGGCCTGGTATATGAGAACCTCTGCATGCGCGACCTGGCGGTGTATGCGCAGGCGCTTCCGGATGGACCAGCGGAAGTAATGTATTACCGCGATGACACCGGCCTTGAGGCTGACGCCATTATTGAGTTGCCCGATGGCCGGTGGGCAGCATTTGAGTGCAAGCTGGGATCGGCAAAAGCCGACCAGGGCATTGCGTCACTCAAGCGCCTTCGCTCAAAGCTAATGACCAATCCCCAGGCACGCACGCGTCCCCCCGAGTTCCTTGCGGTTCTTACGGGCACTGGCGAATACGCTTGGCGGGCAGAGGAGGGCGTGTACGTCATCCCGGTGCGCGCGCTAGGAGCTTAGGTTACGGGCGTCCAGGCGTTAGTGACCGCGGGGCTGGGGTTAGGCAACTGAGGCAAATGTATGCTGAGTTATGGCCGACTGCGTCCAGACACTGATGAGCCCCCACGGCTCCTTGGTCTAAACCAGCCTTGCGCTGTGAGCGAAGATTACAAGGCCTGCATCCAGTGCCAGGAATACTGGAAGCCCGTAGACGAAGTACCACTTCTTTGTTTTGTGCCTTGCGGTATACATGCCTATGAGGCCGCCGACGGAGCCGCCTGCAAGGCAGAGTCCCAAAAGACATGCTTCGGGCATGCGCTTTCTGGGGTCGTTGCCGTTTGAGGCCGCTGCTTTGTCCGTGATGAAGACCACAAGCGTGACCAGGTTAATCACCGCCAGGTATATGCTCAGCACCTTGAGCGCGGTCGTGTTCCAGGAGGTGAGGAGGCCGTTGAGGCTCACGGGCATCAGGCCTGTTGCGGCAATCGTGATTGCGCCCCAAATAACCAAGCAGGCAAAGGCGAGAAACCACCAAGCCACGTTGCCCTTGTTTATCCGATGTCCGGGGAGCCTGCCGCTCCATATGAACAGCGCCAGCAGCGTGCCCACGGCGCCGCCGGCCACCGGGAACAGGTCCATGACGACGGCATTAGCCTTGGTATCGTCCAGGTTGGGGAAGAACCCGCATAGGAAGAAGTCGACGGTGTACGCAAGGAACGCCACTACGTTTGCGGCCAGCAGGTACGTGACGAAGGGGCTCATGCCACTCCAATTCGCTCGGGATCACGGCCGCACATCATAGCACTGTGCCCCGCATGCGCGAAAAAACGGGCACGTTTGCGTTTTAATTTGCGGTGGAGTAGTAGACCGCTATCAGCTCCTTACATCACCCCAGGTAGATGACTTGCGTGTATTGACTCTACCTATCTAGTCGGAATTAAAACGCAAACTCGCGTTGTTTTTGCCTAGAAGGTTAAGCCCAGGCACAGCCTGAAAAGGCCTGACGAACATTGTTGATGGTTGCACGGTGGTTGAAGCCTCGAGGGCCCGCGCGACGAAGGCGTCGACGGCGGCCTCGTCGTTGTCGACCTTGAGGGCGAGGGCCCTGCGCCCCGATCCGGTCCTGGCGTGAGCCGCATGGAAGCGCTTGCCGACGTCGAGGCCGACGAAGAGCCTGTAGCGGGGGCACTCGGTCCCGCCTCGAGGCAGGCCTGCGGGGTCCTGAACATGGTGGTATCCTTCCAAGCGTGTCCGCAAACGCACCCGGCCGAGACGCCCGCCCAGCAACACCCACATCACCAGCCGCGGCGGGTCTGGAAGCTTCGCCCGGCATGTTCCCATCGGTCGTCTTAGGCGGACATGCCGCCCGCGCCGGCAACACCCCCGAGGCCTTCGGAAGAGGCAGGGCAAAAGGGCCGTGCGCGGGCGGCCGGTCGGGTCGCCCAAAGGGCCTCCCAAACATACATCTCTTCGTCAAGAAATGAATAGGGACAGGCCTCTTGGAGCCTGTCCCAACTGTAATGGGTGATTACCCTGGTGGTTGCGGTGTACTGCGGGAACCACGGCGGCCTGGTGGCCCACCCGTTTTCGCTGCTGTTCGCGCTGCTCTGTGCGCTGTTCATGATGAGCGCGGGGTAGGGGAGGATAGCGTTTGCGGCGGTTCCTTCGCGAACACGGTGCAGGTGGAGCTCTTCGCGTTTTCGCTTTTATTACCGCACTTTGCCGCCGGGCGGGCCGGGGTGCGCGGCGACATGGGGTTGGGCGCGGGGGGGGTGCTGTTGGCCTGCTCGTTGGGCACTGTCTGCGCCTTCGCCACACTTAAGCACCTGTCCAACCACGCGTTTGGCCTTATGGTGGGTTGTGCCTTGCTCGTGCTCGGCACCCTGTTCGTGGCGTTCGTCGCATGGTTGAACGGCGATGGGGGCTGGTCGGTGCCCTGCAGGTGGGGACTCGCGCCGCGCAGGAACCCGCGCCGCTGTGTCCGGCTGCGGTTGACGAGCGCCTGGAGGGCGTCGCCCGCATGTCGTACGGCTACGGCTTGACCGTGCGAGAGTCCGACATTTTCGCACTGATGGCCCGGCGCTACGCGAGTGTCGAAATCGCCGAGACGCTGGTAGTGAGCATGGCAACTGTGCGCACCCACGTGCGCAACATCTACGCCAAGTTCGACGTTCGCTCCGCCAAGAAGTCCCACGCACTGGTGGGCGCGCGTCTCGGGCCTCTCGCTGACGACGCGGCCCGAGAAACGGCCGAGGACGGGGCTTAAGGATGCGTATGCTGCGGGCTTTGCGAGAGGTCGATGAGTTCTTGCCGCGATGTGACGCCGGTTTTTTGGTAGATGTGGCGAACATGAGTGTCCACGGTGCTTTTTGATAGGCCGAGGGTCTCGCGGATAACGGGGCCGCTGCGCCCGTCGAGCATGAGCACGAGCACTTCCCGCTCACGGGCCGAGAGCGCATGGGCCGCGGCGAGCGCGCGAGCCTTGCGCTCGGAGTCGGAGAGGACGGCGGCCGGGCGCTCCCTGTCCCTGCGGACCGAGGAGCCCCCGGCGGTCTCGGGAATGAGGGCTCCCACGAGGACCAGCACCGCAAAGATGGCGACGATGACGGTCTGGTCCCCCGGGGGAAGAAAGGGCCGCGCGGCGCCGAAGAGCGTCTCGCCCGCCGTTGCCCCCGCGTTAATCGCGGCAAAGCCGCAGGCAAGAACGAACGCCGATTGGGGAGGCCTGTAGCGCTGGGCAAGCCCGATTGCACGGATGCGCATCATGGCCTCGAGGGCTGCATGGGCGCAGGCGAACAGTGCACAGGCCACGTATGCAAGCACTGCGGAGTTGAGTGACGCACAGAGCAGGCCGGCCGCGATGATGGGAAACGTCCAACGGACGAACGAGCCGACCCCCATGCCCGGCGAGTACTGTACGAAGAGGCAGAGGCCGGCACCCGCCAGGATGAAGCCCACCGAGAACATCATGTCCTTCTCGAAGGTGCCGACGCTCGTGTCGGTGGCGAACACTTGCCAGATGAACCCGACGAGGCCGAACACGAGTGCCAGCTTGAGTAACTCGGGGGCAATCTGGTGCAGGACGTGGGGACGGTCATCATGCTCGCCGCCCTCAGCGGAATCGGGGACGACCGTATGCGCCTTCCAGAAACAGCCCAGCGAGGCGATGGGGAGCAGCAGAAGCGAGGCGAGGGAGTGACCTGCGAATACGAGGTTGCCTACAAGTAAGACAACGCCCGCCAGGGGGATTGCGGCGATGAACGCGAGCTCGCGCACGTCATCCGGGCACCTGACGAGTAACATGCCCCACGCGAAGACTGCGAGCACATTGCCCGAGCCGTATAGCAGCCCGCCGAGCACCGAGGAACAGATCGCCGCCAGCGGGGCCCCCACGACGAGCGCCGTGCCAAGATATTGCAAACAGCAGGCGACGACGATTATGCCCAGGAGCCTGTTCTCGAGTCGGATTCGGTATGCGACAACGGGCAGGACTGCCGCTGCGAGCACTCCGGAGTAGGCGATGACGAGCAAGGGCGGTTTGTCATCCCCGTAGGAGCCGCCCATGACGAGCGAAGGATCGGTTACAGGGAAGGCCCCGAACACGAGGGCGAGCCAGAGCGCCAGCCCCACGACGAGGTAGCGGTTGTCCCAAACGGTGCTCATCCGGCTCCTCCTTTCGACTGGGTGTCAAGACATGCCCTGAAGGTTATAGCACGAAAACACTAACCCGTCTCCATCGAGCAAAATGCTCGATGTGCGGTTATCAATCGGCTCGATTCGCAAAAGGGTTCCTGCGGGCTAGTGTGGCGCGTGGCGGAGGGATGCTGGCGGCAAGGGGCCGCCTGATCCGCCGCAATGGTAGAAAGACGAAAGGAAGCCGCTATGTCTAACCCAAGCAGCACTTGTTCGCGCCGCACGCTCATCAGCGCGGCGGGCTTTGCCACCATGAGTGTCGTCGCCGCAAAGAACGCCGGTGTTCCCACCCACGCCCTCGCCGACACTGCACCTGCCCAGCAAGTGTCTACCGACGAAGCCGACAAACTTGTCCCCACCGAGTTTCTTGAGGCCGACCTGGTCGTCGTGGGTGCCGGTCCGGCTGGCTGTGCCGCCATCTGTGAGGCGCTCGACCTGGGTGTCACCGTCGTAGCCCTCGAGAAGACCTCTGACATCGGTGGCATGACTTTTGGCACCGAAGGCGTCTTTGGCTGGGGCTCAAAGATGCAAGAGGAAAAGGGCTGCGAGCTGCCCGCCATCCTCGAGATTATCGGCGAAGAACTCACCTACTCTAACTACCGCGTCGATGCCAACCTGTGGCGCGACTTTGTATCCCAGTCCGGGCAGACCATCGACTGGCTTGTCGAGAAAGGCGTTGAGTTCGAGCGCGTCGACACCTACCAGGGTGCCAGCTTCTTTGAGAGCTTTCACTGGTGGCCGGGAGGCAGCGGCACCAACTTCGGACCCATCATGGCCAAGTACCTCGACGGCAAGCCCGGTCTTACCCTCCTCACCGAGTGCGCTGGCAAGCAGCTTGTTATGGAGAACGGCATGTGCGTGGGTGTTGTGGGCCAGAAGGTGGACGGGACCGTCGTCGAGGCCCGCGGCAGGGGTATCGTCGTCTGCACCGGTGGCTTTTCCTGCGACAAGGACCTCATGACGGAGCTCTCGGGCACCGACTGGAGCACCTCGGGAGGCTTCGACACTCCCGCCACCGGCGACGGCCACAGGATGATGCGGGCTGCGGGCGGTCAGAAGAACACCTGCTGCTTCATCAATACCATGTGCGTCCAGACCCCTGAGGGCACTCAGGACATGGTGCCTATCAACATCGGCACCAACTACCAGTGCCTGCCGATGGTCAATCAGTTTGGTGAGCGCTTCATGGCCGAGGACACCTTTGCCAAGTACTTCGTCATGCTTACCCTGAACGCTATGAGCACCCAGAAGAAGACCTGGACGCTCTTCGACCCTAACGCCGTCGAACGTCTTGAGTTCGACCACATCGACCATGGTTTCGTGGCCTATCAGCCTGGAGACCGCCTCGAGGGCCTTACCGCCCAGCTCGAGCAGTTCGCTGGCTGTGACAACGTGAAGAAGGGGGCGACCATCGAGGAGTTGGCCGAGCAGATGGGGGCCGACCCCGCGACGCTCAAGGCGACCGTGGCCCGTTGGAACGAAGCCTGCGCCCTGGGCTACGACGAGGACTTTGGCGTGGACCCCTCCATCCTGTTCCCCATCGCCGAAGAGGGGCCCTATTACGCGGTCCATCCCGACCGCTTTGTGAGCGCGTCCATCGGCGGCATCAAGACCGATCGCAAGATGCGCGTCCTCGACGCCGCTGGCGAGCCCATTCCCGGCCTGTTTAGCGCTGGTGTGGATTCCTGCTGCCTGTACAAGGAGACCTACAACATACAGCTTTCGGGCGGCATGCAGGCATACAACTTCTACTCTGGGCGCAATGCCGCCCGCGTCATTCTGGGCGCGTAGCCGATTAAGGTGACGTCCCGTTTTGCAATGGCCGCGCGGCCTGACGTGAGTCGTGCGTAACGAAAGGGGTATCGCATGAACATCACCCGTAGGAACTTCATCAAGACCGTCGGCATCGCCGCCGCAGCGACGTCCGTTGTCGCTGGCGTCGCCCTGGCCGACGAGCCCGGATGCAACGGAGTCCCCCATACCTGGGAGATCGTGCCCGAACCTATCGCCGACGAGCAGATCGTCGAGACCGTTGACGCTGACGTTGTGATTGTGGGTGCCGGCATCTCTGGTGTCGCTGCCTTCATGTACGCGGCCGAAGGCGGGGCTAAGACCGTCCTCGTCGAGAAGGGCACCTCCTACAACGGGCGTGGCCTCGACTTCTCGGCCATCGGTACCAAAGTCCAAGCCGAGAACGGCATCGTCCTCGACAAGGGCCAGATTATAAACGACCTGATCAAGTCATCCGGATACAAGGCCAACGGTTCGCTCATCCGCCTGTGGACCGACCACTCCGGCTGGGTGTTCGACCGCCTCATCGACATGACGCGCGCGAATGGCGGCGACGTCGTGCTGGGCGAAGGCTCCAAAGCTCTGGCCGACGGCACTGACTTCTGTACCCGCGCCTACCCAACCGACCACATGTTCGGCGGTCTCATCGTGGGTACGCTCGACCTCATGGGCCGCATGGTGAAGGTCGGCCTTGAGAGCGGTGGAGAGGTTCGCTATGAGACCCGTGCCGAGCAGCTCGTGCGGGGCGAGGACGGACGCGTGTGCGCCGTCGTGTGCTCGACTCCTGCTGGTTACGTGCGCTTCAACGCCTCCAAGGGTGTTATCCTCGCATCGGGCGACTACGGCTCGAACCCCGAGATGGTGCAGGCATGGTCGCCCCTGCTCGCCAATGCCGAAGGCAACGTGTACAGCCCCGAAGGTCTGAACACCGGCGAGTGCATTAACATGGCCGCATGGGTTGGCGCTAGTATCCAGCAGAGCTGCCACGCCGCCATGGTGCACCCCATCTTTGGCGGCGGCGCTTTCTGCCCGGCCGCGTTCCTCAAGGTCAACGCTGAGGGCGTACGCGTCTGCAACGAGCTCACCACCCTGCCCGGCCTATCCAATATGTACATGACCACCCGCGGCAAGGTCTGGACCATCTTCGACGACGACTTCGAGGCGCAGGTCCCGCAGATGCACCCGCTCTCAAACTACAACAACATGACCGCCGGCCCCGTCACATTGGGGTTCCTTTCGGGTATCTGGGACCCGGCGAACCCGCCTACCCAGACCGAGATCGTAGAGCGCTGCCTCGAAGACGGCACCACCGTGCGTGCCGACACCGTCGAGGAGCTTGCTGAGAAGATTGGCGTGCCTGCTGATGCCCTGGCCGCTACGGTCGCGCGCTACAACGAGCTCGCTGAAGCCGGCGTGGATGTCGATTTTAACAAGGGGGCCGAAAACTTGTTCCCCATCGCAAAGCCGCCCTTCTATGCCTCCATCGGAACCGCGAAGGTCCTGGTCATCGCCGGCGCGCTCGACGTGAACTCCAACATGAACGTCCTCAATAAGCAAGGCGAGCCCATCGAGGGACTCTACGCCGTGGGCAACGTCATGGGCAACTTCTTCGCCAATGACTACCCCATCTGCTGCCCCGGCCTCTCCCACGGGCGCTGTCTGACCCTGGGTTCGCTGATTGGCAAGGCCCTTGCCGAGGGTACGACCGTTCAAGCCTTGTAGCGGCCGAGGACGCCGCACCGCCCGCGTTGCGACACGGGGGCCTCCTGCTGTGGCGGAGGCCCCCTGCTCGTTTCCGCCTGGCTCGAACAGTCTGCTTGACGCTAACCGGCTAGCACCACGGCTCCGCGACACCGGCTGCGCGGTAGTGGATGCACTCGATGGCGTTGCCCGCGCCCTGGTAGAGCCAGGTGCACAAGTCCTTTACGTGCGACCACATGTGCACCGAGTCTTTGGCGGCGCCGTTGAACAGCGGGCCGGCCTTCACTCGGGTGTCGTCGCACGCCATGAACATGGGGAGGTTGACGTAACGCAGCCGGTCCATGTCGAAGGCAAGCTCGGGCAGCTGGCGCTTGTCGTGGAGCGGGTGCATCGCCACGGGTATGCTCGAGCAGAGGCCGCGAGGCACGCGGCGGAGAGACTGACCGGCATACCATGCGCATCCACGGCCGGGCGTGCCTTGGTGTTGACCCATTGCGCGCCCGCATGCCTCGGTGCCGCCGCGCGCCCGCGCCGTCGCGGTGGGCCTTCACACAGTTCGAGCCCGCCATCAGCCGTCCGAAGCCCGGGTTGTCGACCGGCGCCCCCCACAGGTGCCCCCAGGCGCCCCTGTCCCGCCAGCGGCAGAAGCGCCCGTGCGTGTTCCTCCGGTCACCGTAGTCCGGCGGCAGGCCGCGCCAGGTCGAGCCGGGCCTGAGAATTCAGAACACGGCGTTTGCAAGTCGCCGGTTGCCCTCGGCGATTCCTCCCCGCTGGCCCCTCTGGCCGGGCATCAGGCCTTTTACCAGGTCCGGAGAGCGGTCGTCGATGTCGTGGTGGTGGCAGGAGACCTCTTCCGCGCCTGCTCTTTCCTCATGGTTTTGTGCCGCCTTGCATATATCGCATCTTGTGACGACACCGCCTAGCAATAAGATTGATGATTCTCTATTAGAATGCCCTGCAGGTGCGTCGACTGGGGTAGATAGACGCTTTGATCAGATCCATCTACCCCTTCTTTAACAAGAGCGGTCTCAGGTCTCCTGCAAGCGGGACGAATATCGGCCAAGGCACCCGTCACGGGTATGTTCGCCCAGGGTCGCGCTGGCAGCAAGACGAGTTTTGGAGTAATCCACGGGTCCCCTCTGGCAACAAAACGAGTTTCGGTGCAGTGGCTTCATCATATGACGCGAACACTTGCAACGACGCATGACTTTCTGCACGACCTCTCCACT
>UQBS01000037.1 GCA_900539345.1 uncultured Coriobacteriaceae bacterium | reverse complement strand
GCTCACGGTGCCGACGCTCACGGTGCCGACGCTCACGGTGCCGACGCTCACGGTGCGCAGGGAAATGGTTGCACCATACAATGAGCCAGCTTGTCCTCTGATACGGGCAATGTCACGCTGCTAGCCGTCTCATTTCGTCTAAACCAATTCGGGATTTTCGCTTGCTTAGCTGCTCCTTCTGATGTTAGGCACTGCCTGTTGGACAATTGAACGTAGCTTTAGGGCCGCGCATATGTCTTGCTTCTCTGTCGTGCGTTACCCTTCAGAAGGCGCCGAATGGCCTTGAAATCGTCTTTGTAGGTCGCTCGTGGCGGGGGAACGTGGCCTTGCCTCTGTCCCGTTGCTCTTTCTTGTCCGGCGCTTCTGAACACGTCCTTCTATGCCCATATATGAAAAAGGGGCCGGCGCCGTATTGGCACCGACCCCCTTGGGTGGTTCTCTATTACAGGAATGCTACCTGCGGGTTCGTGCGGGTTACAGACCCAGGGCGCTCTGAATGAGCAGGATGACGAGCAGGATGGGGGCAACGTAGCGGATGAGCGCGAAGAACATGCGCTTGAAGTAGAACTTCTGGCCGTCGGCCTCGCCCTCGTCGGTGACCCAGGAGGGCTTGAGCACCCAGCCGAACAGAATGCAGGAAATGAGCGCAATGATAGGCATGAGTACGCTGTTGGTGACGTAATCGAAGACGTCGAGAATCTGGGCGGTGCTACCGTTGGGGAGCGGAAGCTCGAAGTAGAAGGCGGTGTAGCCCAGGCACACGACGATGGCGCCCACGGCCGCGCCGAGGAAGCCGATGGTCGTAGCCTTGCCGCGGGGCATGTGAGTCTGCTCCATGCAGCCGGCAACGACGACCTCGAGAATCGAGACGCAAGACGTGAGGGCCGCGAGGGTCACCATCAGGAAGAAGACCGCGCCCACAACGCCGCCGATCGGACCCATGGCGGCAAAGACCTTGGGCAGGGAGACGAACATCAGGCTGGGGCCAGCGGCGCTCAGGCCGTCGGTGCCCATGAAGACGAACACGGCGGGGATGATCATGACGCCGGCAAGGAACGCGACGGCGGTGTCGATGCCGATGACCTGCAGTGCGTTCTTGGAAAGGTTGTCTTCCTTGCGCATGTAGGAGCTGTAGGTGACCATGATGCCCATGGCCAGGGAGAGCGAGAAGAACGCCTGTCCCACGGCATCCATGATGGTACGGCCCAAGCTGCTGAGCGTGAGGCCATCAAGATTGGGGATGACGAGGATGGAGAGGCCCTCAAGGCCGGTGCGCGTGGTGCCGTCGGCGTCGGTCGTGGAAAGCGTGAGCGAGAAGATGGCGATGCCAATGGCAAGCACGATCAGAATGGGCATGAGGACCTTGCCCGAACGCTCGATGCCCTTCTGCACGCCCGCCGCGATGATGAGTGCGGTGAGGGCCAGGAAGAGCAGCGTGAACACCACAGGAGCGATGGGCGAGGTGATGAACGACGTGAAGAACCCATCAGCCGCCGCATCGACGCCAGACCCCGTAACGAAGACGAAGAGGTACTCAAGCACCCAGCCGCCAATGACCACGTAGTACATGAGGATGATGGACGGCACGATGAATGCGAGCTTGCCCAGGAAGCCGAACTTGGGCTCGGCGGCCTTATAGGCGTTGAGGGCGGAGAGGCCCGTGCGGCGACCAAGCGCCATCTCGCTCGTCATGATGGCGTAGCCGAGGGTGAAGACCAGGATGAGGTAGATGACGAGGAACAGGCCGCCGCCGTCCTTTGCCGCGACGGTGGGGAAACGCCACAGGTTTCCCAGACCCACTGCGCTGCCAGCGGTTGCCAGAACGAAGCCCAGCTTGCTGGCAAACGACGATTTTGTATGCGCTGTCATACAGTTGCCTTTCAATCGCTGCCAATAGATTGGGAGGCATAATAGCAGCGATTTTGCATATTTATGCGCCAACTCGCCAGGCGGCGTGAATTAGCACTCAGTTGCCTCAAAAAGGTCGAGGAGTTCCTGTTTGTTGTGGATGCCGAGTTTTGCATAAATATGCTTAACGTGGCCACGCACGGTGTTCTCGGAAATGATGAACGCTTCTGCAATATGCGCCTTGCTGCGCCCGCGCACAAGCAGGCCCAAGATCTCGCACTCGCGGCGCGTGAGGCCGTACTCCTGCGCAAGCTTCTCGCAACGCTGGCCAATGAGGTCGGCATGCGTAGTCGGGGTTTGTACGGGTGAGTCGGGCGTGGCTTTCTGAGGGATGTTCTTGATTTCTTGCGTAGTGGAACGAACCTCGCCGGCAGCCATCGCGTCGAGTTCGCTGTGCAGGGCCGCGGTACGCTTGGCGGGGGTGTCTTCGTCGTCGCCCTCATTGAGCTCGGCAAACACCAGGTGGTTGCCGTCGGAGGACGCGTCCATCACAAAGAGGGTCACCATAACGAGAATCCATACTACGACTGCCATGGCAAGCAAGTAGTTTTGTCCTGAAGAGACCATGGCGTCGCCGATCATTTTCCCCACAGTAAAAGGCAGTGAGTAGGAAATCCAGCCTGCCGCGAACACCGCAACGGGGTTGTAGGCGCTGTGCCGCGCCACGTCGGCGATGGCGAGGAACAGAAAGACGATGAGGAACGTCTGTGCCGTGCGTACAAGCGAAAGCATGAAGCTCGAGGCACCAGGGCCGATGTAGGGCTCAAAGATGAGTGCCGTGGCCATGAGGACAAGGATGATGCGCCAGGTGCGGCTGAAGTTGAGGCCGCGCTTGAGCCCGGCAAGCCAGCCCACCATGAGAAGCGCGAGTACAATCTCGCCGCCGTGATGCACCAGGACCGAGGCGTGGTAGGGCTGTGGCAGCCCCTCGAGCATTACCGACTGCACCATGCCAAACGTCAGGCTGAAGATGGCGACTCCCACGGTGAGGCGTACGAGCGAGGCGACGGTGCGCCAGTTGTAGTAGATGTTGGGCTCCGTGGACGTCTCGGGCGGGTTCTTCTTTGCCCGTGCGGCGCAGGCAAAGCACACCCAAGGGATCACGGCGAGGATTGTGCCTGCCGCCGAGGCATCCAGAAGGTCGATGACAGCTTTGCCCGCCGATCCCACCGCCATGGTCAAGAAAACAAGGGTGCCCGCAAGGCGCAGGTCGAGCTTGGCGTAGAACTGGCACCAGCGCGCATAGGCCCACGTCACGCCGATGCCGCCTGCTCCGGCTGCAAGCCCGGCACCGAGGGCTCCCTGCACCGGCAGCACCCCTGCGAGCACAAGCGCGCAAACGGACATGCATGCAGCGCCGAGGACGTCTGCAATGCGCAAGATTCCTTCGGGCACGCTTTGCTGTTGCTTGCCCGCACCGTGCCAGCACCGTATGGCTGAGAACATCAATATAGCGAGTGTGGCCGACTGCACGAGGTACATTACGGCCATCGTCGAGATGTCTTCGCTCACCGAGGGCCGGTGCGTGGTGCAGTAGATCCACATGTGGACGAAGCATAGGCCGAAGTAGCACGGCCGCAGGTTTTTCAGGAGCGACAACGTCGGACACCTCTCTTGCATCAGGAAGTTACGGTCATGATACAACATGGCGAAAGAGGTGTGCCGATGAGTCGCACTGCGGATTTTAAAAAAGTACCCGAATGGGGTTGTGTGAGTTCTACCAGGCCTTTTCCTGCATAGTACCCGTTTGGTGCCGTTTCCTGTGCGCTCGGTTGCGCCGTACAGTTCACTTTGGCCGAGCGGGGCTGGCGCGCAACCCCGCAAGGCACGAGGGGCCGTTCGCCTCATACGGGACCAACCACTTATTAAGGAGCGTGGCATTCATGGAACTTGCCAAGAGCCTTTACGCGCAAAACATCACCCGTCGTAGTTTCTCCGTTGCAGCTGCGGGTCTGGCCGGCGCCGTTGCCCTTTCCGGCGCAACCAAGCACGTCGCCCTCGCCGACGAGACGCTTTCCTTTACCGCCGGCACCTACACGGGCACCGGCACGGGTAACGGTGGCGACATCGTCGTCGACGTGACCTTCTCCGACACCGCACTCGAGTCCATCGAGGTTACCTCTCAGTCCGAGACGCCCGCCGTTGTGGGTGATGGCGCCATCGACATCATGGTCGAGCGCATCGTCGACGCGCAGAGCGTCGGCGTCGACACCGTTTCGGGCGCTACCATCACCTCTCAGGGCATCATCGACGCCGTGACCGACGCTGCCCAGCAGGCCGGTGCCTCCGAGGGCTTCTTCGCTGCCGTTGAGACTGAAAAGTCCACTGAGACGGTCGAGCTTGAAGCTGACGCCATCGTTGTGGGTGGCGGCGGCGCTGGCATGAGCTGCACCATCCGTCTTGAGGAGCAGGGCAAGCACGTCATCCTGCTTGAGAAGACCTACCGTCTGGGCGGCTCCATCTCCGTGTCCGGCGGTAACCAGGTCGTTTGTGGCTCCCAGCTGCAGATTGACTGCGGCGTGACCGAGGACACCCCCGAGCAGATGATCGCCGACTTCCAGGAGAACGGCGAGAACATGTGCGACGAGGAGCTCATCAGCCTGTACGCCTACAACGTGGGCGAGGTCACCGACTGGCTCAACCAGACTTACGACCTGGAGTACAACACCGACGCCGGCCTGCACCAGCTTGCCGAGTACACCTACAACCGCGAGCTCGCCTACATGGGCGGCGGCTACATGGCAGCCGAGACCCTGAAGGAGACCATCGCTGGCACCGATTGCGACGTCATGACCAATACCCGCGCGGTGGCGCTGCTGACCGACAACGGCGCTGTCGTGGGCGTGAAGGCCGAGGGCGCTGACGGCACCACCTATGTCATCCATGCTGATTCCGTCGTGCTGGCCACCGGTGGCTACGGCAATGCCGAGGACTGGCTCACCGAGGAGCTCGCCGAGCACTCCCTGTACTATGGCCTGCTGACCTCCACGGGCGACGGCCTCACCATGGCCACGGCTGACGACGTCGATGCCGCCACCATCATGCTCGATTACGCCAAGCTCTACCCCAACGGCGTCGAGGTCTCCAAGCACCGCGCCAAGTCCACCATCGACGGCAACCTCGTCGTGTGGCCGATGAGCGCCATCCTGGTGTCCCCCGAGGGCGAGCGCGTCGTCAACGAGAAGGACTCCAACCACCACATCCTTGAGGTCGAGCAGCAGCAGACCAATTCCATGCTCTTCCTGCTCATGGACGCCGAGAACTGGGACGCTTGGTACGCGAAGCTCCCCGGCACCGGCTTCAACATGAAGGCCGTCGAGGGCTACCTTGAGGCCAACGGTTCCTCTACGCCCATCTTCGCCCATGCCGACACCCTTGAGGAGCTTGCTGGCCTCGTGGGCATGGACCCGGCTGTGCTCACGCAGACCGTGGAGGACTACAACGCCGGCGTTGAGGCTGGCCAGGACGAGTTCGGCCGCACGGGCGACAACCTCAAGATGAAGATTGGCGAGGGCCCGTACTACCTGGTCGAGCAGAAGCCCCGTTACGCCACCACCATGGGCGGCCTCGTGGTCAACGGCTCGCTCGAGGTTCAGAATAACGCTGGCGAGTCCATCCAGGGCCTGTTCGCCTGCGGCGAGGTCGTGGGCGCCGTCATGGGCTCCAACAGCCCCTCTGGCGCCAACAACGGCTGGGCTCTGACCTCCGGCAAGCTTGCCGCGGACACCATCTGCGCGTAAAGCCGCACATATAAACGTCGGGTAGGGGAGAGCTCCCGCTCGACAGCACGGTGAAACGAAGGAGGGCGTTCCCATAACGGGGCGCCCTCCTTTTTGCGTTGCTGCCCATGTGATATCTCTAGACTGAACCAAATAACATACATTTCAACTGTCGAAATGTATGTTATTTCGCAAAACCCCAGTTGGCGAAAAATTTGTTTCGCTGAAATGTATGTTAAATGCAAAGCTTTGGGTACCAGCAGGGGAGCATCTCGACCCTGCCGACAAACAAAAAAGAGCCAATACGGCTTGTGGGATGGCGACGCCCTACTCTCCCACAGGGTTGCCCCTGCAGTACCATCGGCGCGTGTGGGCTTAACTTCCGGGTTCGGTATGGGACCGGGTGTACCCCCACAGCAAAAATCGCCAGCCCACAAGAAGCATTGGCTCTCGTGGATGTCCTTTGCGCTAAGCGCTGAGGACAAGAAAGAATTATGCGCCCATAATCGCGAAGAGGCAAGTACAATCTTTCGGATTATGGGCGCATCACATGTTAAACACAACTAGGACCTTACATGATGCCAAGCATGGGAGCGGCGACGAGGGCGAGGCCGCATGCGGTGGAGAAGGCGTAGGCAGCGCGGCCGGCAGCTTCGGTGCGGTTGCGGTCGAGCATGATGGCGCCGCCCAGGGCGATGATGAGGCCGATGCCGATGGCGAGAATGGTGAACAGCATAGGTGGTGCTCCTTTCGATTCAGCGCGTTGTTTCTTGTGTTTGAAGGCGGCCTTTCCGTCTTCTCTTGCGCGCTTTACTTCGTTTGACAAAGCGCACTATACCCATCTTTTTGGTTCAAATCCGTTGTAAAACCAACGGTTTTCTGTTAAATCTAAACCGCTCATGTCAAAACATCTACCGTTCACCTCTGTGATGGGTTTGAGTGCAAACGGTGGCCGCGCTATGGTGGACGGCGTTATCCATGCGCGTGCACTCCCTATGCGCGCCCTGAGAAGGAGCTTGGGTATGGACTTCTACTACATCATGCGAAGCGTTCTGTTCGAAGGTCTCGATCGTAGCCAGGTGGAAGCACTCTTTGGGTGCCTCAAGCCCGAGCTTCGCCATTACTCGCGTGGCGACGTTATCTACCGCGCGGGAGACGCCATTACGCGTATGGGGATGGTGCTCGAGGGGGCGGTGCGCGTCGAGTGCGCCAACGTCTGGGGCGAGAACACCCTGCTTGTCATGGTTGAGCCGGGCAAAACCTTCGGCGAGGCCTATGCGGCCGGAGCTCCCACCGAACCCCTGCTCATCGACATCGTGGCCGACAAGGACAGCGAAATCCTCATGTTCGACGTCGAGCGCCTCATGTCGCCCTGCATGATGGGCTGCGAGCGCCACCGCAAGGCCCAGTACAACTTCACGCGTCTGCTTGCCCTGCGCAACATCGAGCTTTCACGGCGTACCTTCGTCACGGCCCCGCGCACCATCCGCGAAAAGGTGCAGTCGTACCTGTCGTTCCAAGCTGCCAGGCACGGCTCTTCGTCGTTTGACATCACCGTCAACCGGGAGCAGATGGCGGCATACCTGGGCGTCGACCGCAGCGCCCTGTCGGCCGAGCTTTCGCGCATGAAGGCGGAGGGGCTTATCGACTACCACATGCGTCACTTCACCATCTTTGAGAACGCCAAGGTGGACAACAGGTGATGGGCAAGGCGGCCTGGCCCTCCAAACATGTCAAGAAACCTGCCAAATCCTGCATGCGCCGCCTGCCGATATGCCATTTGTCCCGCTGTGAGCGGACATGTAGCCCGACGTGCTAGAATTTCCTCCGCTTGCTTGTCGCAGACATATGCGCCCCGTGCGCTCAACATTTCTAAGGACTGGTTCTTTATGGGAAAGTATTTCGGCACCGACGGTTTCCGCGGCGAGGCGGGCGTGGGCCTTACGGCCGAGCATGCCTTTAAAATCGGCCGCTTCCTGGGCTGGTACTACGGCCAGCTCAAGCGCCTGACCCGCCAGCTGCATCCTGGTGACGACGAGCCGTGCCGCGCACGCATCGTCATCGGCAAGGACACGCGTCGTTCCAGCTACATGCTTGAGTATGCCCTGGCCAGCGGTATCGCTGCCAGCGGCGGCGACGCATACACCATGCACGTCACCACGACGCCCAGCGTCGCCTATGTCGCCCGCACCGAGGATTTTGACTGCGGCGTCATGGTGAGCGCCTCTCACAACCCGTATTACGACAACGGCATCAAACTCATGGATGGCAACGGCGAGAAGGCCGGCGACGACCTCATTGCACTCGTCGAGGCTTACCTCGACGGCGAGGTCGACTGCCTGGGCTTCAAGGGCTCCGAGCTTCCTTGGGCCACGGGCGCCGAGGTGGGCGCGGTCGAGGATCACTTCGCCGGCCGCAACCGCTACGTGGGCTTCCTCATCTCGCAGGGCATCTTCTCCCTGCGCGGCAAGCGCATCGGCTTGGACTGCGCCAACGGCGCTTCTTGGTCCATTGCACGCAGTGTGTTCGAGTCCATGGGCGCGAAGGTCTACACCATCGGCTGCGAGCCCGACGGCACCAATATCAACGCCGGCGTGGGTTCCACGCATATCGAGGCCCTGCAGGAGCTCGTGCGCGCCGAGGGCCTGGACTGCGGTTTTGCCTACGACGGCGACGCCGACCGCTGCCTGGCCGTCGACGAGCACGGCAACCTGATTGACGGCGACAAGATCATGTACATCTGCGCCCGCTACATGAAGGACAAGGGCCATCTTGTGCCCAACGAGGTCACCACGACCGTCATGAGCAACCTGGGCCTCTACAAGGCTCTCGACGAGGCCGGCATCCAGTACGCCCAGACGCAGGTGGGCGACCGCTACGTGTGGGAGCACATGCGTACCTCCGGCGGCCGTATCGGCGGCGAGCAGTCGGGCCACATCATCTTTGGCAAGCTTGCCACCACGGGTGACGGCATCCTCACCTCCATCAAGCTCATGGAGGCTGTCATGGGTCGCAAGTCCACGCTCGGCGAGCTCGCAGCTCCCGTGCACACGTACCCCCAGGTGCTCATCAACGTGCGCGTGAGCGACAAGAAGGCCGCCATGGCTGACCCCGACGTGGTTGCCGCTGCCGCCAGCGTTGAGAGCGCCCTGGCCGGCGACGGACGCGCCCTCGTGCGCGCCTCGGGCACCGAGCCGCTCGTGCGCGTGATGGTGGAGGCCGCCACCGACGAAATCGCTCGCGAGCAGGCCCAGCGCGTGGTGGACGTCATCCGCGAGAAGGGTTGGGCTACCGAGTAGGGGGTCGTGCGCTGACGTTCGGCACCGCCGGCCAGGCGGGGAGCGCCAGCGCCACAATCTTCCTGCCAAGAAGCGTCTCTGATGCCGACGCTTGGCTTAGCGCCTCATCGCACCTCATTCAAGCACGTAAAAAGGGAGGCTGCCTGCGAGTCCATTCGCAGGCAGCCTCCCTTCGTTTGCACCGGTATGTCTCAAAAAAAGCCAGCTACTCGCCGCGCTCGGTACCCCAGAAGAACAGCGCGACGGTGCCGGGGCCCGTGTGCGCGCCAATCGTGGTGCCGATGTAGAACGTCTCGATGTCATGCACGTTGGGGAAGCGCTCATAGATGAGGTCAGCCACGGCCTTGGCGTCGTCCTGGCAGGCGCTCTGCGAGATAAAGACGCGACCCGCATAGTCCAGGCCGCCCTCGGCCGTCTCAGCCATGCACTCCACGATGCGCTTGACGACCTTCTTTTTGCCGCGCAGGTTCTCGCGCTGGATGAGCTTACCGTCCTTGTTCACGTCGAGCAGGGGGCAAATGTTGAGCAGGTTGCCGATGTGGCCCGTCAGGGGCTTCACGCGGCCGCCCTTGATGTAGAAGGTGAGGTCGGTGGAGAAGAACCAATGGCGCAGGCGTCGCTTGTTGGCCTCGGCCCAGTCGCGCACCTCGTCGATGGTCTTGCCCTGGGCGCGCATGTCGGAGAGGGTCTGCATGAGCAGGCCGTAGCCGCTCGAAGCCGCCAGCGAGTCGATGATATAGAGCTTGCGGTCGGGATACTTGGGCGCCAGCTCGGCAGCCGCCTCGCATGCCGCCTCGTAGGAAGACGAGATGCCCGAAGACAGCGAGGCATGCAGCACGTCCTTGCCCTGCTCCAGAAAGCTGCCGAAATATTCGAGGTAGTCGCCCGTGCCCACAGCGGCCGTCTTGGTGTCGGCGCCGTTTGCCATGGCGCGGTAGAAGTCTTCGAAGGGAATGGACTGGCCCAGGTCGTCGCGGTAGTCGCAGCCATCGAGCATGAAGTGGAAGCAGATGTGCTTCACGTCGATGGCTGCAAGTTTCTCGGCGGACAGGTCGGCCGTTGACTCGCAGCTCAGGATGAAATCGGACATAGGGTCTCCTTGTGGGCGCAGTGGCCCGCTCTACTCTTTGTGGTCGTTGTAGGCAGCGCAGATGATGTCGACGCAGGCGTCATTCGAGAGCTTGTGCGTGTCGAGCGAGAGGGTGTACTCGCGCACGTCGTGCCACTGCTTGCGCTCCACGTAGTAGGAAAGGTAGGACTGGCGCATGACGTCGATGCGGCGCAGCTCGTGGCGTGCGGCGGCCCTGTCGTCGGTGCCAAGCACCGTGCAGGCACGTTCGACGCGCGTCTCCTCATCGGCGTGGAGGAACACACTCAGCACCTCGAAGCCGGCGTCCTCGAGAATCTCCTTGGCGCAGCGGCCGAGCATGACGCAGGGACCCTTCTTGGCCAGCTCGATGATGGCCTGGCTCTCGTAGGTGAAGATGGTGTCCTTGTCGTCGTAGGCGATGGGGCTGATGGCCTTGAGGAAGGCGCCGACCTTGGAGATGCGCTCCTCGTCGTCCTCCACGAGCCCCTGTTCGATGCCGCTCTTCTTGGCGGCATGCTTGATGATGTCCTTGTCGTAAATCTCGACGCCGAGCTTCTTGGCCAGCGCGCGCCCGACCGTGTGGCCGCCTGCCGCGTACTCGCGATCGATGGTGATAATCTTCATGGCTTGCTCCGTCTCACCTGGAAGATGATGTTGCACTCCGCTGATTATACGCATTGCAAGGTTTCAAGAGCCGACACAGCCAATAAAAAAGGCCGCGGGATTACCCCGCGGCCCTGGGTGGCGCACTGTGAGGTTGGGAGCTGCTTACTTCTCCACGGCCTGGACCTCGCCACCGGCGAAGTCGGAGATCATGCCGCGGCGCATACGCTCGGCGGCCATCATCTCAACGGCATCGACGTACTCGCGGCCGAGCTCGGGGTAGTCGCCGCGGTAGGCGAGAATGCGGGCGTCGGCGGGGCAGACGGTGACGCACTGGCCGCAGCGCACGCAGGCGTTGTTGTGCAGGCAGAGGTTGTTGTCATCGAAGGAGATGGCCTCCATGGGGCAGCGAGCAATGCAGGCGCCGCAGGAGATGCACTTCTTGGGGTCGTACTTGAGCAGGTAGGCGCTCACGTTGACGTTGGCGTGAGCTTGGCCGCCCATGGCCTTGAAGCCGGAGAGGTTGCCGCAGCAGTCGCCGTGGCACATGCACATGATGTCGACGTCCTTCATCGAGAGGGACTCGGGCACCATGCCGGCGTCCATGCACTTCTCAACCATGGCGATGGCCTCGTCCTGGCTGATGAGACGGCCGATGCCGACCTCGTCGAAGTAAGTGGCCAGCTCGCCGAAGGACAGGCAGGTCTCGAAGGGGTGGTCACCGTCGCCGTGGCACATGGGCACGCCGAGCGACTTCCACATTAGGCGGCACTGGCAGGGCGAGACGGTGATCTGCTCGTTGGACTGGATGATGGCCTTCCAGTCCATGTTCTGGGCGAGCTCGCCCTCCTCCACGACGTCGGCGCTCACGGGGTAGGTGTGGAAGAGCGGCACGAGGGCCTCGAAGGACTGACCAGGCTCAGCGCCACCGATGCCCTGAGCGTCGAACTCAGCGGCGGCAGCGTAGGCCTCGGGGGCGTCGGCCACGCCGTCGGGGTCGCCGCCGTTCTCAAAGTAGGCGCGCAGCTCGTTGAACTCCCAGAAGCCGTTGATGTAGGGGAGCAGGTGGTACACGTCGTGGCCGGAGCGGTGGGCGCGCATGATCATGCCGCGCATGGCCAGGTCGTCGAGGATCTCCTTGCACTCCTCAACGGGACGGCCGGAGAGGTAGTGGTACTCAAGGGCGTCGAACTGCACGTTGATCGGCATCTCGATCTCGTGCTGGGCGTCCTCCTCGCTCCACAGGTACTGAAGCATCTGGTAGGAGGTCTCAACGGGCGTGGAGCCGATGCCTTGGCCGATGCGGTTGAGGTGGTTGCGCAGCTTGACGTACACGGCGGGCACGACGGTGCCGTCGGGAAGCACGGCGTCCTCAATCTCGTCGAGGGGCAGGACGTCGTTCACCTTGTCGATGAGGTTGCTCATGGGCTCATCGGCCAGCTCGGGAAGGACGTTTGCGTAAGCGGACTCGCGGGTGGTGTGGGGCGCGACGACGTTCTCGCCCCAGTAGGTGCTCGGGTCCTCGAGCTCGAACTGGAACGCAGGGTCGGCGGCCTCGTCGGCCCTGGCAACGACGGGGGTACCCATGTTGATGCCGGCAGCAGCCATGGCACCCATAGCGGCCATGCCGCCCACGAAGGTCCTGCGGGTCACGTCGGAAGTGCTCATAGTATATGTCCTCTCCTTTTAAATCCCATTGCCTTGCCGCGCCTCTCCCAAAGCGCCCTTGGCAAGACATCTCATCTCGCATACTATGCGGCGTGTTTGGGCCTGCCTATAACCTGCCGCCAATTCGTTTGGACACGCAGGGCGCGTTGCGACAAAAGTTGGACGAAAGGCACCTCGATGGCTAAAATTGTTACGGTTTGGGCCGCGCGTATCTTGCGCGTTTGAGATACTTTGACGCCTGACAGGGGAGAGAACGGGGACGGGGGAACAGCGTGAATAGGAAGGACCTTGTGCGTCGACACCTCGCCGAGACGCTCATGGATATGTGTGACGAGGGTGCTTTGCTCTCCACAATCACCGTGAGCGACATCGTGGCGCGGGCCGATATCGCGCGCCAGACGTTTTATAACTATTTTGCCGACCTTGATGAGCTGATCTTTTTCACGGGCGCACTGCCCATGTCTCTCGAAAGCAACCCCTTTACCGATATCGAGGCCACGCGCAAGGTCTACGAGCGTGTGGCGCGGCACAAGAGCTTCTTCGTTCAGCTGCCCAACCAAACGGGGGAGAACAGCTTCCGGGTGCTGTGCAACGCGTGGCTGCGCCGCACCTATCGGGAGAGGTACGTGCGACCCACCCTGCCAGCCACCGAGCGAGCTTATCGCGAGATGTGCATTGACATGTACTGTTTTGGCAGCACTGAGGCGTTCCTCGCCTGGTGCGCCTCAGGCATGAAAGCCTCGGTTGAAGCACTCGTACGCGCCGTGTACGACATGACGCCGGCTTTTGCCAAACCCGACCGCGAGGCCCTTCCCGCCCGACCCAAGGTGTCATAAGGGCCCGGCCGCGCCCGAATGTCGCAAAGGTTGCAGGCACGATGTGCCGCCGGGATGCTTGTTCGCCCGTCTCGGGCTGTCTGGGGCCTCGGCGCAGATGAGCCATCCTTATGATGCGGGTGCCTTTTGCGGAAGGATTGCCATGGTCGTCCATCTGTTGCCGCCCCTGCGTGACAATCGCGTCACTGTGGGCGTGTCTGGCCGGAGGGTCCCCGCGTTATCGGATAAAATGCCAGGCTAGATGATGCCGCGCAGATTTGCCATGCCGTGCGGCGGTGTATGCCTGGCTTTGGGGGCGGTGCGGATGGCAAACATCCTGGTGGTGGAGGACGACAGGGCAATCAGTGAGGGGCTCGCGGCCCTTCTGCGGGCCGACGGCCATGAGGTGCGCACGTGCGCCCGGCAGGACGACGCCTTGGGCGAGCTGGCCGGCGGCGCAATCGATCTTGCTCTTGTCGACATCTCCCTCGAGCAGGGCAACGGCTTTGCGGTATGCGCTGCTGCCAAGGCTCCTAGCTGTCCAAGCAAGCCTGCAGTCATCTTCCTCACGGCGTCTGACGACGAGTACAGCTGTGTTGCCGGCCTCGACATGGGCGCCGACGACTACGTGTCCAAACCCTTCCGTCCCCGCGAGCTGCTGAGCCGCATCCGCAGCGTGCTGCGTCGCTCGTCGGGCTCGCCTCAGACCCTCACCTTGGGCGACGTCGAGATTGACGCCTCCTGCGCCACAGTGCGCAAGGCCGGGCGCGACCTGGCCCTTTCGGCGCTCGAGTACCGGCTTTTGCTGCTCTTTGCCCAAAACCCGGGCAAGCTCGTCACGCGCGAGCGTCTGCGTGATGCCATTTGGGACGACGCAGGCGAATATGTGAGCGACAACACGCTCAACGTCTATATCAAGCGCCTGCGCGACAAGGTGGAAGATGACCCCGCGAATCCCGTTCTCATCCAGACGGTGCGAGGCCTGGGATATCGCGCACAGGGATAAGCGTGGGCTTGCTTGTCCCGACGGCCCAACGGCACGGCAGCCCGACGGCCTGCTAGCTCGGCAGCCCGACGGCCTGCCAGCTCGGCAGCCCGACGGTTCTCGTTCGGTCCCGTCCTCGCAGTCCCTCAGTATCCCTGCTGATGAAAGGTCCTGCTCATGCAGTCCTTGCACAACCCTTCGTTTGTGAGGCGCCTTCTGATCGAGTGCGCCTGCATGGCCGCCATCGCCGCAATTGCCCTGGCTACCTCTGGTCGGGCCGCCGCCGCATGGGCGGGGGTTGCGGGGACGGCGGGCGTCGTCTTCTTTACGGTTGTCACCGAGAGGCGCTATCGCGAGATGGCCCGCCTGTCCTGCGAGGTAGACGAGGTGCTGCGCTCGGGCCGTACCATCGACTTGGCCGACTATCGCGAGGGTGACCTGGCCATCCTCAAGAATCAGCTGGTGAAGATGATGGATGCCCTGCGCGAGAAGACGGCGCGCCTGGGGCAGGAGAAGTCCGACCTGGCGCGTGCCCTGGCCGATGTGTCCCACCAGATACGCACCCCGCTCACCGCCATGAGCCTCACCCTGGCCGTTGCGCAGGAGACAGACGACGAGCGCGCTCGCGCGCGGGCCCTGCGCGAGCTCGAGGGGATGATCGAGCGTGTGGGTTGGCTCGTCAGCGCCCTGCTCAAGCTCGCAAAGGCAGACGCCGGTGCCATCACGGTGCAGACGACCTGCGTCGAGGCGCGTCAGGTGGTGGCGAGGGCCATGGGGCCTCTTGCGGCCGCGCTCGACCTGCGCGGCGTGACGTGCGAGGTCCATTACGCGGGAGACCCACGCTTCACGGGCGACATGGCCTGGTCGGCCGAGGCTCTGGAGAACGTGCTTAAGAACTGCATGGAGCACACGCCTACCGGCGGCGCCATCCGTGTAAGCGTGCGCCAGGACGCCCTTGCCTGCCGCATCCGCGTGACCGACACGGGTCCCGGAATCGCCCCTGAGGACCTACCTCACGTGTTTGAGCGCTTCTATCGCGGCAAAACCGCTGCTACAGCTATGGAAGGGGAGCGGGCTGACGGCCCCCGGGCTCAGGGCTTCGGCATAGGCCTTGCGCTCGCCCAGTCGCTCATGGCGGCGCAAGGGGGCACTCTGCGTGCCTCGAATGCGCCTGAGGGCGGGGCGCGCTTCGATTTCACCTTCCCCAGCGTGGTGGTGTAAGACCCAATGGTGTAGGCCTCAAAAGTGACGGATGCGTCACGTGCGGGTCACCTGCGTGAAAGTGCGGCCTGTCATTGTGGTAGGCGTCAAGTACTTCCGCCTCTAGATGAAAGGCAAACCATGGACATACTCAACATCCAGCACCTCACCAAGGTGTACGGCAAGGGAGACTGCGCCACCCGCGCTCTCGACGACGTGACGCTTTCGGTGCCCGAGGGTCAGTTCCTCGCCATTGTGGGTTCGTCGGGCTCGGGTAAGTCGACCCTGCTGCACCTCATGGGCGGCGTGGACCGTCCCACCTCAGGCAGCGTCTACCTGGCCGGCAACGACGTGTACTCGCGCAACGACGAGCAGCTTGCGGTGCTGCGTCGCCGCGAGGTGGGCATCGTCTATCAGTTCTTCAACCTCATTCCCACCCTCACCGTGCTCGAGAACATGACGTTGCCCGTGGCGCTCGACGGCCGTCCCGTCAACGAGGGACGCCTGCGCGAGCTTGTGAAGACGCTGGGCCTGGAGGGACGTGAAGACCACCTGCCCAGCCAGCTTTCGGGCGGTCAGCAGCAGCGTGTGGCTATCGGCCGAGCTCTCATGAACTCGCCGGCGGTGCTTCTGGCCGACGAGCCCACCGGCAACCTCGACTCGCGTACCTCGGCCGAGATCATGGCAATCCTGCGCGACGCCAACAAGCGCCTGGGGCAGACGCTCGTGGTCATCACGCACGACGAGTCCATCGCCCTTACCGCCGACCGCATCGTGGCCGTGGAAGACGGCCGCATCGTGCGCGACGAGGCGATTCGCTAATGGGAGCAAAGAAAACCGAACAGGCTACGGCGGGCGCGGGCGCGGTCCGGCCACATGTGGTGCGTTCCTTCACCCTGCGCAACCTTGCCAAGAACCGCGCCTGCTCGATTGTCACCATCATGGGCATCGCGCTGTCGTGCGCGCTGCTTGCGGCCGTGCTTCTGTGCGTGAGCAGCCTCACCGCCTACATGCGCGACGTTGAACTTGCCCGCGACGGCGCGTGGATGGCAAGCGTCACCACGACTGACGAGGACGCGATTGCTCAGGCTCGTTCCGACGGGCGGGTAAGCGGCCTCACCGACCTCACCTATGTGGGCCAGATGCAATCCTTTGATGCTGGCAAAGAAGATCCCACCGACGCTGTGGCCGCCCAGCTGCAGATTCAGGCCATCGACAGTAACCTCACGCAGCTTTGCACCATCCAGCTCTGCGATGGCCGTCTGCCGCAAAACTCGCACGAGATCGTTCTCAACAAGAAGTACCAGGGCACGACCGAGCTCACCGACCAGCCTTGCGAGCTCGGCAGCACCTTCTCGGGTGAGCTCGCCTTGCGCAGCCTTGCGGGCGACGAGGCACGCCGTTTCGATTTGTGCACGGGCTTTGGCGGTTTTGGCGAGGAGGGCCTGGTGCCTTCGGGCGTCGAGGCCTCGTACACGGTCGTGGGCTTCTACGACACCGACTGGTCTGCGACCCTCACCTGGAGCGGCGGCGACTCTGCGCTTGTCCTTGAGTCCGGCCAAGTCGTTGCCCCCTCGCAGAGCTACGACGGCACCGTTGTGGCGAGTATCCAGGCATTTTCGCCCGCATTCACCTATGCCGACGCCGACCTCGTGACGGCGCAGGGTGCCCTGGGCGAGGAGGTCGATCACACGGTGTACCTTGCGACTCAGGGGATTTCCACTGTCGGCGACCTTGTGGTGCTCGTGGAGTCGTACCTTGGGACTGACATCACTATTTCCACGCACGATTCGCTTCTGCGCTGCCTGTTCATGACCGACAGTCGCTCTCTTTGGGAGACGTTGTACCAGCTTGCAGGCATCGTGTGTGCGATCATCGTCATTGCCTCGGCGTCGCTTATCTTCAACGCCTTTGCCATTTCGGTTGCCGAGCGCACCCGCCAGTTTGGCTTGCTTTCTTCCATTGGCGCGAGCAAGCGCCAGATTCGCGCCATGGTGTTTTGGGAGGCACTGGCGCTTGCTGTTGTGGGCATTCCTGCTGGTCTTTTGCTTGGCGTGGTCGGATCAGCCGTGGTGCTTGACTTCATCTCCGAGCCGCTGACCAGTACCTTGGGGGGTGCAGATTTCCCGGTCCCGTTTGCCCTTGCTGTCGATCCGGTCTCCCTTGTCGCCGCTGCCGTGCTCGCTCTTGTGGTCGTGATGCTGAGCGCCTGGGTGCCGTCGCGCCGCGCGGCCAGCGTGAGTGCCGTCGAGGCCCTGCGCAACGTGAACGACGTGCGCCTTTCCCGCCGGCAACTGCGCCGCGCCCGCTCATGCGCCTCTGACCCTTGGAAGCCGCGCTCCTTTGAGGTGGGTGCGCACATCCTCGGGGTGCCGGGTGCCCTGGCGTCACGCTCTGCTTCTCGCGGCCCTGCCAAGGCGCGCGTTGCCTCGGCCTCGCTTGCCATCGCCATCGTGCTCTTCGTCACGGCGGGCTCCTTCGGCGATGCACTCAAGGCGATTGCAGGTGCCACGACTGAGGAATACGATTACGACATCTCGGTCTCGGCGTACTCCGACCAAGACGGTGACGTTTCTCGTGCACAAGCCGTGTACCAGGAGCTTTGCAATGTCGGAGGTGTGCAGGGTAAAGGCGCTATTGCATTGGTAAGCCTGCCGGCTTCAATGCCTGTTCCCATGGCCGGCGACGATGCCTATGGCTATGACGACGGTACGGGTGCCTTCCAATATCAAGCCTCTCTCGTTTTCGTTGATGACGAGGCGTACCGCACCTATCTCGATCAGCTCGGTTTGAACGCCGACGAGTATCTCGACGCCTCGCATCCCAAGGCGCTCGCGTACAACGAGACCGGCCATAATGGCGGCGTGGGCTACGCGAATCTGCATGAATACGCAGGTACAGGCACGGTGAGCCTTTTCTCCTATGACCTGCCGGCCGAGGCTTCCGCGCGTGGGCCGCTGTACGAAAGCCTGTACGCAAGCGACGGCTCGTATGCTGCGGACGCAGCCGGTGTTTGGGAGATGGTTGCGTCGGAGTACGAGTATTCGGGTTCCTCCGATGAGGGCGCATCTTCTGAGGGTTCGGGGGCAGACTCGCAAGCCAACGCGTCCGATACTAGCCAAACCGTGAGGTACCCCCGCTCCGAGTACGCCAAGCCCCTTGCCGACATCGAGGTGGGCGCGGTTGTCGACGAGAAGCCCCAGGGCATGTCGCTCAATGTCCAGGCTGGTCTGATCGTGCCGATGTCGTTTGCAAAGACGCTGTTTGGGCAGGACAACCTGGCTGCTGCGACTATCGACGGGGGCTCCCTTGGCTTTGCCGCCTACTTTGATGCCGACGACCCCGCCCAGGCGACAAGTGCGATGTACAACGTCATGAACGACTCGGATTTCTTGGGTTACAGCTTCTTTAACGTGGACGAGCAAGTGAAGAGCCAGACCGACATGGTGACGGTCGTGAACACGCTGTCGTACTCGTTTGCCATAATCCTCGCGCTTGTGGCCGTAGCAAACGTCTTCAACACGCTTGTGAGCAGCCTGCTTCTGCGCCAGCGCGAGTTTGCGGTGCTGCAGTCGGTGGGCATGTCCCGTGCGGGCGTGCGTCGCATGGTGATGTGGGAGTGCGTGCGTTTTGGCGCCCGTGGCCTTATCTGCGGTATGGCGGTGTCGTTTGTGGTGGCGCTGCTGCTCCACCGCGCCATGCAGCTCTCGTTCAGGGGACTTGGCTTTACCATGCCTTGGGCATCGGTGGCCATCGCATTCGCCGTCTGCATCCTGGTAACGCTTCTGGCCTGCGCCTATGGCCTCAAGCACGCCAAGACCGACAATGTCGTGGAGGCCCTGCGCATGCAGTAGCTCATGCGTTACGCTGAATCCATCTGATAGACGAGGGGCGAGCCCGCAGCAATGCGAGCCCGCCCTTCTTTGTGTGTAGCCCTGGTCTGACCCATGTAACTGAACTATACTATCGTTATAACGATAGTTGGAGGTGTGCAATGGGGACAATCGAGCTGTATCACGGCTCGTCGCATGTTATCGAGCGCCCGACGTTTGGCCTGGGCAACCCACGTAACGACTATGGCCTGGGGTTTTACTGTACTGAGACTTTGGCCATGGCCCAAGAATGGGGCTGCGTCGATGGCAACAGCGGCTATGCCAACAAATACCGTCTTGACCTGGCTGGTCTCGATGTGCTCGATTTGTCGGAAGATGAGGGCTATAACGTCCTCAACTGGCTTGCCGTCCTTCTCGACAACCGTATGGTGAGGCTTTCTGCCGGCCTTCCCAAACAGGCGGCTGAGTATCTTGCCAAGGTGTTCTTACCGGACTATCGAGATTCTGACGTCATGCGCGGGTATCGTGCTGATGACTCATATTTTGCTTTCGCTTCGGCTTTTCTGTCGGGTGCCATTTCTCTTGAGCAGCTCCGTCGTGCCATGATGCTGGGGGAGTTGGGCGAGCAGGTGGTGGTGCGCTCGTCCCGCGCATTTCAAAGACTTGAGTTTGTTGAGGCGATCCCAGCCGATGGCAGTGTGTTTTACCAGCGCAAAGAGCGTCGCAACGCTCAAGCGAAGGAAGCATTCCAGAAGGAGCGCGAATCTTCGACGGCAACACAAGGACTCTATGCCGTCGATATGCTTAGGGAGGGGTGGAACAATGACAGCGCCTGCTTACGACATCCTCTATCTCGATGATGCGATGGCAAATTTGGGTGGCATGCTGGAGTATGCGGCTCTTGATTGCGGCCTCGATCTCGACACCTTTTTCGGGTACTTCCTGACTTCCGGTGTCGCAACCCAATTTGAGAGGGGAAACCCCAGCTATGTGGCCGGCCTTTCGGGTCCCGAGCTCGCTAGTAAAGTCTTGCAGCGCTCGGGCTGCGATGTCGCATCACTGCCCGAGCCTGCCACGCGAGAAGGTTTCGGCCCTCAGTACTGGGCGGGATGGTCGCTTGCCGAGTACCAATGGGCACGCGCGGAGCGGTTTTGCGACATGGTCGCCGACGGTCTGACAGCAAGTAAGGTTGTGGATCTCTACCTGCTGCATGAGGCGGACGCGAGCAAGTTCGCCGAAGTCGCTGACGAGATACTGACAAAGGCGCGTCGGGGTCGCCCGACGCGCCTGCAGACTTTGAGAAAGAACCGGGGACTGACCCAGGTTGAACTTTCCGTTGCGACCGACGTAAGCCTGCGCATGATTCAGCTTTACGAGCAGCGACAAAACGACATCGCAAAAGCCGAGGCAGGTACGGTTATCCGCCTTGCCCATGCCTTAGGTTGCGCAGTTGAGGACGTTGTGGAGCCGCCGCTGTATGGCTAGCAGCTCTGCCTACCTCGGAACCACCGTGCCGCCGGCGTCCACCATGGTCTGGGCGATGGCGCGGCCGATCATGTCGAGGTAGGCCTGCTCGCCCTCGGGGCGCAGGTGGGTGTTGTCGGCCCACAGGTAGATTTCCTCGTTGCCGGCGCACACACTTGGCCAGTCGATGTAGTGCACGTTGTCATGGGCGTCGGCCACCTGCTGGAGGTTGGCGTTGGCCGCGTCCTGGAAGCCGTCGGGGTTGACGGTGCCCACGAGGAAGGTGTGCGTACCTGCGGGAAGCGTCGCCACCATGCCCTCGAGCTCGTCGATGCCAGGGGTCGTGTTGGAGAAGCAGGCAAACACGACGACCTTGCCCACCACACCCTGCGACACGTAGTCGGCAAACACGCTAAACGCCTGGAAGGGCATGCGTCCCACGTAGGCATCCTCGTAGCCGGTGGGGAAAATGTCGTAGAAGCCGTCCTCGGGCGGCACCGAGTCGCCGATGAGGATGGGGGAGTAGAGCCCCGCCGCATTGTCCTGCTCGGACTGGTGCAGCGAGAAGGACATGACGCCCTCAGGCAGGGAAACAGGCGCCGGTGTCTGGGCGGCTTGCGTCTCGGTGCCTGCGGCACTGGCGTCGGCGGTCGGCGGAACTTCTTGCACAACGGGCATGTCGCTGGGCTGATTCGCCGTGGCGACCGGAGCAGCTGCCCCGTCTCCCGCCTGGCCTGTGGTGCCTTGGGCGTTCGTGCGGCCGGCCGTAAGGTCGCGCGCCTTGTCCACGGCCTCGCCGGTGGAGGAGATGGCATCCTTGGGCACGAGGGTGACTTCGGGTACTGCGATGCAGCCCACTGTGGCAACTACCAGCAGCAATGCGCATGCACCCGTGCCCGCCACCTGCGGCATGCGTGCGAAGAACGCGGGACCCTCCTGGCGAATGCGGGCCATGAGCTCCTTGTTGCCCAAGGGCTGCTCGATGAACCTCCAGGCCAGCTCGGCCACGCCCAGCGACACGGCTGCTGCCAGGAGCTTCAGCCACCATGCGGCGCCACCGGTGGCACCCATGAGCACGATGACGGGGTAGTGCCACAGGTACAGCGAGAACGACCTGCTGCCGAGCCACTGCAGGGGTGCGCAGGAAAACGCGCGGTTGAGCAGCGTCCCGGGCGACAGCAGGCTCATCATGAGCAGGCACGTGAGGATTGTGGCGAGCAGCATGCCGCCATAATAGAAGAACTGCGAGGTGGGAGGCACAACCACCATGATTACGATGAGGCCCACGAGGCCCACCCAGCCAAAGACCTCGACGGCGGTGGAGGGGGCAAACACAGGGCGATCCACAAAGCCACGCGGCGAGGCGGGGTCGGAGAAGCGACGCACGCCCACCTGCTCAACGAGCAGATTGCGACCAACCACGGGCATATAGCCTAGGGGCCACATGAACGCCAGCAAGGCGCCTGCCAGCACGGCAAAGGCGCGCGTGTCGCAGCCGTAGTACACGCGGCTCGGGTCGGTTCCGGGCACGTAGAGCGCCGCCATGAGCACGGCCGAGACGAGGGTGAGCACGCCCGCGACAATGGCCATGGCGCCCTTGTTGTTGTGCGAAAGCTTGAGACCAACCGTGAGGATGAGCGGCCACAGGATGCAAAGCTGCACGTCAACGCCCAAATACCACAGGTGCGTGAGTGGAGAGACGCCGCCGATCTTGTCGAAGTACGATAGGCCGTTCACGATGTAGTTCCAGTTGTCGAAGAACAGAAGGCTCGGCAGGATGTCGGGGCGCATCTTGGTGAGGGCCACGTGGTTGAAGGCGATGCAAGCCACGCAGACAATGAGGATCATCGCCGCCATGGGAGGCCAGAGTCGCTTGAGGCGGCGACCCCAAAAGCTCGGCAGATTCACGTCGCCCGTGCGGTCGAACTCGCGCAGGATGGAGTTGGTCACCAAGTAGCCTGTCAGCACGAGGAACATGACGACGCCCATATGGCCGCTTGGCAGCCAGTTCACTTCCAGGTGGTATGCCACCACGGATGCGATTGCCAAGGCGCGCAGACCCTCGATTGACTTCACGCGTGCGTTTGCCATGTCTGTTCCGTTTCCTGTTCCCCATCAGGCCGGGTTCCCGGCCCGGCTGAAACTGTTTTCAGCGCGGGATTATCGCCCAAAACGCCTGCTGCTACAACGTCAGGCGGCGCAAACATGCTGCGTACCATATCTTTTCAAGCGTTGTCGGGCGTGCAATGCACATCAACCTGGATTTATCAGGTAGAGAAGGTCCCGAGCACTGACTTGCGCGCATGTCGCGTTACACTTATTGCGAGTGTGTCTTTGAGTTTCCTTGAATCTTTCATCGCGAGGCGGGAGCTGACGTGAGGCTTTTTGGCGATAACAGCAAGTACGGCGACACCGAGATTGAGCTTGCCGGTGGCAAGCGCACGGTGGGTGTGAAGGTCGAGGACGGTAAGGCTTTCCCCGAAGGCGTCGCCGGTCTCATCCCCGTCGTCACCAAGCGCAAGAAGGGCGGTACCAAGACCGTCTACGCCTTCCCCACCAAGGAGGGCGACTCCGGCGAGCTTGAGCAGACCGACGAGCTTGCCGTCATCACCGACGGCGTCGATCTCATCAATCGCCTGCTTGCCCAGGCCGCAGAGCTTGCCCGTATCGAGCTCGGCCAGATTTTCGGCGTGACCATGGCCATCACCCCCGAGAACTACAACTTCACGCGCGTGGAGATCGTCCCCATCGACGCTCATAACAAGCCCAGCGAGACTCCCGTGCACCTGCACATCGAGACCTCCGAGGAGCCCTGCGAGCCCGGCAGCCTGAGCTGCGTCATCGAGCTTGACGGTGAGGGCGTGCCTGCTCGCGTGCTCATCTGCGAGTACAACGAGCGCAACGCCACGCTGCGCATCAACGTCAATGTCAACGAGAAGACCGGCAAGCTGAGCGTCCAAAAGGTTGAGGACATCATGGGCAGCGAGGCGCGCCTGCTGTACAAGCGCGGCTGGACTCCCCAGGGCGCCCAGTACGTTGCCGCTCGCAAGGAAGGCCGCGAGGGTGGCGAGCGCGGCGGCAAGTTCGTGCGCAAGACCGGTCGCGCCGTGTCTCGTGACCAGCGCGATTCCTTCGACGGCGAGCGCGAGGGCCGCTTCGAGAAGAGCTCGCATCGCAACCGCTTCGATGACGAGCGCGACGGCGGCCGCGGCGAGCGCTCCCGCAGCGGCAAGCCCGCTCGCCGCGACGAGGTTCCCGGCATGAGGCGCATCGACGGCTCTCCCGCCAAGCGTGGCGGCACCCATCGTGACCGCGATGACCGTCGTTCCCGCGATTTCGACGACCGTCCTCGTGGCGAGCGCCGCTACGACGATCGTGGAGATCGCGATTACAGCGAGCGCCGCTATGACGATCGTCGTTCTGGCGGCTACGACGACCGCGGCAGCCGTGGTGGCGATCGCCGCTACGACGACCGTTCTCGCGGTGGTCGCGATGGCGGCTCCAACGGTCGCCCGCGCGGCAATGGCGGCTCTCGCGGTGGCAACCGCGGCAACGGAGGCTCTCGCCGTTCCTACTAGGCCGAGCCAGGCTCGCTGCCTATAGTCTGCAAGCATACGGCGGGCTTTGTTCGGATGCGGTGCTTGCCGCGTCCAGCAAAGCCCGCCGCACATGTATACGGTTCGTCTGCCCTGCACCTTGGCGATTTTGCGCGCAGGGCCTGTCTGATTTGGGAGCACGTGCACATGCAAGCACCCCATAAGACCGGTGTCGCCCTCTCCGTCTACGCCGAGGCGTTGGCTGGAGCGGGCGTTTTGAACGAGGTGAGGCTGCCCCAGGGTGGCCAAGAGCCCCTGGTCGACTTCATCACGGCCGACTCGCGCGAGGTTGTGCCCGGCACGCTCTTTGTGTGCAAGGGTCGTGCATTCAAGCGCGAGTACCTGGAGCAGTCCCTTGCGGCCGGAGCCTGCGGCTACCTTGCGGAACAACCCTTCGATGGCATCGAGGCACCGTGTGTGCTCGTGAGCGACGTGCGCCGTGCCATGGGCGTCCTGGCCGACATGCTCTACGACCACCCCTCGGGCCGCATTCAGACGTGCGCTTTTACAGGCACCAAGGGTAAGACGACCTGCGCTTTCTATCTCAAGAGCGTGCTTGACGCTCGAGCTCGCGCACTCGGCGCCCATGCCACTCCCATCTTCTCCACCGACATTCTTGACGACGGTGTCACCTGCGCGCCTTCGAAGCTCACCACCCCTGAGGCTCTCGAGCTCGAGGGCCATATCGCCAACGCCGCCTTTGTGGGCGCACGCGAGTTGGTGATGGAGGCATCGAGCCAGGCCCTTAAGTACGACCGCACCTTTGGGGTCGACTTTGCCGTCGCTGGCTTCATCAACATCGGAGAGGACCACATCTCGCCCATCGAGCATCCCGATTTCGAGGATTACTTCACAAGCAAACTCAAGATATTCTCCCAGGCACGTTGCGCCGTGGTGAGCCTCGACATTGACCATGCCGACCGCGTGCTTGCCGCTGCTCAGGTGTGCCCGCGGGTCATCACGTGCTCCGAGCATGATGAGAAGGCCGACGTGTTTCTCACCTCATCCGAGCATGTCGAGGGTGGCATCGCGATGCGTGTACGCACTCCGCGCGGCGAGCTTGAGTTCGTCCTTCCCACGCCCTCGCACTTCAACGCCCTCAACGCCCTGCTCGTTTGCGGCATGGCGGAAGGGCTCGGCGTCGAGCTCGCCTTTGTACGCGAGGGTCTTGAGCAGGTAAACGTGCCTGGCCGCGTGCAGATGCTTGCGAGCCCTGTGCCTGGCATCGTGCCTGTTGTCGATTTTGCGCACAACGGCATGAGCCTCGAGGCCGTTCTGCACGAGCTACGGGCCAGCTATCCCCACCACGAGCTCTGTGTGGTCTTTGGAGCGACGGGTGGCAAAGGCGTCGACCGTCGCGACACGATGGGCATTGCAGCAGGCAGGCTGGCCGATCGCATCGTCATTACCGAAGACGACCCGGGCCCTGAGTCCGTGGAAGACATTTGCCGCACCATTGCCCAGCGCGTAGAAGAGCAGGGCAATACCTGCTGGAAGATCGTCTGTGACCGTGAGCGGGCCATTCGCACCGCGCTTGCCGATGCGCACAAACCTGCGGTGGTGCTCGTCTCGGGCAAAGGCAGCGAGGCCACCATGGTGCGCGCGAACGGCCCCGAGCCTTGGGAGACCGACGCCGTCGTGTTTGCCCGCGCACTGTCCGACCTGGCCGCAGGGAGGCTCGATGTATAAGTTTTCCGCCCCCAACCTGCTGCAAGGCACCGTGGCCGCCGTGAAGGAGGGCGCCGTAAACGGCGTCGTCTCCATCGAGACTCTCGCGGGCTTCATTAAGGCCGACGTCTCGATGGCCGCCATTCGCGAGCTTGGCCTGCGCGAGGGCGCGCGTGCCGCTGCGCTCATCAACGCTCCCGACGTGCTGCTCGAAGTGGGGGAGGGCTTCGGCTTCTCCCTTTCGGCGGGCAACGGGTTCTCCGGCAAGGTCACCCGCATCGAGCGCGGCGCGGTGAGCGCCCACGTGTGGGTTGAGCTGCCCTGCGGGTGCAGCCTTGTGAGCGACGTCACCCTTGACGACGTCGACATGCTCGGCCTGGAGGCGGGCTCTGCCGTCTTCACTGCGGTAAGTTCCAACGACGTTGTTGTGTCGTGCGAGGGATAAAGGGTATATAGTGGAGTAGGATAGCGTTGCCGGGCAGTCCTGGCAGCTAGGTCGTGAGTAAAGGAGTTGCACCATGCTGTACTCGAAGATCATGGTTCCTTACGACGGTTCCGACCACGCCAAGGAGGCCGTGCGCTACGCCAAGGAGCTCGCCGCCCTCAACCCCGAAGCCACCGTTGACGTAATCCAGGCCCTCTCCGTTGGCGCCATGGATTTCCAGGCAACGTATTCCGACGGCGTGTATTACGGCCAAATTGATTATGAGCAGTACAAGCAGCTGCTCGATGCCACCGTCGCCGCTGCCAAGAAGGCCATGAAGGACAGCTTGGGCGACAGCCTCGACGAGCTGGGCGAGCGTGCAACTGTTGAGGTTGTGCCTGGTAACGCCCTTGCCGCCGTGCTTGCCGATTATGCCAAGCATCACGACATCGACCTGATTGTGATGGGTCGCCGTGGTCTGGGCGCCATCCGTGGCATGCTTGGCAGCGTGAGCTACAGCCTCCTGCGCGAGACCGACATCCCGGTTCTCACGGTGAAGTAGCTTGCGTGCAGCGCAAAGCCACGCGAATTTTGATGTGAGATTGAGCCGCCCAGGCTTCCATATGGAGGTCTGGGCGGCTTTTTTGATAAGAAAGTTGTGACCCGAGGCGGCTACAGTCCGTCAAAGAGGATGAAGGGAGGCAGTTTGGAGGACTCGGATATCGTCAAACTGTATTGGAAGCGCTCCGAGCGCGCCATCGGCGAGACGAAAACAAAATACGGCACGTTTTGCCGAGGGGTCGCGTTTCGCATTTTGCGCGACTCCCAAGATGCCCAGGAATGCGAGCAGGACACCTACCTGCGCGCATGGAATGTCATGCCGCCTCAGCGCCCCAGCGTGCTGCAGGCATTTCTTGGCAAGATTGCACGCAACGCTGCGCTTGATCGCTGGCGTGAGAGCAAGGCGGAAAAGCGTGGGCAGGGCCAGGTTCCTGTGCTGATCGATGAGCTTGCCGACTGTCTGCCCGACGGAAGCGGTGTTTTTGCCGGGACCTCGGAGGTGGAGCTCGTGGCGCTCCTCAACGCATTCCTGGAGCAGGCTCCCCGCGAGCAGCGCCATTTCTTCGTGCGCCGCTATTGGTATGGCGACACGGTCGCGGAGATTGCCAGCGCCTACGGGGCAACCGAGAGCAAAGTGAAGATGACGCTTGCGCGCATGCGTGAGGAGCTTAAAGCCGTTTTGACACGTGGAGGTGTTGCTCTGTGACGAGCGAAGAGAGGGATGAAAGATCGCTTCGCCTGCTTGCGGCGCTGGGTGACATCGACGACCGCCTCGTGATGGAGGCGGCGTGTCCCGAGGCGACGGACTCCGTTGACGAACGAGTAGCCGCGATCAAAGACAACAACGTGACTGAGCTGACCCAAGAAGGCGACATGCAGAAGGGTGCGGCGGCTGCAGAGGTCCAAGGCAATATGCCTGCCGACGTGACTTCTGATGCGATGTCGGAAGCCGAAGGATGCGACGATGTGCCTGCCGGGAAAGCGCCCCGCAGTGTGCCTGCCGAGAAGGCACTCGTTGACGCCGCCGCCGAGAAGGCGCCAGGCAAAGTCCTGCGTTTCACGCCTGAGCGTGTTCGTGCTTTGGCAGGCGTGGGAATCGCGGCGTGCCTGCTTGTTGCCGGTGCAATTGTGTTTGCCCGCCCCGAGATGCTTGGCCTCAATAATCCCGGTCCTAGCGAGCCCGCGATGACGCAGGACCAAACGACTGACACCGCAGCACCCGAGGAGGCAGCGCCCGAAGCCGCGATGCCCGAGGATGCCGCGGCCGATAGCGAGGATGCCGGCGTAATGGCGGCCAGCGAGTCCGCCGTCATGGCGCTTTCCGACGACGGGGATCAAGGGGCTCCGCTGGCCCGCGCCGTTCAGGATGCCGACGAGGGCGAGGTTGCACAGGATGCGGTGGCGGCATCTGGTGCCGTGACGACCCTCGCCAACCCCTGGCAGGAGTGCGCGAGCATGGCGCAGGCAGAGTCGCTTGCGGGGTTCTCGCTTGCCATCAGCGACTCTGCTTTGCCGGAGGGGTATGGTCCCGAGGCTGCATGCATCCAGGCCATCGAGGGCAGCATGCTTGAAGTCAATTACAATGGCGAGCGCGGCGGATCGGTTTGCCTGCGCAAGGCCGTGGGAACCGACGACGTAAGCGGCGACTACAACAGCTACGACCTCACGCAAACGAGCCGTATCGCAGGGCAAGACGTGACCCTGCGCGGGGCTGAAAACGCCTGGTACGTGGTTACCTGGACACGCGACGGGTATTCCTTTGCTGTGGTTTCCACGTCTGCTCTCACGGCGTCCCAAGTTGAGGTGTTTGTGGCTGGCATGATGTAAGACTTTCGCCTTGCGAGTGACATGGCGGGCTTTCTTCTCTTGGCAAAAGGGGAGTATCATCGTGCCCAACTTTTGCCAACAAGGAGGCCTGCCATGTCTGCTGTTGAAAGCCAGTCCCTGCATCCTTTCTGCGCCGTGCCCTTGTGGGAGTGCAACCGCCGGCTTGCGCGTGTGGCCCAGGGATTTGAGCCGGCCGACCTTGTGATTCGCGACTGTCGTCTTGTCGATGTGTGCACCCGCGAGGTCCTCGAGCATACCGACATCGCCATTGCGGCTGGTAGGGTTGCCTATGTGGGTATTGCGCCCCATACCGCGCAGCACTGTGTGGGACCCGACACGCGCGTGATTGACGCCGCGGGCGATTACATAGCGCCGGGCTTTCTAATATGAGAGAGCCATTGTCAATAGGCATGCTGAAATCGGGCCGGGTGAATTTC
>UQBS01000036.1 GCA_900539345.1 uncultured Coriobacteriaceae bacterium | reverse complement strand
GGCGCTCGGTGTTGGTGAAGGTGCCGTCCTTCTCGGCGTAGCTGCGGCCCGGCAGCACCACGTCGGCGTACTTGGCCGTCTCGGTGAGGAAGAGGTCGTCCACCACGAGGAAGTCGAGCGACTCCAGGGCATGGATGACGTGGTTCGTGTCGGGGTCGGTGCGCACGGGGTCCTCGCCGAAGATGAAGAGGCCGCGCAGGCGCCCCTCAATCATGGCGGGGAAGCACTCGGTGGCCTTGAGGCCGGGCGTGTGGCTGAGCTTTGTGCCCCAGGCTGCCTCGAACTTCGCCACGACCTCGGGGTTTGCCACCTTCTGGTAGCCGGTGAAGTCGGTGGGCATGGCACCCATGTCGCAGGCGCCCTGCACGTTGTTCTGGCCGCGGATGGGGTTCACGCCGCAGCCCTCGCGGCCCAGCTTGCCGCAGGCCATGGCGATGTTGGAGAGCGCCATGACGCCTTCGGTGCCGCTGGAGTGTTCCGTCACGCCCAGGCAGTAGATGATGGGGGCGCGCTCGGCGCGTGCGTACATATGCGCGGCAGCCACGAGGTCGTCCTCGCGGATGCCGCAGATGCGTGCGACCTTGTCGGGTGTGTAGTCGGCCACGAGCGCCTCGAGGGCCTCGAACCCTTCGGTCTTCTGGGCGATGAAGTCGCGGTCAACCAGGCCGTCGCGCACCATGACGTTGACCATGCCGTTGGCAAAGGCCACGTTGGTGCCGGGATTCAGCTTGAGATGGATGTCTGCCTGCGCGGCGAGCTTGATGTCGCGCGGGTCCACCACGATGAGCTTGCAGCCGCGCTCAACGGCGGCGCGAATCTGCATGCCCAGGACCGGGTGCGCCTCCTCGGGGTTGGAGCCCACGAGCAGGATGGTGTCGGCCTTCTGCGTGATGTCGTCGATAGTGTTGGTCATTGCGCCCGAACCGAGTGTGGTTGCCAGACCGGCAACGGTGGGGGCGTGTCAAACACGTGCGCAGTTGTCGACGTTGTTCGTCTCGAATGCGCACCTCGCCATCTTCTCGAGCAGGTAGATGTCCTCGTTGGTGGAACGCGAGCAGGCAAAGGCGGCAAGCGCGTCGCCACCGTGGGCCTGCTTGATCTCGCCGAACTTGGAGGCGATGAGGTCGAGCGCCTCGTCCCAGCTCGCCGGCTCAAACTCGCCCGTCTCATGGTTCTTGATGAGCGGGGTGCGCAGGCGTTCCTTGCAGTCGACGAAGTCGAAGCTTGCCGAGCGGCCCTTCACGCACAGCATCGACTTGTTCGTGGGTCCGGGTGCGGCCTGGACGTCGATGATCTTGTTGTCGCGCACCACCAGGTCGAGCTGGCAGCCCACGGCGCAGTGCGGGCATGTGGTGCGCACGCGGTGGGTGTCAAACTCGCAGTAGTCCTCGCGGCGCTTCTCCATGAGGGCGCCGGTGGGGCAAGCCTGGGCACAGTTGCCGCAGCTCTCGCACTGGGTCGTGCGCCAGTCGGGCCCGAAGGGCGCCTCGATTGTGGTGCGCACGCCGCGCTTGCCGGCATGCAGCGCGTGCGCCCGTGCCTGCGTGTTGCAGGCTCCCACGCAGCGCTGGCAGGCGATGCACAGGTTGGGGTCGTAGCGCAGGAAGGGGTTGGCGTCGAGCACGGGCTGCTTGGGCGCATCCACCTTGTAGGGCGTCTGCGTCACGCCGACGTGGCGGCACACGGCCTGCAGCTCGCAGGCACCGTTCTTGTGGCAGGAGAAGCAGTAATGCGTCGAGTCGAGGTTGTGGCGCGAAAGAACGAGCTCGAGGGCGCATTTGCGGGCTGCCTGCACGCGTGGGGTGTCGGTCGACACCGCCATGCCGTTTTGGGCAGGGGTGTTGCATGCGGCCAAGAGGCTCGCCTGCCCGGCAACTTCGACCACGCACACGCGGCACGACGCCGCGGCGCTGCAACCCTGCAGGAAGCACAGCGTGGGGATATAGATGCCCGCCTTCTTTGCGGCGTCAAGGATGGTTGCGCCCTCAGGCACCTCCACCGCAATGCCGTCGATTGTGAGCTTAAGCATATTGGATCCTTCCGTCGGCAAGCGTGCCGCAGCCAAAGTGGTCGCATCGCAGACACCTGCTGCATTCCTGCGTTGCCTCTTCGAGACTCATCGGCTCCTCGACGCCTTCGAAGTCGTGCTTGCGCACGCGTGCCGGACGCTCGGCGATGTTGACGCGTCCCTTGGGCGTGCGGTCGTTGGGCAGGGGAGCGGGGGCCTTCACGCCGCAGTCGAGCTTGTGGTGATATCCCAGGTACTCGTCGATGTTACGCGCCGCCACCTTGCCGGCGCCGATGGCCTTGATGACGGTCGCTGGCCCCGTCTGGCAGTCGCCGCCCACAAAGATGCCGGGCATGTCAGGCACTTCAAGCTGGGGGTTTGCGATGAAGGCGCCGCGCGAGGCCGGCATGCCGAATTCTTCGAAGGGGGTGCTCACAATGTCCTGGCCCACGGCGATGAGGATGATGTCGGCCTCTACGCGCTGCTGGGGTTTGGACGCGTCGACAGGCGCCGGCCTGCCCCTGCTCACGGGGCCGATCATCTGGGGCTGTACCACGAGGGCACGGCAGTGGCCGGCTTCGTCGGCTTCGATGGCGACGGGCGACATGAGGGTCATCATCTCCACACCCTCGCCGATGGCGCTTTCCACCTCGCTGGGAAGGGCGGTCATGTCCTCGAGCCTGCGGCGATAGACGACGCTGACCTCCTCGGCGCCGGCACGCACGCTCGTGCGGGCGCAGTCCATGGCGACGTTGCCGCCGCCGATGACCGCGACCTTCTTGCCGGTGAAATCGGGAATCTGTCCGTCGCCGATGCCGCGCAGAAGGTCGACCGCCGAGCTCACGCCCACGGCGTCGGCCCCCTCCAGGCGCAGCTTTTTACCAACGTGGGCGCCGATGGCGACGTAGACGGCGTCGTGGGTGGCGGCGATGGCGCGCATCTCCTCGCAGCCCACGTGCGTCTCATAGCGCACCTCGATGTTGGACAGGCTGCAGATGGCGCGCACATCCTCGTCGAGGCGGGCGCGGGGGAAGCGGTAGGCCGGGATGCCGTAGCGCATCATGCCGCCTGCCTGCTTCTTTTCTTCGAAAACGGTGACGTTGTGCCCCATGAGGGCCAAAAAGTAGGCGCAGGTGAGGCCCGAGGGGCCGGCACCGATGACGGCAATCTTGCGGCCGGTGTCAACGCCGGGTGCAGGCACGGCGACCTTGTCGGCCGCGAGCTGGTCGACGGCGAACTTCTTGATGCCGCGGATGTTGACGGGGGCGTCGATGAGCGTGCGGCGGCACCGCGTCTCGCAGGGATGCTCGCACACCAGCGCGCAGGCGGTGGGGAAGGGGTTGTCCTTGCGGATGTGCGCGATGGCGCCGGCGTAGTCGCCCTGCGCGGTGAGCGCGATGTAGCCAGGCACGTCGACGTGCGCGGGGCACATCGTCTCGCAGGGCACGGTTTGGCGCACGGCGTCGCCGCAGTGGCCCTGCTCGATATGGCTTGCGTATTCGTCGGCGAAGTCGTCCATACCGGCGAGCACCTGACGGGCCGTCTCATATCCGATGGCGCAGTCCGATGCGTCGCGGATGACCTCGGCCAGGGCCCGGGCGTCGGCGAGCGTTTGGGCGTCTGCCTCGCAGTCGGCGATCTTGCCGAGCATGCGGGCAAGTTGGGGCAGACCGTCGCGGCACGGCACGCATTTGCCGCATGTCTGCGACGCGCCCACCTGGGCGAGCGTCACTTGGAGGGCCACGGGGCACATGCCTGCCGGCGTTGCGGCGAGGCGGCGCGTGAACTCGTCCATCACTGCGGCGTTCTTGGTGTCCGCAGAAGTCTTAGGTACCACTGAAAGTTTGCTCACTGCTGCTCTCCCTCGATACGTAATTGGCACAGCGTACCAGTTCGTCAAAGGCGAGTTGCAATGACTTCGTGAAGGGCCGCCCGACGGTTGTCTGAGCGGCCCTTTTGGGATGTTATTTCACCTTAACTGCAGAGAATACCTCAGCGTCAGTGACCTCGGCGATGGTCTGGCGGGGGTGCAGGAACTCGAGTTCCATGAGGAAGGCGAGGCCGGCGACGCGCGCGCCCAGGCGCTCGACGAGCTTGACCTGTGCGACGGCGGTGCCGCCCGTGGCCATGAGGTCGTCAACGATGAGCACGACGTCGTCCTTGTCCAGGGCGTCCTCGTGCAGCTCGAGCGTGGCGGTGCCGTACTCGAGGGCGTAGTCCTCGCTGATGGTGGCGCGGGGGAGCTTGCCGGGCTTGCGGGCCGGTACGAAGCCTGCCTTCAAGCGGTAGGCCACAGGCGCGCCCAGCATAAAGCCGCGCGCCTCGGCGCCGACGACCTTCGTGATGCCCTTGCCCTCAAAAGCCTCGGCAATCTCGCCGACAAGTGCGCCGAAGGCCTCGGCGTCCTTGAACAGCGTGGTGACATCCTTGAAGATGACGCCGGGGGTGGGGTAGTCGGGGATGGAGACGATCTTGCTCTCAAAGTCGTAGGCCATGGTGGTCCTCCCGTAAGCGCCGGCCCGCCGGCTCAGCGTGGTTTGCACAAACGCTCCCATTCTAAACCATTGGGTCGAATGCGCTCGTGTGTCCTGGAAATTGCTATCATGCTTTCCGGACGGTTGTCCGGGCGCGCGGGCGGCGCCTCCCAAAATGGCGGGAGGTGGAAGACTCGGGACATCACGTGGCTGTTTGACCTCGCAAGGTCGCTTTTTGGCTTGGCGGGGGTTGTTTCGGAGATGCTTTGGGAACGAAGGCGGGGCGCTTATGAGTATCGTCCCCGCCATCTCGCTTCCAAGCGCAGCGGAAAGACGCACAAAAGAAGCCGCTAGCGGGCTGCATCCCTTACTAGCGGCTTAACCCTGTAACGGCGTCGCCCGTTTCACCCCCGGGCTTCCGTCTGCCTATTATGGTGCCCCATGACGATGATTCCTGTCATGGGGCACAAAGAAAAACTCGTATGTGGAAGCTTGCCTCCACGCATTTTAACTGATACGGAAGTCTCCCTCAATTGGGTCGAACCCGAACCGGGCCCAAGACATGGCTGACGGTGCGGTGGCTGGCGCTAGCAGGCTATGCCAATGGCGCGTGCGAGGGTAAGGGGCGCGACTCAGCCAAGAATTTTGCCAAGCAGCTCGGCTGCATGTTCTAGCTGGGCGATCCATGCGGGTCCTGCTTGGGCGGCGTCCGTTCCCTCATCGGGCAGGTCGGTTTCGAGGAGAAGCCGCTTGGGGGGAATCTGCCGTACGTAGGCGCGGCCGCGCTTGGTGGCGAGCATGTTGGGGTTCACCGAGAAGTGACATCCCAGCTCACGGGCGCGGGCAAGCTCCTGGGAGGAACCCGAGAACCAGTGCAGGATGCAGGCGTTGCTGCGCGTGGCATGGCGGCGTTCGAGCACGTCGAGCACGGCGGTTGCCGAGCGCACGGCATGGATGGAAATCACCTTGCCACCTTGGGCGCAGCATGCGTCGACGATGCGCTCGAAGGCGTCAAGCTGCGTCTCAAACGTGCCCTCGCGCCGAGGTGCGAAGTCGAGGCCCACCTCACCCACGAAGCGCGTCTTTTGAATGAGCCGGCATGCGAGTTCGACCTGCTCAGTGCCGCAGCGCCCGTCGGCCACCCACCAGGGGTGTAGCCCCACGCCCACGCGCACGTTGGGGAAGCTTACAAGTGCCTTGCTCGCCGCAAGGTAACCCTCAGGTGTGACGGTGTTGGAGAACGCCGCCACGCCATGCGCCTGCGCAAGGCGGGCCAAGGCCGCCATATCGGAAGAAAAGTCCAGGTGGCAGTGCATATCGGCCAGCACAAACCCATCGCCGAAGACATCGCGGGCAAGCGTTTGGGGGAGAGGGGGAGTCTCGGCGGCGTTGTGTTCTGTGCGCCGGTTGGGCTGAGGCTGTCCCTCGGACTTTTTCCGCCCCAACGTTGCGGCGCTGCCTTGATGAGAACTCAACCCCAGGGGCCGGCCGAGCCGAGGGACGCTCACGGCACCTCTATGCTCCAGTGTGGCCGTCTCCTGTTGGCGCACGCTTGTCTCTTCCATCGCCCTACTCGCCCGTGCTCTCGATGGTGCCGCCGCCCACGACCTGATTGCCCACATAGGCAACGGCTGCCTGACCGGGCGTCATGGCGCGCTGGGGTTCGTCGAAGTCAACGCGCACGCGTCCATCGGGCAAGGCCGTAAGGCGAGCGGGCTGTTCGCGCTGGCGGTAATGCGTCTTCACGGCGCAGGCAAGGGGCTCGTCTTGCGGGCAGCGTTGCGGCCAGACCCAGTTCCAATCGGCAACGGTGCAGCTAGATGCCATGAGCATCTCCTGGGGGCCTAACGTCACAGTGTTGGCGGCCATGTCCTTGGCGCAGACGTACATGGGCTCGCGCAGCGCCACGCCCAGGCCCTTGCGCTGGCCGATCGTGTAGCCTGCTGCGCCCTTGTGCGTGCCCACGCGCGTGCCGTCGGGCGTGAGGATGGCGCCTGCCTCATACGGGCAACCCCGCCTGCGCTCAAGAAAGGCCAGGTAGTCGCCGTCGGGCACGAAGCAGATGTCCTGGCTCTCTGCCTTGTGGGCGTTGCGAAAGCCCTGCTCCTCGGCGATGGCGCGAACTTCCGGCTTCGTGAGTCCGCCCAGGGGGAACATCGTGTGCGCGAGCTGGTCTTGCGTGAGTGCGTAGAGCACGTAGCTCTGATCCTTTGCGGGGTCGGCCGCCTTGCTGAGCGTGCAACGACCCTTCTCTTCGCGGCCTACCTGCACGTAATGTCCCGTGGCGATGTAGTCGCAGCCCAGCTCACGGGCGCGGTGCAGGAGCAGGTCGAACTTCATGAAGCGGTTACAGTCGATGCAAGGGTTGGGTGTGAGGCCGCTCTCATAGGCACGCGCAAAGCGCCCCACGACATGCTCCTCGAACTCCTCGGTCATGTCAAAGGCGTAGTGGGGGATGCCGAGTCGCCGGCACACGCTGCGGGCATCCTCGACGTCGTCGATGCTGCAGCAGGTCTTTCCCTGCTTCGCCGCCGCTTCGGGATCGTTCCACAGGCGCATGGTGGCTCCCACGCAGTCGTGGCCCTGCTGGGTGAGCAGGTACGCGGTCACGCTCGAATCCACGCCGCCGCTCATGGCGACAAGCACGCTTGCCATGTAGTCCCCCTATGCCAGGTTGCGCAGGTGCGCGACCGTGTCCTCGATCGTCTGTGCAGCCAGTGCGATGTCTTCGGCAGTCGTGTCGATGCTGAGCGACATGCGCAGCTGGCCGCGCGCAAGCTCGGGGGCGATGCCCATGGCGGTGAGCACGGGGGAGGGATGCGTCGCGCCCGACTCGCAGGCCGATCCTCCCGCCGCGCACACACCCTTGCGGTCGAGCGCGGCCACGAGGGCCTGGCGGTCCACTCCCTCAAAGCACATGCCAAGCGTGCCCGCAATGCGCGGGGCGTGCTCGCCAAGGACGTGCGCGCCCTCGATGTCGCTCAGCTCGCGTTGCAGCGTGTCGCGCAGGGCACTGACTTCCTCCTGGTAGCGGGGCAAATCGCGGTTTGCCTCCTTGAGTGCGGCCGCAAGGCCCACGATGCCGGGAACGTTCTCGGTACCCGCACGACGGCCGCGCTCCTGCCCGCCGCCCAGAATGAGGCTCACGGGTGCAAGTGGCTCACCGAAGGCTTGGTTGCGGCATGCAAGCAAGCCGACGCCCTTGGGGCCGTGGAACTTGTGGGCCGAGACGCTCAGCATGTCGATACCCATGGTCTCGATGTCGATGGCGATGTGCCCAGCGCCCTGCACGGCGTCGGTATGGAAGAGCGCGCCCGCCTCATGGGCAAGCCGTGCTGCCTCTTGGAAGGGCTGCACGGTTCCGACCTCGTTGTTTACTGCCATGAGGCTCAAGGCGCACACATCAGGTCCCATGGCCTGAGCGATGTCTTCCACCGACACGACGCCCTCGGCGCTGGGTGCCAGCAGCGTCACGCTGAAGCCCTCGATCATGAGTTCGGAGAGCGTGTTGAGAATGGCGGGGTGCTCTATCTGCGACGACACGATGCGCGTGCGGCCGTGTGCCTGACCCCATGCGGCAGCGGTGCGCAGCGCCTGGTTGTCGGCCTCGCTGCCTCCCGAGGTGAACACGACCTCGCCGGGCTTGCAGCCAAGCTCGCCTGCCACATCTTCGCGCGCCTCGTCCACGGCGTAGCGTGCGGCGCGGCCGGCGCTGTGCTGGGCGCCGGGGTTGGCGCACACGTCGCTCAGATACGGCAGCATCGCCTCAAGCACCGCCGGGTGCACGTAGGTGGTAGCAGCATTGTCGAGATAGATCATGCCAACCCTTTCCGTTGCGTCGTCAATAGCCCCGCATTGTAGCGCCCAGGCCTGCCCGCAAACCACAAGCCGCCCCGCAGCGCAAAATCGCACCACAGGGCGGCAGGGGAGAGGGAGGCAAACCATGCAATGTGAGAGGAGGTTCTTTGAGGCTGAAATAATGCAAATGCAAAGCGGGCGTCGCTCAGGGGGGCTGAATTCTCTGTAGCGCGCCTGCGCAGTGAAGGCAAGGAATGGGGCGCAGCGCGAAGCGCTTCCGCCCCGGTATTCCGCCGTCTTCGGTACGAGCATAAGCGCGTGGAGGAGAGTTCGGTCCCCCTTCGTGTGCCTGCTATTCCTGCGGGAACAGGGCCGTGGACAGGTAGCGCTCGCCCGTGTCGGCGAGAAGGGCCACGATCGTCTTACCCTCGTTCTCGGGCCTCTTGGCCAGCTCAATGGCTGCCCAGGTCGCAGCGCCCGAGGAGATGCCTACGAGCACGCCCTCGGAATGACCCACGAGCTGCGCGGTGGTGAAGGCGTCCTCGTTTTCCACGGGGATGATTTCGTCATAGATCGTGGTGTCGAGCACGTCGGGCACGAAGCCTGCGCCGATGCCCTGGATCTTGTGGGCGCCCGAGGTGCCCTTCGAAAGGACCGGCGAGCTTGCGGGCTCCACGGCCACGACCTTCACGGCGGGCTTCTGCTCCTTGAGGTAGGTGCCCACGCCCGTCACGGTGCCGCCCGTGCCCACGCCGGCCACGAACACGTCGACTTCGCCGTCGGTGTCCTGCCAGATCTCGGGGCCGGTCGTGGCCTTGTGCACGGCGGGGTTGGCCGGGTTCACGAACTGGCCGGCGATGACAGATCCGGGAATCTGGGCTTTGAGCTCCTCGGCCTTGGTGATGGCACCCTTCATGCCGGCTGCGCCGTCGGTAAGCACGAGCTCCGCGCCGTAGCCGCGCATGAGCTTGCGGCGCTCGATGCTCATGGTCTCGGGCATCGTGATGATGATGCGGTAGCCACGGGCGGCGGCGATGCTGGCCAGGCCGATGCCGGTGTTGCCCGAGGTAGGCTCGATGATGGTGCCGCCGGGCTGCAGCTCGCCAGAGGCCTCCGCAGCGTCAATCATGGCCTTGGCCACGCGGTCCTTCACCGAGCCGCCGGGGTTGAAGTACTCGAGCTTCACAAGCACGCGCGCCTTCAGACCGAGCTTCTTCTCGATGTTGGTGAGCTCGAGCAGGGGGGTGTGGCCGATGGTCTGATCGATGCTGGTGTAGATGTTCGACATGGGGGTCTCTCCTTCGTGGGTGGGGGCGCGTTGGTGTTTTTCAGGTAAACCTACTTTGTTTGTAGGTTGGTGGTATTAGACACCCGCCCAACCTCCCTGTCAAGAGAGAATTCCTATTTACCTATAGATTTAGGGGGATTATTATTAACAAACCCGCAACCAGCGTTAGGAAATGACCCCGGTGACTTCGAGGAGAAGCTTCACGAAGAAGATGACGAGCACCGTGAGCATCACGGGGCGGGCGATGCGCACGCCCTTACCGATGAAGCAGCGCGTGCCGATGTAGGCGCCTAGCATGTTGAAGCAGCCAGCCACAAGGCCCAGGGGCAGCCACACCACTCCGTTTGAGATGAAGACGGTGAGCGCCGCCACGTTGGTGGCGAGGTTCACGACCTTGCAGGTGCCGGTGGCCTGGGTGAGCTTGAGGTGGCCCACTCCCATAAAGAGCAACGTGAGGAAGGTTCCCGTGCCCGGGCCGTAGACGCCGTCGTAGACGCCCACCACGGCGGAGATGGCCGCGCACAGCGTGAGCGACTTGGCGGGGGCGATGGGCTCCTTCTCCTTGAAGTCCTTGTGGAACATGATGTAGGCGGCCGTGACGGGCACCACTACGAGCATGATCACGCGGAACACCGCGTCATCGATCATGAGGGCGATGTTCGCGCCCAGAGCCGAACCGGCAAGGGCGAAGACCACGCACACGGCGCAGCGCTTGACCTCGACAAAGCCCTGCAGGGCATAGCGCAGGGTGGCCACGGCCGTGCCCATGCAGCTGCTCAGCTTGTTCGTGCCCAGGCAGGTGTGCACGGGAAGGCCGGTGATGAGGTAGGCGGGCAGCGAGATGAGGCCGCCGCCGCCGGCGATGGCGTCGATGAAGCCTGCCACGAACACAAGCGGGCACACGATGAGGAAGATGAAGATCGGGTCCATGAAGCTGGCCACCTTGTCTATGGTACGGGCCGTGAAGGCCTTGGGGGCGATGTGACCGAAGCAGTGTAGGCAATTTTTGTCACCGGATTAGGCCATAATGGCGTGAACACGCAAAACGCGGCGACGGATGGGGGTGTGAGATGGAGGGCTCGGTCGAGACGGGGCACATCTATATATGTATCGACCTCAAGACGTTCTATGCCAGCGTCGAGTGCGCCGCCCGCGGGCTCGACCCGTTCACGACGAACCTCGTCGTGGCCGACCCCGAGCGCACCGAGAAGACCATCTGCCTGGCCATTACGCCCGCCATGAAAGCGCTCGGCATCCGCAACCGCTGCCGCGTCTTTGAGATTCCCAAGTCGGTCGACTACATCATGGCGCCTCCGCGCATGAGGCTCTACATGGAGGTCTCCGCCGACATCTACAGCATCTACCTGCGCTATGTCGCCCCGGAAGACATCTATCCCTACTCCATCGACGAGTGCTTCATCGATGTCACACCCTATCTTTCTCTCTATGGGGTCGACGCGAAGGGCTTTGCGGAGATGCTCATAGACGCTGTGCGCACCGAGAAGCACATTTGCGCCACTGCCGGCATCGGACCCAACCTGTTCCTCGCCAAGGTCGCGCTCGACATCATGGCCAAGCATGCGCCCGACGGCATCGGCATTCTCGACGAGATGTCGTTCAAGGAGAAGATCTGGACGCACCGCCCCATCACCGACATCTGGAACGTCGGCCCAGGTATTGCGGCGCGTCTTGAGAAGTACGGCGTGTACGACCTGCTCGGTGTGTGCTGGCTCGACCCCGAGGTGCTCTATCACGAGTTCGGGGTCAACGCCGAGTATCTCATCGACCATGCGCACGGCGTGGAGCCCTGTACCATTGCCCAGATTCAGGCCTACGTGCCTCAAGGTTCCTCCCTGCAGCAGGGACAAGTGCTCCAGTGTCCCTACGACCACGACCGCGCCCACACGGTGATGCGCGAGATGGTGGACGCCCTTGTGCTCGACCTTGTCGATAAGCGCCTGGTAGCTGGCGGCATCTCGCTTGTCGTGGGCTATGAGATACCTCGCGAGGCGCGCATGGCGGCCGCTTCGGCGTTTCGGGGCGAGCACGGCCGGGCCTACTGGAAGGCTATTCCGCGCGCAGGGGGTTCCCGCAAGTTGGGCGGCTACACGTCTTCGGCCAAGAAGCTCGTCGCTGCGTTTGAGGAGCTGTGGGCCGAGACGATTGACCCTGCCGCGCAGATTCGCCGCATGAGCGTGGCGGCAAGCCCGGTGATTGGCGAGGAGTTTGCCACCGTCGACCTCTTCACCGATGTCGAGCAGGAAAAGAAGGAACGCGACCTTCAGCGCGCCGTGCTTGCAGTGAAAGAGAAATTCGGCAAGAACGCCTTGCTCAAGGGCACGAACTTTCGCCCGGGCGCCACTGGCAAGGAGCGAAACGGGCTTGTGGGAGGTCATCGTGGCTAGCGGCGGCGCGCAGCAGGGTAGGCAGGGGCAGACGTACGTCGCGCGCGATGGTCGCGTGTTGCGCCTGGGCAAGGCCCATGTCGACCGCGCTCGTCAGTTCATGCCGTTTGCGGCGCTTACCGGGTACTTCGACCTCATTCAGGCGCGCCAGCGCACCCCGCAGCCCTTCCACGAGCTCACCGAGGACGAGGCCGAGGCCCTGTCGCGCAAGATGGCGTGGGTCAAAAAAGGCACGATGATTGAAATCTGCTACTACGACCGCGACGCCTATGTGCGGCGCAAGGGCATGGTGAGTCGTATCGACGAGGTGGAGCGTGCGATTTGGGTCGTGAAGGAGCGCGTCCCATTCGATATGATTCTCGACATACAAGTCGAGGGGATGCCCTCGGCGCAGGAGTGAGCCTGCGGCTGACCATAGGGCTGCCGCAGCAGGGGAGGATGACGCATGGCGACCATCTATAAGGACGGTATCAAGTTCGACAAGAACTTCTGGCCCTTTGTCGAGGAGGAAGAGTGCACGGGTTGCCGCTTCCTCGATTACGTGGGCGAGGCAGACGGTCAGGACGTTGACCGTCATATCTGCAAGATGCCTCCCGAGTTTGAGGACAAGTTCCTGTTCAACGACCTGCCCGATGAAGAAGTCCCGCCCTGTTTCAAGGAGTAGAGATGCCCCTTCCCGCGTTTTTTGAGCCGCTTCTGTGCGAGCAGTACGGCCCCGAGCTTGCCGAGCGCATCGTGGAGGGCTGCCGTGCGCGCCGCACGACGCTGCGCGCCAATGCCCTCAAGGCCACGCCCGAAGACGTCGCGGCCTGCCTGGACGAGGCGGGCATCGGCTACGAGCGCGTCGATTGGTATCCCGACGCCTTTGTGCTTGCCGCCGACACGCAACTGCGCGACGTTTGGGCGCTGCCTCTCTACGAGCAGGGGGCGCTCTACCTGCAGAGCCTTTCCTCCATGTTGCCGCCGCTCGCCTTGGGCCCCGAGCCGGGTCTCGACGTGCTCGACATGTGCGCCGCACCCGGTGGCAAGACGACGCAGATGGCAGCGCTTTCGGGCGGGCGCGCCCACATCACCGCCTGCGAGATGCACATGCCCCGTGCCGAGAAGCTGCGCTTTAACCTGGATCGCCAGGGTGCGGGATGCGTCAACGTCATGCAGGTCGACGCGCGCCGTCTCGACGACTTCTTCCGGTTCGACCAGATCTTGCTCGATGCGCCCTGCTCGGGTTCGGGCACGCTCGATGTGGCCGACCCCAAGCTGGAGCGCCGCTTCACCCAGCAGCTCGTAAGCAAGTCGCAGTCAAGCCAGAAGGCCCTGCTCAAAAAGGCGCTTGGCCTGCTCAAGCCCGGCGGCACCCTCGTCTACTCCACGTGCAGCGTGCTGGCCGGGGAAAACGAGGCCGTCGTGCGCCAGGCCCTGTCCCAGGCAAACAAGACGGGCTCTTTCGAGCCGCGTCCCATCCGCGCTTTTGAGGGTGCGCCCGAGCTGCCGCTGCTGCCCACGAGCATGGAGGGCGCCGTGTGCGTGTGCCCCACCGAGCTGTTCGAGGGCTTCTTTATGGCAAAGATCGCTCGCCTGGCATAGGGCCGGACGTGCGGCGTGCGGTGTGCGGTCCCGGTCGGAAGGTTGCCGGCCAGGGGTTCCGCACGCCGCGCGCTTGCTCTTTTCGCGCATCTGTCGCGGTAATCCCTCTAATTTAGTAGGATGTGCGGGAAAATGTGCTTTCAAGCACACGAACCAGTCGTACAGGGGAAGGCGGCGGACGACACATGGCAGCATTGATTTCTACCAAGGGGCGCTACGCGTTGCGCGCAATGGTTGATCTTGCGCAGAACAAGGACGCGGGGCTTGTCCCCCTTGCGGATATCGCACGCAGGCAGGGCATCTCTGAGAAATATCTGGAGAGCATTGTCTCGGCGCTCTCCAAGGCAGGTTTCATCTCCGGCCAGCGCGGCAAGGGCGGTGGCTACAAGCTCACGCGCGAGCCTGCCGACTACTCCTTAGGCGAGATTGTTCGCCTTGTGGAGGGTCGCATCCAGCCCGTGACGTGTCTGGAAGAATGCAACAGCCGCTGTATGCAGCGCGACTCGTGCAAGACGCTCACCATGTGGGAGGAGCTTGACCACCTGATTAACTCCTTCTTGGACGACAAGACGCTCGAGGACCTTGTCGATGGCGGAGGTCCCCTCATGAGCGACTGGCCGAGCTATCTGTAAGTCTTGCCATTGGGTTTTGCCCCGACTATATGGCCTCTTGGGGTAGAACCTGCCCCCGCAAGCCGCCGCGTTGCGGTATAGTGATTGCCCACTTAGCAGTCAACCTGGGGGAGGCTTATGAGTCAGTCACCGTTTGACCCAAACAGCATTTTTGGCGCCATGTTCGGAATTCCTATGGGGGGCAACGGCCAGGCCGGTCAATCTGGCCCGGATGGCCAGGAAGGTCAGGGCGCGCCCGATCAGGGCATGCCTGATTTCGGCCCGCACAAGAGCTTCAAGGAAGAGCTCAACGACACGCTCCAGGCCATCGCCTCATGGAGCAAGCGCGCCCTCATCATTCTCGCCGTCGTCGCGCTCGTTGCTCTTGCGGGCTGCTATTGGTGGTTCCACCCCTCCATCAACATCCATCGCGAGGAAGTTTGGTTCTGGATCATCCTTGTGGCGATCGTCGCCATCGTTGCCCTGCTTGTGGCCGCCATCAAGCACAAGGACCGTGCCAAGCTCTTCCACCGCTTGACGGCGATTCCCGCTGCAATCATCGCCATCTTCTTCATCGGCATTGTCGCCGGCTGGTCCATTATTCCGGGCAACGCCGCTCGCTATGCCAGCGTGCTTGATGTGCAGGACGGCAACTTCGCCGAGGACATCGCCGAGGTCGATTACTCCTCCATTCCCGTCATCGACAAGGATTCCGCCGAACTGCTTGGCAACCGTGCCATGGGCTCCATCCCTGAGTACGTGAGCCAGTTCGAGATTTCCAACATCTACAGTCAGATCAACTACCAGGGCCATCCCGTGCGTGTGAGCCCGCTGGTGTATGCCGACCTCTTTAAGTGGTTCATCAACCGCTCGCAGGGCATTCCCGCCTACGTGCTCGTCGACATGACCACGCAGGAGGCTCAGGTCGTCAAGCTCGAGCAGCCCATTCTCTACAGCGAGAGCGAGCCGCTTGCCCGCAACATCGACCGCTATGTGCAGCTCAAGTACCCCACGTACATGTTCGACGAGAAGTCCTTCGAGCTCGATGAGGACGGCACCCCTTGGTGGATCTTCCCTGTGCAGAAGAAGACCGTGGGCCTCTTCGAGGGAACAACCATCTCGCACGTCGTGCTCGTCAACGCCTGCACCGGCGAGACCGAGGACTACGAGCTTGCCGACTGCCCCCAGTGGGTCGACCGTGCCTATCCCAGCGACCTGATCGTTGAGCAGTTCAACTGGCGCGGCCTGTACTCGGGCGGCTGGCTCAACTCCGTGCTCGGCCAGGTGGGCGTCGTGAGGACCACTCCCGGCACCGACGGCAACCTCGGCTACAACTACATCGCCCAGAACGACGACGTCTACCTGTACTCCGGCGTGAGCTCCGTCACGGCTGACAACTCCATCGTCGGCTTCATCCTCGCCAACCAGCGCACGGGCGAGGCCACGTACTTCTCCATGGCCGGCGCCACCGAGCAGAGCGCCATGCAGTCGGCCGAGGGCCAGGTCCAGAACCTGCGCTACACCGCCACGTTCCCGCTGCTGCTCAACATCGAGGGCCAGCCCACCTACTTTATGGCGCTTAAGGACGGCGCGGGCCTCGTCAAGAAGTTCGCGATGGTCAATATCGAGAGCTACCAGTACGTGGCCGTGGGCGACACCGTTGCCGCCTGCCAGCAGGAGTACGTGAAGATGCTCGCCTCCAACGGCGTCCTCACGGCTGACCAGGCCCAGTCTGCCGCGGCTGTTGCCACTCCCGGCGAGCCCGCCGAGGGCACCATCGCCACCATGGCGCAGGCTGTCATCGACGGCAACTCGCACTTCTACGTGACGCTCAAGGGCGACGACGCGGTGTACGACTTCGCGCTGCCGGGCCTGCTCTCCATCGTGACGTACAGCGTGGGCGACGACATCGAGTTCACCTACATGCAGGAGGAGGGCGCTTCGGTGCGCACCGTGGCCACGCTTGGCTCCGAGACGGTCGAAGACGACTCCGCCGCCCAGGGCGACGAGGCTGTCCAGGCCGATGACGCGCAGTCTGCTGAGGAGGGCGCCGATGCCGTTCAAGCCTAAGGAATCGCTGCCGGCGCTCACCGTTGCAATTCAAGCGGGCGGCGAGTCCCGCCGCATGGGCCGCTCCAAGGCGACGATTCCGTTTGGCGGCAGGCCGCTTTTGTGCAGGCTTGTCGAGCGCGTGGACGAGGTGGCCGATGAGATTCTCATTACCACTAATGGCAAGGACGATTTGAGCTTCCTTGAGGAGATGCCGCAGGCCTCCAAGATCCACGTGGTGTGCGACCTGCTCGACGTGCGCGGATCCATGACGGGGCTCTATACCGCGCTCGCCTCGGCCGAGAACGACTTCGTCGCCGTGTGTGCCTGCGACATGATGGACGTGAGCGGGCCCCTTTTCGCCGCCGAGCTTGCTCGCGCAGTAGAAGGCGACTTCGACGTCGTGGTGCCCGAGGACTCGAAGGGCTTCGAACCCTTCCACGCCGTGTACCGTCGCCTGTCTTGCTTGGAAAGCGCTCGTCGTAACATCAAGGCCGCACAGGAGTCGCCTGCCTCGCGCAAGGGCGGTGCTTCCATGAAGTCGGTCGTGCTCGATCCCGAACTTCGCCTGTGCCGCTTCTCTATGGACGAGGTGCGCGCTGTTGCCAACGCCGGGTGCTTTGCCAACTGCAACACTCCCGAGGAGCTTGCCCGCGCTGAAGAGAGGATCTTCGGCGGCGAGGCCAAGTAGCCCGCGCTCTATGCGCCAGAGCCACCAAGGCCCGGCCGGTGCAGTCCAGCTGTACCCGCCGGGTCTTTTTGGTATACGGGGAGAGTGGACGCTCATGTGCGGGTGGCGAAAGTCCGCGATTCTCGCCCATCAACGTTGCCGCCTGGTGAACATTCGCGGCAGGGCCGGTTCCTGCTCGTCTCCGTGCGATAAGTCCACTAAAATGCTGCCCATACCTGCCCGTCTGACTTTTTCGACAATCGAGGAAAGCTCATGACACTAAGCCAGAAAGACGTGCGCGGCATAGCCGACTATGCGCGCATCGCCTTGACCGACGAGGAACTCGTCGAGATGACCGACTATATGAACGACGCCGTGACCAACGTGCTCGACACCATCAGGTCGTACGACCTTGAGGGCGTCGAGCCGGTGTTCCATCCCATCGGCGATTTGTCCAACGTGATGCGCGATGACGTGCCGGCTCAGGGCCTGCCGCTCGAGGTTGCACTTGAGAACGCTGGGCAGACCGAGGGCCGCTTCTTCCGCGTCCCCTCGATTCTTGGAGACGGGGGTGCCGCGTAATGGCTTTCGACATCGATGCCCTGAGCGCCGCGCAGATCGCCGCCGGCGTGGCCGCCGGCGATTTCAGCGCCCGCGAGGTTGCACAGGCCGCTCTTGCAAACGTCGAGTCTCGCGAGGGCGACGTGCACGCCTTCCTCGAGGTCTCCAGCGAGCTTGCCCTCCAGGCGGCCGACGCCATCGACGCCAAGCGCGCCGCGGGCGAGCAGCTGCCCCCCATGGCGGGCGTTCCCTGCGCCTTCAAGGACAACATGCATCTCGTGGGCACGCACTGCACCTGCGCCTCGCGCATGTTGGAGAACTACCAGTCCGCGTTTACGGCCACGGCTGTGCAGCGCATGCTCGACGCCGGCTGCATTCCTGTGGGCAAGACCAACATGGACGAGTTTGCCTTTGGCTCCTCCACCGAGTCGAGCGCCTTTGGTCCTACCTGCAACCCGCGCGATCTGGGCTGCGTGCCCGGCGGCTCCTCGGGCGGTTCGGCTGCCGCCGTCGCCGCCGGCATGACGACCGTCACCCTGGGTTCGGACACGGGCGGATCCATTCGCCAGCCCGCCGCCTTCTGTGGCGTCGTGGGTATGAAGCCCACCTACGGCATGGTGAGCCGCTACGGCGTCGTGGCCTTCGGCTCCTCGCTTGACCAGGTGGGTCCTTTCGGCCGCACCGTCGAGGACGTGGCCCTCTCCATGAACGCCCTGGCCGGCCGCGACCTGCGCGACTGCACCTCGCAGCCCTGGAACACCGACTTCCTCACGCACCTGCACGATGGCGTTGCCGGCAAGCGCATCGGCGTCATTCCTTCGCTCACGCACGCCGAGGGCGTCTCGGCCGAGGTGAGCGAGGCAATCGAGGCCGCTGCTGCGAACCTTGCCAGTGCCGGTGCCGAGCTCGTCGAGGTCGAGCTGCCCAACGCCGCCGCTGCCATCAGCGCCTATTACGTGCTTGCGCCCTGCGAGGCCTTCTCCAACCTTGCGCGTTTCGACGGCGTGCGCTACGGACACCAGTGCGCAGATCCGCGCGACCTTGCCGACATGAGCTCCCGCTCGCGTGCTGAGGGCTTCGGCCCGGAGGTCAAGCGCCGCATTATGCTCGGTGCCTACCTGCTCTCCTCGGGTGTGTATGACAAGTACTATTACCCCGCCCAGCAGGTGCGCGCCCTTATCACGCAGGACTACAAGAACGCCTTCCAGAAGGTCGACGCCGTGCTCATGCCCTCGGCTCCCTTCACGGCCTTCAAGTTCGGCGAGCTGTCCAACCCCACGCAGATGTACATGGCCGACATGTTCACCGTGCCGCTCAACATCGCCGGCAATTGCGGCGTGAGCGTGCCTGTGGGTCTTGGCCGCGAGACGGGCCGTCCCGTGGGCGCCCAGCTCATCGGTCCTGCCTTCGCCGACGATCAGCTCCTGCGCATCGCGGCAACGCTTCAGGGCTTTTATCCGGAGTTGCCCGTGTCGAAGGACTTTGCGAAGGGGGAGCAGCGCTAATGAGGGACATCGCTGACATTCTCAAGGACTGGGAGCCGGTCATCGGCCTCGAGATCCACACCGAGCTCACCACGCTCAACACCAAGATGTTCTGCAGCTGCCGCCTTTCGCACGACGACGAGCCCAACACCAACGTGTGCCCTGTGTGCCTGGGCATGCCCGGTGCTTTGCCCGTGCCCAACCGCGCGGCCATTCAGTCCATCGTTCTGGCTGGTCTGTCCACCAACTGCCAGATCATGAAGCACTCTATGTTCTACCGTAAGAACTATTTCTATCCTGACATGGCCAAGAACTTCCAGACCACGCAGGGCCCCGTCGCCTTCTGCATGGGTGGCTGGCTCGATGTCGAGGTCGGTGCCAACGGTGCCAAGGAGCGCCTTGACGACGGCGAGGTCGAGCGTGCCAAGGATGGCTCCTACACCGCGCATATCGGCATCACGCGCATCCACATGGAGGAGGACGCCGCCAAGATGGTGCACGTCGGCGGAGCCGAGGGCCGTATCGGCGGCGCGGACCACTCTCTCATCGACTACAACCGTTGCGGCACGCCGCTCATCGAGCTTGTGACCGAGCCCGACCTGCGCAGCCCTGAGGAGGCGCGCCTCTTCATGGAGAAGCTGCGCCAGATCTTCCTCACCATCGGCATCTCCGATTGCTCCATGGAGTCGGGCTCCATGCGCTGCGACGGCAACATCTCGCTGCGTCGTCGTGGCACGGAGAAGTTCGGCACGCGCTGCGAGATGAAGAACCTCAACTCGTTCAAGAACCTTCACGACGCGCTCGAGTATGAGATTCGTCGCCAGGCCGAGGTGCTCGAGGAGGGCGGCGTCGTCTACCAGGAGACCCGTCACTGGGACGTGAATGCCCGCCGCACCATCGTTATGCGCACGAAGGAGACGGCTGACGACTACCGTCTCTTCCCTGAACCCGACATGGTGCCGTTTGACCTGTCCGAGGAGTTTGTGGAAGAGGTGCGCACGCGTCTGCCCGAGCTGCCCGACCAGCGTCGCGACCGCTACGTCGAGGCGTACGGTCTCAAGCGTGCCGATGCGGCACAGCTTGCCGGTGACCCCAAGCTTGCGGCCTTCTTTGACGAGGCCGTTGCCGGCACGCAGGGCAAGCTCTCCCAGTCGGTGGCCAACGTCATCCTCAACGAGCTCATGGGCTACCTCAACGCCGAGGGCCATAGCATCGCCAGCACGTCCATCACCCCTGCTCAGATCAAGAGCCTGGCCGAGCTTCTCTCCAGCGACGCCATCTCCTCCAACCAGGGCCGCGAGGTCTTCGCGCTCATGGCCGAGTCGGGCGACGACCCTGCGCACATCGTTGACGAGCGCGGCATGCGCCAGGTAAGCGACACCTCGGCCCTCGAGCCTGTGGTGGACGAGGTCATTGCCAACTGCCCCGACCAGGTTGCCCAGTACAAGGGCGGCAACACCAAGGTTGTGGGCTTCCTTGTGGGTCAGTGCATGAAGGCGAGCAAGGGCAAGGGTAACCCCAAGCTTTTCAACCAGCTCCTCTGCGCAAAGCTCGCGGATTAGCAGTTGCCGCCACTATGGGGTACACGGCTGCGCTATGATGCAACCGTCTGTGCCCCATGGCTATTGCCGCGCCTGCGGCGGGCCCTACAGAAAGGAACCGACATGGACGAAGAGCAGCTCAACGACGTCGAGCTCGAGGACGACTCCAACATCATCACCCTCGAGGCAGAGGGTGAGGCCGTCGAGTTCGAGTACATCGACACGCTCGATTACGAGGGCGAGGAGTACGTCGTGCTTCTTCCCGTCGAGGAGGACGAAGAGGCTGAGGTTGTCATCCTCAAGGTCCACAAGCTCGACACCTTCGACGAGGACGGCGAGCCCGACGAGGAGTACGTCTCCGTCGACTCCGAGGAAGTGCTGAACACCCTGTTCGACATGTTCAAGGAGCAGTACGCCGACGAGTTCGATTTCGTCGAGGAGTAACCTCTCCCCGCAAAGCGTGAACCAAAAAGGGCCCCGGTCACCCGAGGCCCTTTTTCATGCGTCTTTAAAACCGCAGGTTCCGCATCCCACCAAACGCGGGTTCTCGTCCGCAAGGCGCCGGGAGGCGATGCGTACTAGATGTACACCAAAGGTGCGCACCGCGCGTAAGGCTTTGCGGAACGTAGCGCATCAGGTTCCGCCCACCAAAACGCAGGTTCTGGCCTGCAAGGCGTCGGGAGGCGATGCGTACTAGATGTACGTGAGCCTCCCGAGAACGCAGCAGGCCAGGTTCTGCATCATTTACTTGCCGCAACACTTCTTGTATTTTTTGCCGGAGCCGCAAGGACACGGATCGTTCCTACCCACCTTGAGCGGCTCGCCGTTCTCGTCGTAGAACGCGCGGGCACCCTGGCTTGCGCGGACCTGGTTGTTCGACCAGCCGTTGTTCTCCCAGTAGGGCAGGTCCTCGAGCATCGCGCGCAGCAGCGGCAGCATCTCGGCGCGCTCCTCTGCGGTGAGGCCCAGGTTGGCCTCGTCGAGGTCGTGCACCGTCTCGTCGAAGCTCACGAGGTTGCCGTTGAGGTCGGCGATGCTCTCCATGATGCGGTCGGCGTAGTACAGGTCGGATTCGTCGTCGGGCACGTGCGCGTCAAAGAAGTTGCGCAGCGCAATGGCGCTGGGCTGGCCGAGCGTGTAATCAATGGCTTCGATCTCGCGCAGCTCGTCGGGCAGGGTCGGCATCTCGCGCTTCTCGTGCAGGCCCACCAGGTACTTCTTGAATCCTTCGAGCTCCTCGGCACCGTGCTCGTCCTCCGGGCTCACCTGGGCCTCGTCGAGCTGGTAGTGCACGAGGTAGCACTCGTCGCCCAGGAACCACACGCCGTAGTTGAGGTCGCCCATGCTCACGCCGCTCAGCACGTCGCGCTCAAAGCTCTCCTGGCCCATACCCTCGCTGTACCAGGCACGATACTGCTTCCAGGCGTCGGGCAGGCTCACGATGCCGCAGAAGTCGGTGAGGACCTCGGCCGTGTGCTGGGCATGTGCGACCTCGGCGCGACGAGCCTCGACGGCCGCCCAGTCCAGGCGCCGCAGGCTTGCGCGCAGCTCCTCGGGCACCAGAATCGTGAACTCGCCTTCGCCCCTGAAGACATACACATAAGGCGGCATGGCTTCCATGAAGTTGCTCTGGGAGACCTCCTCATCGCTCAGCGTGAGGGTGCCGCCGGCTTCGGTCACCTTGCGTGCGGTGCCGAACTCGGCAGGGGAGGCGAAGACGAGCGTGAAGGCGGCGTCTTCGTCCTGCTCGCCGCATGCCTGGGCGACGGCCTGGGCGAGTTCGGGCTTCTTGAGCTTGGAGTATCCCTTGAGGTCGTAGTCCTTGGCCATCTCTACAAGCTTGTCGCGCGTGAAAGCCTCAAGCTGCTCGGCAAGCGTGGCGACGACGGGGCCTTCCTGGGCCTGGTCAGCCAGCGAGGACACCTTTGCATCGTCGAGACCCTCGACGTACTCGCACCTGATTGCTTCTTCGATCTTCTGGGCGCGCTCGTCCTCGCTTAGTCCCGCAAGCACGCCCCTGTGGGTCGTGACGGGTGCGCTCTGCTTCAGCTGCTCTTCCATATCTGCTCCTGTCTTAATCTTTTTATTTATACTAAGTTAACTTCGCGGTCGACGGTTGATTCTACACAGTATAAGGCGTAGGATGCGCCCCACGCACGCCAAAGGGGTGTGCGATTGTTGCGAAAGGATGCAGGACAATGTCGTTTCAGGCTGCGATGAAGAGGGAAATGGCGGGCGCCCAGGTGCGCATCGATCAGAATGCCTTCATGCAGCTTCTTCTAGGCCACACTGGCCTGCGACTTACCTGCGCGCGCTAGAGTAGGGGCCGCCCACAGGGGCGAGGCTTCCTCGGCGCGCATGATATAGGGGCCCGGCGCCCCTTCCACGCAGCCTTTGGTCTTTCCTGTTTTCTCCCACAACGCTATAGCCCTCTTAACTCATTGCCCTGGTAGATGCTATTTGGTATCAGGCGATGTGTCGGGGTTGTTCACACCTATTGCACGGATTGTGCGTGGAATGCGTACGGCCTGATTTGGAGGAAATCATGACCCGCAAGATTGCAATTTTTGACACCACCCTGCGCGACGGCGAGCAGTCGCCCGGCGCCTCCATGAACACCGAGGAGAAGCTGCTCGTCGCACAGGAGCTGCTGCGCCTGAAGGTCGACGTCATCGAGGCTGGTTTCCCCATTTCCAGCCCTGGCGACTTCATCTCCGTTCAGGAGATCGGCAAGCTTGCTGGCGACGACGCCGTGGTATGCGGCCTCACCCGTGCCGTTGAGAAAGACATCGACTCGGCTGTCGAGGCTCTCAAGTGTGCCCGCCGTCCCCGCATCCACACCGGCCTGGGCGTGAGCCCCTCGCACCTGCACGACAAGCTGCGCGTCACCGAGGACCAGGCCGTCGAGCGTGCGGTGCATGCGGTGCGTTATGCCAAGAAGTACGTCGACGACGTCGAGTTTTACTGCGAGGATGCCGGTCGTGCCGAGCAGAAGTTCCTCGAGCGCATCGTCCAGGCCGTCGTGGAGGCAGGCGCCACGGTCATCAACATCCCCGACACCACCGGCTATTCGCTGCCCGAGCACTTCGGCGCGCGCATCCATGGCCTCATGGAGAACGTCCGCGGCATCGAGAACGTTACCGTGGCCTGCCACACCCACAACGACCTGGGCATGGCCACCGCTCTTGCCCTGGCGGCCGTGCGCAACGGTGCCTCGCAGATCGAGTGCACCATCAACGGCCTGGGCGAGCGCGCCGGCAACACCGCGCTCGAAGAGGTTGTCATGGCCATCAAGATGCACGGTGAGGAGCTCGACGCCCACACCGACGTCAACACCCGCGAGCTCACGCGCGCCAGCCGTCTCGTGAGCTCCATCACGGGCATCAACGTGCAGCCCAACAAGGCCATTGTCGGCGCCAACGCCTTCGCCCACTCCTCCGGCATCCACCAGGACGGTGTGCTCAAGGCCCGCACCACCTACGAGATCATCAACCCCGAGGAGGTCGGCGCCTCCGGTAGCCAAATTCTGCTGTCTGCCCGTTCGGGCCACGCCGCCCTGCGCCATCGTCTCGGCGAGCTGGGTTACACGTTCGGCGAGGAGGAGTTCGAGCGCGTCTACCAGTCGTTCCTGGAGGTGGCCGACCGCAAGAAGGAGGTCTACGACGAGGACCTGGAGTCCATCGTCTGCCAGTACCGCCGCGATGTGAGCGCCATCTACACGCTCGACGCGGTGCAGGTCTCCTGCGGCTCGGGCCTCATTCCCACCGCCACGGTCACCATCACCGACGAGCACGGCGCGCAGACCACTGCATGCGCGTACGGCACCGGCCCCGTCGACGCCGCCTTCAAGGCCGTCGACAAGATCATCGCCGTCAGCAACGTCCTGAACGAGTTCTCGGTAACCGCCGTGACCAAGGGCATCGATGCCCTGGGCGAGGTGTGCGTCCACATCACGAACCCCTCGGGCGACACCTTCATTGGCCGCGGTTCGGACAACGACATCGTCGTGTCTTCCACCAAGGCCTATGTCAACGCCCTGAACAGGCTGCTTGCTTCCGAGCGCGTCACGAAGACCCCGCTCGAGGCTGAGTAGCCGCTCTGGCGCGCCCGCCCGATGCAATGTCTTCGCGGGCGTGCCGTCTTTTGTATTGAGAGAGGAAGGAATCCCCACATGGCACGTCCCATGACCATGGCAGAGAAGATTCTGGCGGCGCATGCTGGCCTGGACGAGGTGCGCCCCGGCCAGCTCGTCGAGTGCGACTTGGACATCGTCTTGGCCAACGACATCACGGCCCCCATTGCCATCAAGGTCTTCAACGACCTCGAGGCCGAGAAGGTTTTCGACCCCACCCGCGTGTGCCTGGTTCCCGACCACTACACGCCCAACAAGGACATCAAGAGCGCCGAGCAGGCAAAGATTGTGCGTGATTTTGCGCGCGCTCAGGGCGTCACCCACTACTACGAGGTGGGATGCATGGGCATCGAGCACGCGCTGCTGCCCGAGAAGGGCGTCGTCGTGCCCGGCGACCTCATCATCGGCGCCGATTCGCACACCTGCACCTATGGCGCCCTGGGCGCTTTCTCCACGGGCGTGGGCTCCACCGACGCCGGCGTGGGCCTGGCTACCGGTCGCGCCTGGTTCAAGGTGCCGCCCACCCTCAAGTTCGAGATCGACGGCGAGCTTGCCCCGGGCGTGTCAGGCAAGGACGTCATCCTGCACATCATCGGCATGATCGGTGTCGACGGTGCGTTGTATTCGGCGATGGAGTTCACGGGCAGCGCCATCCGCTCCATGAGCATGGAGGGCCGCCTCACCATGTCCAACATGGCCATCGAGGCAGGCGGCAAGGCTGGCCTCATCGAGGTCGACGACCTGGCCCGCGCCTGGCTCAAGGACCGCTGCGAGCGCCCCTATGTCGAGTACCACTCCGACGCTGACGCCGAGTACGCGAAGGTCTACAAGATCGACGCCTCCACCATCCAGCCCACGGTGAGCTGGCCGCACCTGCCCTCCAACACGCACCCGGTGAGCGAGTCCACCCACATCGCCATCGACCAGGCGGTCATCGGCTCGTGCACCAACGGCCGCATCGAGGACATGCGCGCCGCCGCCGAGGTGCTGCGCGGCCGCAAGATTGCCTCCGCTGTGCGCTGCATCGTGATTCCCGCCACGCAGGCCGTGTACAAGCAGTGCATCGCCGAGGGCCTCATGGACGTCTTCATCGACGCCAACTGCGTCGTGAGCACGCCTACGTGCGGCCCGTGCCTGGGCGGCTACATGGGCATCCTTGCGGCAGGGGAGCGCGCCATCGCTACCACGAACCGCAACTTCGTTGGCCGCATGGGCGACCCGACTTCCGAGGTCTACCTGGCCAGCCCCGCCGTTGCCGCCGCCAGTGCCGTGGCCGGCCACATCGCCCAGCCTTCCGACCTCGACTAAGGGGGAGAACACATGCAGTTTCAGGGTACCGCCCACCGCTACGGGCGCGACATCGACACCGACGTCATCATTCCCGCGCGCTACCTCAACACCTCCGACCCTGCCGAGCTTGCCAAGCATTGCCTCGAGGACCTCGACGTGGACTTCGTCAACAAGGTGACGCCCGGTGACATCCTTGTGGCCGAGGAGAACTTCGGTTGCGGTTCCAGCCGCGAGCACGCCCCCGTGTGCATCAAGGCCGCAGGCGTGGCATGCGTCATCGCCAAGAGCTTCGCGCGCATCTTCTACCGCAACTCGATCAACATCGGCCTGCCCATCATGGAGTGCCCCGCTGCCGTCGACGCCATCAAGGCGGGCGACGAGGTGGCCGTCGACGCCGACAAGGGCGTCATCACCGACCTCACCACCGGCGAGTCCTTCCAGGTGGAGCCTTTCCCGCCCTTCATCGCGCAGATTGTGGCCGAGGGCGGCCTGGTGAATCGCACCAGGCGCATTCTGGCTGGGAAGAAAGCGTAACACATTCTATCTGCCAGCGATTTCTCGCTTATTTGCTACGGCTGACGGGCCCAAAGGCCCGTCAGCCCTTCATCTCAAGGAGTATGCAAAGCATGGCTGACACCACGTACAAAATCTGCCTGCTGCCCGGCGACGGCATCGGCCCCGAGATCATCGCCGAGGCTGTGAAGGTCCTCGATGCCATCGGACAGGAGTACGGCTGCACGTTCGACTGCGAGGAGCATCTCATCGGCGGCTGCGCCATCGACGCCACCCGCGCCGCTGGCGTGAAGCCCACCGCGCTGCCCGACGAGACGCTTGAGGCCGCCAAGGCTTCCGACGCGGTGCTGCTTGCGGCTGTGGGCGGCCCCAAGTGGGACGGTGCCGCCCCCGGTGAGGCCCGCCCCGAACAGGGCCTGCTCGCCATCCGCAAGAACCTGGGCCTGTATCTCAACCTGCGTCCCGTGCGCATTTACGACGCCCTGCGCGACGCGAGCCCGCTTCGTCCCGAGAAGCTCGAAGGGGTGGACATCCTCATTGTACGCGAGCTCACGGGCGGCATCTACTTCGGCGCCCACGAGCGCACCGAGAACGTCGAGGGCGCGGGCATGAACGGCGCGAAGGGCACGTTCTGCCGCGACCTCATGGACTACAACGAGTACGAGATCGAGCGCGTCGTGCGCTGGGCCTTCGACGCCGCCAGCCGCAGGCCCCGCCATCGCGTCACCTCTGTCGACAAGGCCAACGTCCTTGAGACCAGCCGCCTGTGGCGCGAGACGGCCCATCGTATCGCCGCGGAGTATCCCCAGGTAGAAGCCTCTGATATGCTCGTGGACAACTGCGCGATGCAGCTTGTGTACAACCCCGGCCAGTTCGACGTCCTCGTGACCGAGAACACCTTCGGTGACATCCTCTCCGACGAGGCCTCCATGCTCACGGGTTCGCTTGGCATGCTCGCCAGCGCAAGCCTGGGCGACGGCACCGCGCTCTACGAGCCCAGCCACGGCTCGGCTCCCGACATTGCGGGCAAGGGCATCGCCAACCCCATCGCCCAGATTCTCTCGGTTGAGCTCATGCTGCGCTACAGCTTCAAGATGGACGAGGCCGCCGACCGCCTGGCCAAGGCCGTGAAGGACGTGCTCGACGACGGCTGGCGCACCGGCGACATCGCCGACGCCTCCACCGCGGCCGACCACAAGCTCGGCACGTCCGGCATGGGCGATAAGATTGTGGAGTACTTCAAGCGCGGCTAAGCGGAGACGCGTTTCCAATTCTGCTAAAGCCACGAAGGCCCCCGTTGCTTGCACGGTGAGCAGCGGGGGCCTTTTGCTATTTCTGGTTGATACGCAGCCATGGAAGTGGACGGGCTTGCTTGCGATTTGCTGTGAGAAGCCCATAAACGCAAGAACCCCGGGGTATCACGATGTTTCGCGTGAGTGACCTTCCGGGGCTTTCGCGTACAATAGTACGCTAAGCGCGGGATGGTAGCAAGGGGGTAGATGTGGATAAGCTTTGTGACTGGTTCTCTGCGGCAAGAATGTCGAGGTATGCGGCTTCGACAAACCCGGGGGCGCTGTATGTGTGGGACGACCGTTTGTCAAAGGCGTACCTTGAGGACGTAGCCCATGTCGAAATCTTGCTGCGTAACTTCATTGCGTCGCGTCTTGCCGTGGATTACGGGCGACGATATGCCACGGAGTATGGTAACTGGTTCGACAATTTGGGGACATATAACCTCGACGACAAATTTGCCTCATCGGTTGCGAGGGCAAAGCTTCGCATCTCGTATACAGGCAAGGAAGTCACATACAATCGAGTGATAGCAGTCCTATCGTTCGATGTCTGGCGTTACCTTCTTGTCAAACGACTTGAGCCTACTGTCTGGAAGGTCGTTCGCGACAAGCGCAATGGCGGTATGCCACACTATCCGGGTGCAAGTAGATTTGATTTCGAACAACATGTCTCCGTTATCTACACCTTGCGCAATCGTTGTTCGCACCAAGAACATCTCGTGCAAACCGACCTTGATGAGGAGGGTCGGCGTCTCGACTTTTTCTCCGAGAACATCTACTGGGTCGCTGAGAAGATTGACCCTGCCGCCGCCGAGTGGATTCGGTTGAACTCTCGCGTTACCGAGGTTAGGGCGAGCCGTCCGTTGGGGTAGAGGGGATACAGGCGACGACTATGCCGAGAAGCTCGAGGGAGTGGATATCCTCATCGTGCGCGAGCTCACGGGCGGCATCTACCTCGGTGCCCACGAGCGCGCCGAGGACGTCGAGGGCGCGGGCATGAACGGCGCGTCCCATCACCTCGCACAGGCGCATGCGCATGAACCAGGACGTCTTGAGCGGCACCCGCACAGCTCGGCGCACGCCCTGAGGGGGGCGCCGGAGAGCATGTCGGACACGTAGTCCGACCAGACCTCGGGCGCTAGCTTGGAATAGGTGTTGATGTTCACTAAGAAGTGGTCCTTCTCCAAGGTCAGCGACCCCAGCTGGTCCAACACGTCCTTCAGCATTCCAAGCCCCGTTCTGCCGCCTGTTGAGTGACGGGGACTCCCTCTCGGAGGGGCGGACAACTTACGTCAACGGTGGTCTAACAGAGGGTTTCGCATTGATACAGGGGACTGGCGATTGAACGGGGACTCAAGACGATATGAGAGAGCCATTGGGGGAGCCCCCTCTCCTCGTGCCACTCACGTCG
>UQBS01000035.1 GCA_900539345.1 uncultured Coriobacteriaceae bacterium | reverse complement strand
TGCCTGGAAGGGCTTAGGCCACTTGAGATCTACCCACACAAACTGGCGAAGCCTCCAATCTACCTGACAATCTACCATCAAATGCACTGAATAAACTCAAGCTTCCTAGCGCCCTTATCCAGGAAGTTTACTGTACCTCACGCGCATGCATAAGGCCTAAAACACGCACCTCGTTGGCTTCAGCGTGATACTCATATGCAATGACGAATGGCCTGCATGACAAACGCCTCACGGTCTCGCCATATCGCCGCACAAAGGCCGGCCTTGTGACAGGCGATCCGATTTCAGGGAAGTCTTCCAACAACGAGCACGCGGCGCGGATTTCGTCGCGCTTTGATTTAGCAGATACCTTGTCAACGAGATCTTGGACGAAGGACTCCGCGAACCGGACTTTAGCCATGTGTCGCCACCCGTCGCTCGATTTCATCAAATGCCTCGTCAAGCGAATCATAAACGCGACCGGCCTCGAAATCCGCTCTACCACGTTCTACGGCAGCCGCCAACAGGGCATCCGACACAGCTTTCGCACACGCTTCATCGATGGTCTTCTGGAGCAGCTCTTCGGAGCAGAACACAAAAGCACCGTTTCCATTCTCGGTGATATGAACAATCTGCTGCCTGGCAATATCCTTGATTTCGCGCTGGCGCGTCTGGAGTGCCGAGGATGAAAAAATGGCTTCCATGTATTGCGTCCCTTCTATTTAAAGTAATCATTAGGACGATTTCATATATTATCACATATGTCTTTATCGAATCCTCTAACCCCCGCAGCAAATCGCCCATTTGTTAAGCGTCTTCGCCCTCCCCTCCCATGCTTCAGATGTGCAACATTGAGATGTGGGTTCCATGTGAAGGGAAAGTCTGGGAAAATGGGGCGGTTAACCTTCATCCGGGGCCGCCGCATGGCGTTGGCTCGGGTGCTCTCATAGATTGGACGCTCTCATGGCTGATTCGATGACCCCAGGCAATCGCCTCTATATCTATCGTCTGCTGAGCGAGAAGCTCGGCTACGGCAAGCAGGTCACCATTGAGCGTGCCGAGGAGGTGTTGGCGGCCGACGACGTGCAGGCGGCCGATGTCGGCTTCGACTCGGCTCGCACAATGCTCGAATCCAAGCATTTCCAAGGATCGGCGCGCGTCGAGGTCTTCAAGAAAGGCCGCATCCTCGTCACCATGCTGCGCAACGCCGAACTCGACGCCCAGCTTCTTGAGGCCCAGAAGGCCGAGGAGGAAAAGGCCGCCGCAAAGGCCGCCCAGGCAGCCAAGCCCGCAGGCAAGCAGGCAAAAAGCGCTGGCAAGGGAGCCAAGGGCGGCAAGAACCAGTGGGCCGGCGTGAAGGCAACCGTCAAGCCCTCCAAGCCCGGTGAGCAGCGCCGCAAGTTGGAGGCCAAGGCCGCCAAGGCCGCAGCTGAGGCCCAGGCAAAGCTCGAGGCCGAGCAGCGCGCCGAACGGGAGGCCCGCGAGGCGGCCGAACGCGCCGAAGCCGAGCGCATCGCCCGCGAGGAAGCGGAGCGCATTGCCCGAGAGGAAGCCGAAAGGCAGGCCCGCGAGGCCGAGGAGCGTGCACGCCAGGAAGCTGAAGCCCGCGAGGCCGCCCAACGCGCCCGCGAAGAGGCCAAACAGCGCGCCCTCGACGAACAGCGTGCCCGCGTGACGACTCCCATCGCCGAGCTCAAGGGCGGCCTGCGTGTCACCTACGATCCCATCGGCGAGCTGCCCTTTGCCGCTGCAAGCAAAACGGCCGCAGCCAAGCCCGGCGCGCACAAGAAGGCGGAGGCCGACAAAAAGGGCGCAGGCAAGAAGGGCAAGGCTGCGCCCGTAAAAACGCAGAGGCCGGCAGAGATGCCCTCCTCCCCCAGCTCCCATACCCAGCGCATGTGCGAGGACGTCCTCGCCTCAGGCGCCAAGCGCGGCGTCACCCGCAGGCGCACGCATGCCGCCGCCGTCGAGGCCGCACCCGCTCCCGCGCCCGCTGTCGCGACCATGCCGGACGGCGACGAGTGGCTCATGCCCACTTATGAAGAGGCGGCCAGCTACGTACCCGCCCAGGCCCCCGCAATCCAGGAGACAGTCGCCAATCCGGATGTGTCCTCGATTGAGGACACGCCGAGCAATGGGGTCGCAGCAGTCGCCGGCGCCGAGGCCCCTCGCGCTGATATCGCACCTGCTCAGACGTCCTCTCTCCAGGCAGCTTCTCCCGATTCGGCATCCAACCAGGTTGCAGCCGCTCATGCGACGCTTTCCAATCCGGTGGTCAATCCGGCTCCTGTCCAGGTAGCTTCTCCCCATTCAACAGCCACTCAGGTCGCGCTCGCCCAGGCAGCTCTTTCCGCCTCGGCAACCACTCAGGCCGCGCCCGCCCAAATGACCCAGCAGTCCGCAGCGACGCCCGAGCCCGCCACTCAGCCCTGCACGCCGCAGCAGACTCCTACCGCAAGCGCCTCAGTCTCCCAGGCCTCGCGCCAGCCTGCCTTCGCAGGTCACACCCCTGCCGCGCATGCAGCCACGGCCTTCTCCCTTAACCCGGACCGTCAGGTTCCGACTCCGGAAGTCCTCGCCGACTACCCGCAGTCCATCTCGCGCGACGTCTTCTGCCCCACGGCCATCTTGAGCACGCTCTCGCGCATCCTGCCCGTGCAGGTGGATCTCATGGCGGTGCTCGACGAGGACTGGAGCGCCGCCCGCGCCATGGGCACCGTATGCGGGTCGCGCAGCAGGGCCGTATTCCCCCTGCGCTACCTGCGCGAAGACGGAAGCCAACCTGTTGAGCTCACCCTCAAGCGCACCGGCAAGCCGGGTCTCAACATGCGTTGGGCCGTGGCGCTTGTCGACGGCGACGACGGCACAGGCGACATGCACGAGACCGCTTCTCTCGAGGGCCTTCCCGTGGCTGACCAGGGCGCATGGTCCGACCTCGGCACGCCGTCGCCCCGCGGCTCCCAGGCGGCCGACCCCATCCGCGAGTTTGCCGCGTTCGCCTCGATCAGCACGTGGGACGCCATGCTGGGCGACCTCGCTCGCATGGTCGCGCCTGAACGCTGGAGCTATCCCGGCACTGAGGTCGCTCCCAGCGCTGCCGGCGCCACGCGCTACGGCATCCTGCGCGAGTACCTCGTCGTCACGTTTCACCGCGTGCGCGCGCAGGGCAAGCTCGAAACCTCTTCCGCAGGCGATTTCGCCGCGTTCAACACGGGACTCGCCACGCCCTCAGGCGATGACGTGTTCGCCTGCTTCGAGCCCTGCCGCGTGAACACGCCTTGGCGCTTCGCCGGATTTGCGCTGGCCGGCTCAGGTGATTTGGGCAGGCGCATTACCTCCGAGCTTGAGTGCATCCCCCAGGCAGCAACCTATCTGACCTCGCTCGACGATGTGGTGCCTCAGCCCGATGCCCGCGTCGCCCTCGACTTCCACACGCTCCTCGACGACTGCCTGGGACGTCTGCCTCGTGGTTTCCTGCGCGACGCCCTCGCCGACATGGAAGGCCCCTGCGGCATGCTCGATCGCATGGGCGACACGTCCCTGTCTGTCGCCCAGCGCACCGAGGCACAGGTTCGCCTGGCCCGTTTCATCACGGGCACGCCGGCAGTCTATCGCAGGCTCACCCGCGCCCTTGACGATGCCGTCGACGCGGCAATCGCCGCATGCAGGCGCAACTATCGCCTGGCAGTGCCCGTGTTCGACCCCGCAGCCGATGCCATGAAGCTCCTGCTTCCCCTCTGCCTGGTCAACGACCGTCAAGTCGACGTCGCCCTCGTGGTTCAGCGTCAGCCTTCCGGCATTTGGCAGGGCACGCGCTTCGTAAGCCTGCCGCGCGCCTACGTGAGCGCCCGCGTCGTGAGCGCCGAGCAGCCCCAGTGGCTTACGTTCGAAAACGTGCTGGGATGACGCCACCGCACGCAATCGTCAACTACGCAAGAGGGCCTTGCCCGCGGCTTCCACGCCCAGGCAAGGCCCTCTTTTGCTGCTCATTTGCTGGCATATCCACGGTATCTGCCCATACGTGCAGCGGATGCGGTTTATATCTGCAGGTTGTTTGAGGTGTGTCAACGCCATGTAAAATAAATCCCCGGTGCAAAAACGGCTTTAAGCCAACATCGGGAAAGGTGAGGTAGTACGCATGGCCATTGGGTTCGACAACGACGCCTTCGTCAAGCTCCAATCTGAGCACATCCAAGAGCGCATCGGGATGTTCAGCGGCAAGCTCTACCTGGAGTTCGGCGGCAAGTTGTTCGACGACTACCATGCCAGCCGCGTGCTCCCCGGCTTTCAACCCGACGTGAAAATCCGTACCCTTCAGTCCATCTCGCACAACTGCGAGGTCATTATCGCCGTGGCCGCCTGCGACGTCGCCTCGGGCAAGATTCGCGCTGACATTGGCTGCACCTATAGGGAGGACGTGCTTCGCCTTCTCGGCGAGTTCACGAAGATCTCGATTCCCGTCGCCGGCGTCGTTATCACCCGCTATCAAGGTGAACCTGAGGTTGACTCCTTGCGCAAACAGCTTGATGAGCTCGGCATCAAGAGTTACCTGCACTACCCCATCGCTGGGTATCCCATGGATGTCAACCTTGCAGTGAGCGATGAGGGTTTTGGCAAGAACGAGTTCGTCGAGACCACTAAACCCCTGGTAGTTGTCACAGCTCCTGGCCCTGGTTCTGGCAAGCTTGCCACTTGCCTGTCTCAGATTTACGGCGAGAACAAGCGCGGCGTGCGTGCCGGCTACGCCAAGTGGGAGACGTTCCCCGTGTGGAACCTGCCGCTCAAGCACCCCGTGAACCTTGCCTATGAGGCAGCGACCGCCGACCTCGAGGACCTCAACATCATCGACCCCTTCCATATGCAGGCGTATGGCAAAGAGGCCGTGAACTATAACCGCGACGTCGAGGCATTCCCCGTCCTCAAGGCGCTCATGGAGGGTCTCTACGGCGAGAGCCCCTATCAGTCGCCCACCGACATGGGCGTCAACATGGCCGGCTTCGCCATCACCGACGACGCAGCCGTGCGCCAGGCGGCTCGCGAGGAAATCTTCCGCCGCAACATCTGTGCCCACGAGTATGCCGATGCCACCGGCGACACCTCGCAGGCTCTTATCACGGCACGCATCGTTGAGGAAGTCGAAGCGCAATTCAACGCATAAAATAGCCGTTCTAGTGCAACAAACAGCTCAATAGCGTATAGAATTCCGCTCGAAACCAAAAGGTTTCGTAGACTAAAGGAGCCGGGCAATGAAGAAGCTCATCAAGGAGTTCAAGGACTTCATCAACAAGGGCAACGTGATGGACCTCGCCGTCGCGGTCATCATCGGCGGCGCTTTCACGGCCATCGTGACCTCGCTCACCGACAACATCATCAACCCGCTCATCTCCATGATCGGCGGCAGCCCCGAAGTCAAGGGCATGGCTATCACGTTCAACGGCGCCACGGTTGACTTCGGTGCCTTCATCAGCGCCATCATCAACTTCCTCATCGTCGCCCTTGTCGTGTTCGCCCTGGTCAAGGCCCTCAACAAGGCCCAGGCTGCTGGCGAGAAGCTCGTGGGCGGCAAGAAGGAAGAGGAGCCCAAGAAGGTTCCGCCCGTGTGCCCCTACTGCCTCGACGAGGTGAAGGTCGGTGCCACCAAGTGCTGCCACTGCGGCAGCGACCTGCCCGAACCCGCCCGCGAGCGCATTGAGAAGTAGCAGGGCGCACAGACGCCAGGAAGGACGGCACATCTATGCTTTTGGACTTCAACACGATGCCGGAAGCCACCATACCGGGCATGAACGGCGGCACCGGTACTATGACGGCTCGCATGCACATGGGCGCCCAAGGCAAGCTCATCCGCTGCGCCATTCATGCCGGAGGGTCACGTTGATTCTCAAGCCCCCTTGCCCAAGCTCCCATACACGACAATCATTCACGGAGAAGGTCGTCTGAATAATCGGACGACCTTCTCCGTGCGTGGCCTGATGCCATGTAAAGGCTTATGGCAGCAAAATAACATCAGGGTCGCTGAGGTCGGGCGCGTTGATGGTGACGTTTGCGACCGTCGCAGGGTCAATCAAACGGTTGAACATGATGGACTGGCTGCTGAAGTCTTCGGCGATGCCTCCTCCTGTGGTGTTCATCGTTTCGCCATCCCTGACGACGTACTCGCTTCCATCTTCAAACGTTATGCAGATGATCTGAGTCACCCATTCGGACACAACGACCCGTAGTTGCTCACCTGTTGTGGCGTTTGCCATTATGGCTTCTTGCCCCCTGTCATCTGGCGTATTGATAACCAGCCCAAGCGGCGAGATGCTTGCCGTCACGCTGCCGTCCTCAGTGGAAAGGCCTTGCGTGGGCAGGATTTTTGTGGGGACATGCGAGATGCGGTCATACAAGTTCGGGTCAAGCGTGCCGGGTTGTGGCAGCAGATACCAGGACATGCCATCCTCGATAGACATGTTGTTGCGTGCACCGATATCAAAATAAAGGCTGCCGATAATCCGTGTTTCTGTCGAGACGCCATGGTCCATGAGGGCAACGGTGCCAGCGCGTTTCTCCCCGGCAACATCCGTTGTTTCAATCGTGCTGATGTCGGTACCTCGAGCAAGGGCCATATAACCGTATTCATATGCAAGCCCGTCCGTGTCCAACGGAATGCCTTCAGGGTTCTCCAACGCGAAAGTTGCCACAGCCAGACCGTTCTCATCGACAACGCACGAACCGATTGTGAGCGTATAACCTTCGTAACTTACCGACTCGTTGACGGTCTCCACGTAGTCGCCGACCAGTCGTTGGGCAGTTTCGTCATCCACTTTAACCCACTGACGAGCAGGCATTATCTGCGTGAACCCAAGTTCGCTCTCCATCTCGTATGCTTGCGTATCCGCCTGACCTTTGTCGCCGAATGCCGTTTGGAAGAAGTCGGTATTTGCGGCGGCGTAGGCCACGGTGCCCACTGCCGCCACGGAGAGGGCGGCGCAAGTTAAAAAGGCGCGGCGGGTCATGCGGTGGGTGCGGAGGCACTTGCTGGATGCCTGGGCGCTCGGGTCTTGTCGGGTCATGTCCATCACCTTTTCGTAGGAGCCTTCGGGGGCTTCGATCAGGCTGAATGCGCGACGCAGACGTTCGGCGTCGAGGTCGCCGAGCTGGGATGGGTCAGGTGGGAGGTTGGCGTTATTGCCCGCTGTGGGGAGAGCGTCGTGGCGCCCTTGCTGTTTTTCTTCCCTCATGCCTGACCCTCCCCTTTCGTTAGAACGTCTTTGAGCTTGCGGCGGGCACGTGCCATGCGCGTGCGCAGCGTGTTCTCGCCCACCCCGAGCAGCTCGGCCACCTCGGCTGTGCTATAGCCCTCGTAGTAGTAGAGGTAGAGCGGCGCCGCATACTTCGCCGGCAGATGCAGGACTTTGCGGAGAAGTTCGACATTGGCAGCCGTCTCGGCAGCATCGGGTGCGACAAGGCTCTCGACGTAGTCATCGATGTTCTCCGGTCGGCGGCGAAGCGTGCGATAGAGCGAGGTACACTCGTGCACCGTGGCGCGGATGAGCCAACGCTTGACGTGCTCGTCATCATTGAAGGAGGCATCGCTGCGCCAAAGCTTCAGCAGCACTGCCTGCGTTACGTCATCGGCGTCCGCCCTGTTGCGAAGGTACCCAAAAGCCACGCGGTATACCGTTGCCATGTGGATCTTTGCCATGCCGGCAAACCACAGTCTGTCTTGCACGCACTCACCTCCCCTACCTGCGAACCACTGTGAGCCTACGGTGAACCTGTCCGGGCACCGCGCTCACCGTCTTGCATTCAGCCAACTGTTTCGAAAGGCGCCTTTCACCTATATAACGCACGCGATGCGAGAAATGTTTCACCTCGCGCAAACAAACTTAGATTGGCGTGGCAACGAAGCACGATGGGATGAGGTGGGCGCGATTTCACGGCGACATCGATGCCCCTTTTGGCAGCGAAATGGGTTTCGGGGTAGTGGCGGCACCCCTCTTGCGGACTACTCCGAAACCCGTTTTACAGCCACTTAGGTGGCAGTTTGCTGCCGGCGCATCGCAACAAAAAGACGGCCTGCTCCAAAGAGCAGGCCGCCTCACATCAGCATGCGGTATGCAGGAAACGATTGACGCGCCTTACACCAGCTCGGCAATGTCGTGCAGGAGCTTCTCAGTCTTCTCCCAGCCCAGGCACGGATCGGTGATGGACTGGCCGTAGACCTCGCCGCCCACCTTCTGCGCGCCATCTACCAGGTAGCTTTCAATCATGAAGCCGCGGAAGATGCGGTCGATGTCGGCGTTCTGGCGGCAGGAATGCAGCACGTCCTTGGCGATGCGGGGCTGCTGGTCCCAGTGCTTGTTCGAGTTGGAGTGGTTGCAATCCACGATGAGCGCCGGGTTCTTGATGTCGCGGGCAGCATAGGCATCCACGAGGTCCACCAGGTAGTCATAGGAATAGTTGGGGCGGTTGTGGCCGCTTGCGCCAATATAGCCGCGCAGGATGGCATGCGCGTAGGGGTTGCCGGTAGACTGCACGTCCCAGTTGCGATAGATGAAGGAGTGCGGTGCCTGAGCAGCAACGATGGCGTTGAGCATGACGGAGTTGTCGCCAGAGGGTGGGTTCTTCATGCCCACGGGCACGTCCAGGCCCGACGCAACAAGCCTGTGCTCCTGGTCTTCAACCGAGCGTGCACCCACCGCCACGTAGGAGAGCAAGTCGGACAAGAAGCGGTGGTACTCGGGATAGAGCATCTCGTCGGCACCGAAGAAGCCCGTCTGCTCGATGACGGCCAGGTTCATGTGGCGAATGGCGCGGATGCCGGCAAGCAGGTTGGGCTCACCGTTGGGGTTGGGCTGATGGAGCATGCCCATGTAGCCCAGACCCAGCGTGCGGGGCTTGTTGGTATAGAGGCGCGGGATGAGGATGAGCTTGTCGGCCACCTCTTCCTGGGCCTCGGCCAGACGGGTGCAGTACTCGAGCACGGCGTCCTCGCGGTCGGCCGAGCAGGGGCCGATGATGACGAGCTTGCGCGGGTCCGAGCCGTCCATAACGGCCGCAATTGCAGCGTCAAAGGCAACTTTGCGCTGTTCTGCCTGCGCCGACATAGACATCTCGGCCTTGATGTCCTGCGGGTTGGGCAGGCGGCGCTTGAATTCCATTCCCATAGCCATGCTCCTCGGCGATGTCGATTGGCTCACACCCAGCGAGTCAATGCATAATTGAGAGCGTAGACAGTAGCATAATCCAGCGCTTTTTACCTGCACAATCACCGATGCGGTCAAATTTCGTCAGGTTGAACGCCACTTGAATGATACGCTTCTCCAAACGAAAAACCGACGGGGTCCGACGGCTGCACCGCACGTAACCTGCAGATCACCGCACGCCCCGTTTGCACGCCCCGCGCATCTCGCACATCCACGAAAGGAAAGGTCGACCATGGCCGACGAGACTATCGAAACCCAAGGCTCTCCTGACGACGCCTTCGCTCCGGGCTCGCTGGGCAGGCGCGCCCCCATCTGGCATGAGGGCGACCCCGAGATGCCTGGCGACGAGATCTTCGAGCTCTTCATGCAGTGGTGCCTCGACCGTGGCATCGAACTGTGGCCCCACCAGGAAGAGGCCATCATGGATCTCGTACTGGGCGACCACGTCATCCTGGGCACCCCCACGGGCTCGGGCAAGTCGATGGTTGCCCTCGGCATGCACTTCCTCGCCCTGTGCCAGGGATGGAAGTCGTACTACACCGCCCCCATCAAAGCCCTGGTCAGCGAGAAGTTCTTCTACCTGTGCGATGTCTTCGGCAAGGAAAACGTCGGCATGATCACAGGCGACACCTCCATCAACCCTAGCGCCATGATCATCTGCTGCACGGCCGAGATCCTGGCGAACGCCGCCCTGCGCGAAGGCGAGGGCGCTGACATCGGCTATGTCGCCATGGACGAGTTCCACTACTTCGGCGACAGCGACCGCGGCTGGGCTTGGCAAGTGCCGCTTCTGACCCTTCCCAGCACGAAGTTCCTGCTCATGAGCGCCACGCTGGGCGACACGAGCGCCATCGCCGCCAAGCTCGAGGACACGACGGAGACCTCCGTCGATATCATCGCCGACGCCCAGCGCCCCGTGCCGCTCACCTACGAGTATGTTGAGACCTCGCTGGAGGGCACGGTCGAGATTGCCCTGCGTGAGGGCAAAGCGCCCATCTACGTGGTTCATTTCGCTCAGGACGCCGCGCTTGAGAGCGCCCAGTCGCTAGCAAGCTTCGGTGTCGCCACCAAGGAGCAGCGCGAGCGCATCAAGGAGGCCATCAAGGGCACGCGTTTCACCACGGCCTTCGGCAAGATCCTGCAGCGCCTGCTTGGCTGCGGCGTGGGTGTGCACCATGCAGGCATGCTCCCCCGCTATCGCCTGCTCGTGGAAAAGCTCGCCCAGCAGGGCCTTCTTCCCGTCATCTGCGGCACCGACACGCTTGGCGTGGGCATCAACGTGCCCATCCACACCGTGCTGCTCACCGCCCTTGCCAAGTTTGACGGCTCGCATATGCGCAGGCTCGGCTCGCGCGAGTTCCACCAGATTGCCGGCCGTGCTGGACGCGCAGGCTTCGACACGGAAGGCCTGGTCGTCGCCGAAGCCACCGAGTACGACATCGAGCGCGCAAAGGCCCTCGCCAAGGCGGGCGGCGACCCCAAAAAGGCTCGCAGCATCAAGACGAAGAAGCCGCCCGAGGGCTTTGTGGGCTGGAACAAGCAGAACTTCGACAAGCTCATCGAGTCGGTGCCCGCCACGCTCACACCGCGCATGCGCATCACCAACTCCATGGTGCTCGCCGAGGTGGAGCAGGGCGGAGACGCCTGGGCGCGCGTGAACAAGCTCGTCGACGACTCCATGCAGTCCGACGCTGAGAAGCTCAAGCTGCGCGCCCGTACCGACGAGGTGTTCTCCACCCTCATCGACGCAGGCGTGGTGGAGAAGGTCACCAACGACGACGGCACCGTCGAGTACTTCACCACGGTCGATCTGCCCGACGATTTCGCCCTTGACCAGCCGCTTTCCCCCTTCCTGCTTGCAGCGCTCGAGCTGCTCGACCCAGAAAGCGAGACGTACGCCCTCGACGTCATATCGATGATCGAGTCCACGCTTGAGCAGCCCCGCCAGGTGCTGCGCGCCCAGGAGCGCGAGGCCCGCAGCCGCGCCATGGCTGAGATGAAAGCCGACGGCATCGAGTACGACGAGCGCATCGAGCGTCTGCAGGACGTGACCTATCCTAAGCCGCTCGAAGACATGCTCGCTGAGGCCTTCGCCCAGTACTGCGAGGCGGTACCGTGGGCGCGCGACTACCAGCTCGCTCCCAAGTCGGTGCTGCGCGACATGCTCGAGCGCTGCGCGGACTTCAAGAGCTACATCCAGACGTACAACCTGGCCCGCGCCGAGGGCATCCTGCTGCGCTATCTCTCCGAGGCCTACCGCTGCCTGGACAGGACCCTGCCGCTCGACAAGCGCGATGACCAGCTCAAAGACATCATCTCCTGGCTGGGCCTCGTCGTGCGCTCCGTCGACTCGAGCCTGGTGGACGAGTGGGCAAACACCGGCTCCATGCCCGAGGAACCCGGCGCGCTCGTGCTCGACAACGTGGTCGTGCGCGACCGCCGCGCACTCACGGTGCTTGTGCGCAACGCCCTGTTCAGCCGCGTGCGCCTTGTGGCCAAGGACGACGCCAAGGCGCTCGGCGCACTCGACACCGACTGGTCATTCGGCGAGCTCAAGTGGAAAAACGTGCTCGACGCATACTACGAGGCACACGAAGAGGTGCTGCTCGACGCCGACGCGCGCTCTGCCACCTACTTCCACGTGGACGAGACCGACGAGAAGGACAAACACATCTGGCACGTGCACCAGATTCTGAGCGACCCCGAGGGCGACCACGACTTCGGCATCATGGCCGACGTCGACCTCGACGCCACGCAGGAAGAGGGCAACGTCGTCTTTGCCAACTACCGCGCGGGCTCAATCGAGGAGTTGCTCGGCAAGTAAGAATTGACTCGCACGGCATAGAGTCACAACGCAAGAAGGGCGGCGCGGGGCATATTGCATATCCCGCGCCGCCCTTCTGCGTGCGTATACATATGAGACGCCCTCTGTGCCGCGTCAACTCGCTGCCAGCGACAAGAGGAAAACCAGCCGCGCGATCGTGCTGCGGCTGCGCTACTCCTCTTCCCCTTCGCGCTTGTGCGCGACCATGATGTGGCGCACGAAATACGCCATCGAGAGCACAACGGCGCCGATGCCTGCGCCCATGCACAGCAGATCAAGCGAGTCGGCCCCGTGGATGAGGCGCCCGAGGAAGAACACGCCCATGACCACAACGATGACGCTGACGAGCTTCTCCTTGAGGTCGTCGAGCGTGTGAATCTCAAGCCAAGAGGGCATTTCGATCTCGTCGTCGATAAACAGGGAGTACAGGCCGATGCTCATGATGTAGAGCACGATGGACAGCAGGAAGAAGTCGGCGTACTCGATGTACTCGACCAGCATGTCCTGCATCGTAAGCTCGCCCTTGATAACCTCGATGGTGACACCAATGGTGGAGAGGAGCGTGGCAATAGTCATGGCAATAGCAGCGATGAACAAGCCGAAGCTCGGCACTGCCGCCATGAAACGCGTGTAACCCACAAGGCGATGGCTTGCGTCGCGGGGCGTCTTGCCACCCCTTTCCGCCTCGCTGGCGAGCTGCGCATGAGCCATCTGCAAGGCGGCTTCGTCCTTGTGCTCCAAAGGTTTGGGCTCGGTGCTCTTCATCGCTGTTCCTTTCGTCGGCGTATTCGGACAATTGTAGAACGTTCGCATACACAAAGCGACTCATATGCGCACTCGCGTCAAAATGCTATGCGTTCGCCACCGACAGCAGACGCGTCGTGCTACGATACACCCACGACGCGTGCAGGGGCGCTGTCGCATCATTGATAGACTTCAACGCACAAAGGTGGACTCAAGCATGGCCGACTCTAACATCGATGCCCTCAGCGTATTCGCCCCCGAGCACAACCAACGTCACTCCGTAAAGTCCCACGTCGTCAACTACTGGTCGCAGCGCGCCGAAGACTTTGCCGAGCTCCATAACGAGGAATTTGCCAGCGACAAACACAATCAGTGGCTCAACGAGATCCTTCCCTTGCTGCCGCACGGCCATGGCCTGCGCATTCTCGACGTGGGCACCGGCAGCGGCTTTCTTGCCCTCATGCTTGCCGAGCAGGGTCACATGGTGAGCGGCATCGACCTTACGCCGCGCATGATCTTGGAGGCGCGCCATGCCGCCCGCGACCTAGGTCTCACGGTCGACTTCCAGGTTATGGATGCCGAGAACACCACGTTTGAGCCCGAGACGTTCGACTGCATCGTCACCCGTAACCTCACGTGGACGTTGCCCCACCTCGACCAGGCCTACACGCATTGGTACAACTTGCTCAAGTCGGGCGGTTGCCTCATCAACTTCGACGGCGACTATTGCCACGAGAAGCCGCTTGCCGAGCTCGACCTGCCCAAAGAGAACGCACACTCCTCCATCGAGCGCAGCCTCATGGCCGAATACGAGCACATCAAGGAGCACCTCGCAGGCGAGCAGCCCGCACGCCCTGACTGGGACCTGCAGCTTCTCTACAACGCCGGCTTCCGAGATATCACACTTGACCAGGACGTTTCCGACCGCGTCTTTGCCAACCCCGACAAGTTCTACAACCCCACGCGCATGTTCATCATCACGGCGGAAAAGTAAGGTTGGGACATATGGCAAACGAGACGCGAGGCATCGCGACGGGACAAGCCGCCGGATGTCTCAGCGGCACCGAGGAGGCAATGTCCATGACGGACCAGCCAAGCTGTGAGCAGCTCAAAGACGAGAACGAGGCATACTGGACCAACCGTGCTTCCGGCTATTCCGAAGTGAACAAAGACGAGCTGCGCACCCAGCAGAAGGCAGTATGGACGTGCGAGCTCACAGAGCAAATCGAGGCGGCGTTCCCTGGGGTTGCCCCTGAGAACCTGCGCGTGCTCGACATGGGCTGCGGGCCGGGCTTCTTCTCCATCATTCTTGCCCGCGCCGGCTATCGAGTCACTGCGGCAGACTACACGCCGGCCATGCTCGACGAGGCACGCGCCAACGCGCGCAACGAAGGCGTGGAGCAGGCGATTGACTTTTGTCGGATGGATGCAGAGAACCTCGAGGTAACGAGCGACGCATTCGACGTTGTGGTGAGCCGCAACCTCACGTGGAACCTGCCGCACCCCGAGCGCGCCTATGCGGGGTGGCTGCGCGTGCTCAAGCCAGGCGGGCTGCTTCTCAATTACGACGCCAACTGGTACGCGCACCTCTATGACGCCGAGCTACGCCGCGCCTATGAAGCCGACCGCCAGGCCACCCAAGATGCAGGCATCAAAGACGAGTACATAGGGACCGACATCGACGCGATGGAAGACATCGCGCGTCAGATGCCGCTCTCCCCCGTTGAGCGTCCCGCTTGGGACGAAGGCGTGCTTCGTAAGGTCGGGGCAACTCAGGTCGAGGTTGATCCCCAAGTGTGGGAGCGCGTGTTTTCGCCTGAGGAGCGCGTGAACTACGCCTCCACCCCGATGTTTCGCGTGAAGGCCCGCAAGGCGCAATAACGCGAGCAAGGAACCCACCGTCCGAAATCAGGAGGCCTGCCCGTCTAGCCGCACCGGCAGACAGGCAGGCCTCCTGTAATATGGCGGGTAGAATTTCCAAGGTAACAATGGGCACGTAGGCCGGTTGGCATTCCGCCATTACCACGGCACAGATGGGAAATGCGCTCGATAGAGCCACCCGTGTCCAATCGTTGAACCGTCAGTTCCCTACTTGCTTAAAGATTATATCTTAAGTTTAACTCCAACCTTTTCGGCTGCGCGAATAACCAGCTCAAGCGTGATGACATCGGACTTCCCCAGCACAGCAAGCATGGCAGCCTCATTGAGGGTTGCTTCAACGTCTGCACAGCTTGCGCCCTCAAACAAGGGTGCCAGTCGCGCCGGGGCGAGCTCTTTGGCAAGCGATTTGCCTTGAGAGTAGATGCGAATGAGCTCCTCGCGCGTCTTCATGTCAGGATTGCTCACCGTATACTTGAGGTCAAACCTTCCTGGACGCACAAGTGCAGGGTCAAGTGAGCGGTACGAGTTTGTGGCTGCCACCACAAGGATGCCGTCCTTGGTGGTAAAACCATCCATCTCGTTGAGCATGGCGGTGATGATGCGGTTGTTCTCCTTGTCGATGCCCGTGCCCGCATAGTTGCGACGCTCGCCGATGCTGTCGAACTCGTCGATAAAGACGATGCAGGGACGATGCTTGCCTGCCTTCTTGAAAAGCGAGCGAATCTTGCGCGCACCCAGCGACATGAACGCGCTCTGGAAGTCGGCTCCCTTGGTGGCGATAAAGTTGACGCCAGCCTCTTGGGCCAGCGCCTTGGCAAAGAGCGTCTTGCCGTTGCCGGGAGGCCCCTCGAGCACGATGCCCTTGACCGGCCTCACGCCCAAACGCCGTGCGGCGGCAGGATCTTTGAGCACACCCACGACCTGGCGCATCTCGCGCTTGAGGCCATCCATGCCCGCGATGTCGCCAAACGTCACGCCCGTCTTGCGCACGACCTTGAACGTGTTGCGGCTATAGCTCGCCAGCTTGTATATCGCAATTCCAAAGGTGCCAAGAATGAAGGCGTCGAGCAGGAGGTTGATGAGCGTGTCCACCACATCGCCCGCATCGGCCGAGCTTGTGACCTGTGCCCCGCCAACAAGCAGGCGTTCCTTGAGGTCGGGCGAGTCGGGGTTGTCCGTGCGATACAAGGCATGTGTCTCGTCGTCTTTGAGGGTGAAATACACGCCGTCTTGAAAAATCTGCGCCTCGTCGACTTGCTGCTGGGCCACCTTCTGGGCAAATTCCTGGTATGCCATGGGCGTCGAGGGAGTCTCCCACAGCGACCATACCAGCGCAGCGACCGCTGCGACTGCGCACACAACCGCAATGACCGTTCGCCCGTTCAAGCCCACGCGCGGCTTTGTTTGCTTTGCTTGCTTTGTTTGAGACGAGCCGGGAGCCGTCATGGGCAACGTCCTTTCATTGAATCCACCGCCCCGCGGCGGCGAGCAGGCTGTGCCCAATCGGCACGTCGGACCATGATACCCCATTGGTTTTTGGGCTTTTTGCTTTTTCCCCATATGGCAAGCTCGTTTTAAAGCAGGAACGCCCATCGATTTTTATACTTTCGCACAATCACACATTACGTGTATCACTGCACATGAAAGAAGGCCCGTCATGACACTGCAACAGCTGCGCTATCTCATTGAGGTCGCCCAGTCGGGCTCCTTCAACGCGGCAGCCCACGAACTCTATGTGTCGCAGTCCACGCTCTCCATGGCGATCAAGGACCTCGAATCCGAACTCGGTGTGAGCATCTTCCTGCGCTCCAACCGCGGCCTCACGCTCACGGCCGAAGGCACCGAGCTGCTCGGCTATGCCCGCCAGGTCGTGGAGCAGGCCGACCTGCTCAGCGAGCGCTTCGTCAACAAGACGTCCAACAACAGGCGCGCCCGCCTTGCCATTTCCACCCAGCACTACGCCTTCGCCGTGCAGGCCTTCATCAACATCGTCAACGCCTGTGAAGCCGATGCCTACGACTTCACGTTCCGCGAGACCCGTACCAGCGAAATCATTCGCGACGTTCAGGAATTCCACAGCGATATTGGCTTGCTCTTCCTCAATGATTTCAACGAGCGAGCCCTTACGCGCGTCATGGAAGATGCCGACCTGCACTTTACGCAGCTTTTCGAAGCGACACCGCACGTCTTTGTCAGCGCGCAGCATCCCCTGGCCGGCAAGGCCTCGCTCAAACTCTCCGACCTCGACGAATACCCACGCTACTCCTTCGAGCAGGGTACGACCAACTCGTTCCACTTCGCCGAAGAGCCCCTCGCGGCGCTGCCCCACAGCCGCAACATCACCTATTCGGACCGCGGCACCCTTACCAACCTGCTCATTCGCGGCAAAGGCTACACGCTCTCAACAGGCGTTCTTTCCAGCGAGATGGAGCAGGAGATCGTGGCCATTCCGCTGGAGACGAACGAGACCATGCGCGTGGGCTACATCATGCACGGCGAGCGCAAGCCCACCGAGCTGGTCCAGCGCTACATTGAGGAGCTCGAGTCCATCATCTCGGGATCCACGCTCGTCACGCAGCCCCGCAAGCGCACGGAGTAGCGGCGCCCACGAGCCGATTTGCACGCAGGCGCCGACCGAATGCACCCGATGCCGCTCATCATGCGAATCGTCTGGTTACGCTCGTTCAGCCAAAGTAGCAACCTACCTGCTCACAACACCTGGCAGCAAACGAAAAGGCGCCTCGCCCGAGTTCTCCAGTCGAGACGGGCGAAGCGCCTTTTTGTCAATCGCTCTCAATCGCTCCAAGTTGTTCCAGGTTACCCTACAAACGCAACCGCTTGGAGTCAGGCCACCCGGTTACTCCGCAGCCTCGTCGTGCTCGCCGGCCGTGTCCACGGCGTTCTTTGCAAGCCAGTCGCTTGCCTTGGCGCGCATGGCGACCTCGACAAGCTGCGGGAGCTGGCCGTTGTCGATCATGGCCTGGGCGGCGATGCCCTCGGCACCCGACGCCACGGGGCCCAGCAGCGCGAGAATGTCCTCCTCCGAAAGCGTTATGCCCTCATGGGCGGCCACGCAGTCCAGAGCCATGCCGCGGCGCAGCGAGAGCTCGGCGTTGGCCATCATGCTCTGCTTGAATTCGTTCATGTCGAATTCGGGATCGTTCGTAAAGTCGTCCCAGCTACGACCAGAGCGCTCGATTTGCTCGGCCAACTGGTTTGCCATGAGCTCGGCGAGCTGGACCACGTAGCGCTCGCCGGGGGCAGACATCAAGCGCATGTTGGAGAACTCCTCACCGGCAGCATCCATGAGGGTGCCCCACCACTCGTTGTCGCGCTTCTTCTCGCATGCCTCGCGCGCCTGGCCGCGCAGGCGCTCCATGCCGGCGCGCGCCTCCTCGGGCACGGCGTCCATGTTGATCATGCCGCCCATCATCTGGCTCACAAAGTCATCGAGGTCCTTGTCCGTGACCTCGGGCTTTGCCGGAAACGCAAAGTGAACAGGCGAGAAGTCCTCCACCGTGCCGCGGGGACGCAGGCGGACGCGGGCCATAAACGTAAAGTCCTTGCCCTCGGTATGAACCTCGTTGTGGGGAAAGTCAGGAAGCAGGAACGGAAGAATTCCCGTACGCATGTAGGCCAGGCACAGAAGGCGCTGCTTGGCGAGGTAGAGGACGTTCTGATCGAACGCCTGCGCACCAAACGTCGCACGGGCGCGGTCGAGGGACCCGGCCTTGTCGGGATCGTTGCCGGTGGTGCGCACAAGGGCCTTACGCGCGGCCTCCAGGGAGTACTCCATCTCGTCGGCATCGGCGGTGACCATGAACGTCACAATGCCGGCCACATCGGTAGTGACCGTCACCGTCACAGGCATGTCGCCCTTCTCGTAGGCGTACTCAACAATGTCGCCCGGGCTGGGCACCTCGTGCTCCGGCTTAATGGCAAGCAGCTTGCCCAGGGTAACGGCAGTCTTAGTCATATGAAAATCCCCTCGTCTGCGAGGCGTCGCCGCCGCGCCCTCTCCAATAAAAACACTCGCATGAAACCTTAGCACTAGGCACCCGTCCTCAGGCCCACAATGCGCATCAGGTTTCGGCGCAAAAGCTAGCCTAGCATCATCTTGATCGCATGCCGCAGGCCGTCGCGATGCTCGGGGCGCACCAAATAGTACAGATAGCTCTCCAGGTTCACATCCCCCGCCACACCGCGACCCACCAGCTTGAACCTCGGCACACCATAGCGCGCGTGGAGCTCGCGCACATTCTCGTTCGTGAGAATGGTGGGACTCGTAGGAGCGAGCTTGAAGAAGTCCTTACCCGCCAAGTTGCACCGTCGAAACTCCGTGAGCCTCCCTGCGAGCTGGTCGGCACTGTTATGGAGGTAGTGCTCCTGGCGATGCGGGCAAGCCGGATTGCACAGCTCGTTTGCCATGACCTCGAGCTTGTCGGTATGCGCAACCTTGTCGAGGAAGGCATAGTCCTTGTTGAGGTTGTAGTTGAGCACCACCATGTCGTAGGCCTCCAACGCGCGCGTGAGCTCGTCGGCATCAAGAATCTCGCGCGTGGTGGAAAGCGTGCGTTCCATCTGGGGGTAGCGAGTCTTGATGTACTCATCTACCAGGTCGGAATATACGATGACACCCGCTCCGTGCTTGGCGGCCGTCTCAAGGATCATGTTGAAGTAGGGGTCAGCCAGGTGCTTCTCCTCCACCAGCATGTTCGTGAATGTGAGACGCGCCTGCAAACCCAGGCCATCGAGCGCTTGGAACGTCATCTCAACCTGTTCGGGCGTATACGGGTCCCTCACAAAGGCGCGGCCGCCGTTGAGCATGCACCCCGGAAAACAGCCGTAGACGCTCTGAATGCGCACGTCGTCGAAGAAAAACTGCGGGCAATCCCGCATGACCTGGGCAAACACCAGGTTTCGTTTAAGTCCGACCGTAAAGTCGGGCACAGTGTAATCAATCATAAGGGGTACGGCCTTTCGAGATTGGGCTGCTTGGGGAAAGCAAAACGCCGGCGGCAGCATACACCGCCGCCGGCGCTGGACTATCTCTCGTAGGTCGTCTTTGCTCCGGTGACGTAATCAATGACGGCACTCGGCGCAAATTCGCAGACGCGATGACCGTTACGCAGACGGATGCGCTCGCTCATGAGCTTCATCGGCTCAGCGTCAAGAATGTCGGCATGAGTGAAACCGGAAAGAACGAGCCTCTCCCCCGCCTTGCCGCACACCTCGATGAGTTGCTCAATGAGGCGCTCATGCATTTTCGCCTGGTCGTCGATCGTCTTCTGAAGCAAGTCGAAATATCCCTTTTCGGGATAGAGGCCGTTCGTGAGGCCGCAGACGATAAGCACCCGAGGCGTCTGGCCGATAAGGGAGTCGAGCGTACCCACGCGCACGCAACCCTCGGCAGGCACCTGCGGAATAAACGCCGCATCGATGCGGGAAAGCAGCTCGCGGGCGCACTCGTGCGCCGCAACCTCACCGATGAGCGCGTCGAACTCGGGAGTTTCCTGGCCCTGCGCGCACACATGCTTGCGAATCACGCTGACGAGCCCAGCGCCCGTAAGACCCTTGGCCTCCTCGAGCATGGCCCTGCCCTCACGTACGCGCTGCTCGACGCGCTCACGGTCGAGCATGTCGCCGCCCACGGAAAGCTCCCCATCGCCTATAAGGGCAAAGAGCAGGTCACGCAGTTTGACCTCGTCAGTGCCCTCAAGGGCATGCGCAAGGTCGGAGAAGGCCGCCGAGCGGCACAGATGGTCGCCGAAGCCGCACCAGCAACGCCAGGCAAGACAGCACTCGGGGTCGGCCACCAGGCGCACGGCGTTGGCCATCGCCATGCCGGCGCACTTATCGGCGTCGCGAATGTCACCGTGCAGATACGCCACGTCCTCAACGCAGCTGGCAGAGATGCCCGAGCGTTCGAGTGCACCCCTCATGCGGCCCACCCAGCAGGCACGTCCTGCCGTCACGAAGATGTCGTCGGGCTTCACGCCCGCCTCAAGTGCCTCGCGCACGGCGCCCACGACGTTTGCAGGCTCCTTGTCAAGCATGCCGACCATGCGCACGTGCGGAGCTCCAGCCTCCGCACAAGTCCCGGAAGGCACCTCCACGGTGATGCAATCTTGTTTGAAGAGGTTTGCAACCACCTCATACGCGCAGGCAGAACCCATGAACTCATCCAGGTCAACGCGCTCAAGAGCCGAACACTCAACCTCAAGTTCAACCAGACCTTCAGCGTAACCATAAGGTTCCTCACCCACGAGGCTCGCCACGGTATCCCAGGTCACAGCCAGGCTCTTGCCAGCCAAAAGCTCGCTCAGGCGCTGGCTGGCCCTGCTCATCGCACGCCAATCGTCGGCCAGCACGTGCTTCGCACGCAAACCTTCAAGGACGGCAGCGTCGGACGTCAGATAGCGCACGCAGGCGGCCACAACCTCGCAGGGATGATAGGCCCGCAGCATATGCAGGTCGGCCTTGGCAATGCGATTGATTTCCTTCTCCTCGACGGTGATGAGCCACTCGTCCTCGTCATCGCGCATCTCCGACCAGCTGCGATAGAAGAACTTGAGCATCTCGCGCAAGCGATGCTGCTTGGCGCCGTTGACACGCATGTCTTCAAAGAAGAAATCCTGCTCGTAGGCGTTGAGCACATGGGCCTCACGGCCGGTGAACTCCCGCGCCGCGTCGCTTGCGAGCACCTCGAGCACCCAGGTCACGGGAGTCATGACGCGAACGCCTGCAACCCCTGCGCCCTCAAGGTGCGCCTCAAGCGTTGCAGCCGCGCTCCTGCTCGCCGCAAACACCAGGATGCCGTCAGGCTTCTCGCCTGCATCGACGAGGGCTTTGCACTCTTCCACCAGCTTCTGAGTCTTTCCGGTGCCCGTGACACCGCAATACGCGCGCGCCCGCACGCCGTCTTGAATGTATCGCATCGCTTCCGCTCCTTGAGCATTCCCGTACGCCGCAGGCTCGTTGAGGACAGGATGGCTCTCCCCATGTGCCCGATTGCCGAGCCACCCCGCCCTCGGCGGGCCTGCGGCACGTTTCACCCTACACTGCAAGCCTCCGGACGGCTTTAGGCCTTCTCAGCAGCGGGTTCTACCTCGACGTCCTCAATCTCGTCCTCAATGCCCAGGACGTTCTCGAGAAGGTCGAAGTCGCTCTCAAGGAAACCGTCGGTGTAATCTGCCAAGCCCTTGTAGAAATCGGTACGGGCAAACTTGCGCATGTCCGACGTCATCATGCCCGTCCACGCGTAGAGGTGGTCGGCCAGGAAGTTGTGCTGGGTGAGCAGCAGGCTTGCGACCTTGTCCTCGTCGCCCTCACGGCAGGCGTCGGCGGTACGCTTGGCCATGGCAGCCATGAACTCGCATTCCATGGCGACGTGGTCCTCAGACTCCTTCCATGTCTTGGCCTTGTCGAGCGCCTGGCTGCGGTAAATGGCGAGCACCTCGTCGCGCGCCTCCTGCATCATGAGGCGCTTCGGGGAGGTGTAGACGCTCTCATAGGGATAGGCAGCGCTGAAGGCGTCCATGCCACTTCCGATAAACGCATGCACGTAATCCACCGCAAGCTCCTGCAGCGTGCCCGACCAGACGTTGCTCAGATAGGTGGCCATGAGGCGGTTGCCCTCGTCGGTAAGCGCGCTGCCCGAATGCACGGGGAAGGCAGTCTTGCGCAGCTGCTCAAGCAGCTCGTCGTCTACCTCCTTGGCATACAGACGGCTGAGCAGCCCATACGCCTTGGCGCGGGACTCGTTGGTCTGAGCAAACTCGTCAAGCGTGATCTCTTCAGTGGTGTTGGCGGTATCCATGGTGGGGTCTCCTAGATATCTTGCATGATGTATGATGCGCAGCGTTAAAATTCAGGACTTTTCACAGCAAGGCGCGCGATGCCGACGTGCGCGGTGCGGGCCTTTGGCCTACTGGAGTACTCTAGGTATCGCGCACGGAGCGTCCTGTGCGACGAGTCCCGTGGAGAACGCAGCTGTGGAAAGTCCGAGCTAATCTAAGCTTCGACGCCCTCGAGCTCGAGGGACTCGATGGCCTTATATCCCAGCTCGGTCGTGAACCAGTTGTGCTTCCAAGAAAGCGCGTCGCACTCGCCCAGGATGTTGAAGAAATGCGCGGCCCAATAGCGGGGCTCCTGCAGCAGCGGGTCGGAGTCCACAAGGTCGCCGAGCTGCTTGGCGCTCTTGCCGCCCTCCTCAGTGCAGGCCTTGAGAATACGCAGGTAGATGGGTTTATAGATGCCGTCGCGATCAAAAATGGCGCTCAGGCGCTCCATGGGCTTGTCGGCCTCGAGCTGTTCGATGCCGGCCTGCGTGGTCTGATAGCGCACAATGACGCGCTCGGCAGGCTGCATGCACTCCACGCCGTCAACCACAACGACCTCGGGGGCCTGGGCCTCGGTCTCGGTGACCTTCTCAAGAGCGCCGGCGCGCTCAAGCAGGTTGCACATGGCGGGGCCGTCGAACACAGAGGCGCACGCTGCCTGGAGCTCGTCGGCACGGGCGTTTACGTCCTCGACAAGGGCGGGCTCGCGACAAAAATCAAGAAGGGAGAGGAGAATCTTGCGGCGGGTCTTCATGCGATCGAACAACTCGGCGGTGCGCACCTGCGCGGGGCGGTCATCCACCTTGATCTTGGGGGCGTGGTCCTCGTTGGGGTCGCCCATATAGGGCAGGACTTCCTCCTCGGCGGGAGCGTTCTCGCGCTCGGCGTCGGCAGCTTCGAACAAATCGGGGTTGATGGGCTCAAGCTTCATTGTTCTCTCCTCTTTATATATATGTTTATATGCATCAAAACAAGTGAATCAGGACAGGCCCAGCAGCCGCAACCGTATGCGGCCTGCGGCAATCCTTCACAGCACCTAGGCGAAATTGACCTGGTTGGCGCCGACAAGCAGCTTGCGCATCTTGTCGCGCACGGTGGTGGGCTTTCCCACCACAATCTCAGGCGCGGGCATCTCATAGCGCTCGGAGTAGCCGCCCACAAGGTCGGGTGCAAAAATGTCTTCAGAAAGCGAAATCGCCTGCTTGGGGCATGCCGTCTCACAGCAGCGGCACTTCACGCACTTGGCGGGTGTGTGGATGATGCCGATGGTCTTGCCGCCGTCCTCATCGAACTTCACCAAAGCGCCGGTGGGACAAAAGACGGTGCACAGCCTGCACGACTGGCAATGCGAGGTGTCGAGCGTCACATGGCCCCAAAGCCTGGTGTTCACGGTCTGCTCGGAAGGCTCGCCCAGCGAATTGAGCGTGCGCAGCAAGCGGCCGCGGCGGTTGGGCACCTGCTGAGGCAGCTTGCCCTGGGCGTCAAGCTTCATCGGCTTGTATGCCTCGGGGTCAACCTGCAGGTCGATCGAGGCGTTCTCATGACGCGTGACGGGACGCCCCTCGTCCACGAATTCCTCGGTCACGACCTCTTCAGGCAGGTATCCCTGAACGGTGACTTCAAGCGCCGCGCCCCAGGCTTCCAGCAGCTCGCAGGCACCGCTTACCACCTGAGCAATAAGCGCATCGTCGCCTGCGGCAGCGTCGCGACCGTCCACAAACGTCAGGCTTTGGGCGCCACACGCCGCAAGCGTCACGATCATCGACTCGTCAAAGCGCGAAAGCGTCGCGACCTCTGTGACCTTGGCGGGGTCGTAATGACCAAAAGCATGGTCAAGCGCAGCGGTGGAGGCAACCACCGCGCGGTCATCATTGACGCCGCCAGCCTTTACACAGCGCTCAAGCAATTCGCGGTCGTCAGGGCCCTGCGCAACAAGAGCGCAGGTGGGACAGGCCGTGGCGCACGCTCCGCAGCCCGTGCAAAGGCTGGGATCGCTTGCAATCATGCCGTCCTCGGCGACGGAAAGAGCACCGCTCGGACAAGCCGCCGCACAAGCCCCGCAACGGGCGTTGCGGTTGCGGACCTCAATGCAGCGGATGGGAAAAACCTGCAGGTACGGACTTTCGAGAACATCGAGTACCCCCAGCGCGTTCTTTCGATCGGTCATGGGAGTCTTCCTTTCAAATGCGGGCACAGTATGGGGACGGAATATGGGACGCGGGGACGCCCCACTCCCGGGCGAAAGCCCTCGTTGAAGCACGGCTTGGGGGCAAGGGGGATGCTAGCCGCACTTCAATAAGGGCTTTCGCCTGCCGGCGCATCCGATTTGCATGGATGCGCCGGCTTGTAGACAATCCAGTGATTCAGAAATTGCCCAAGGCAAAAGCAAGCGGGGCGGGCAGGTATGAGGGCATTTGCCCCGCCCCGCTTATACACGAACTCTTAGAGGCCGGCGACTGCAGCCGCAGCCTCTGCGATGCCTTCCTCAACGTCAGTCAGAGGATAGGTAACGCCCTGCTTGGTGGCGGTGTGGGCAGGATCGAGCGAGTTGTCAAGAACATCGCCGTACCACGTGTGATCGCGCAGGATGTAGGCGAAGCTCGGGCCGTTGCCTGCATCGGGCAGGTGATAGACCTGGTCGTCGGTGAAGGGCTCGATGAAGTCCATCATGCGGCGACGCTCACCGGTCCACTCACCGTCGGTCTCATGGGCGCCCACGAAGCTGTCGTAGCCCTCGTCGATGTCGCCGACCCAACGGGCGTTGCCGCTGCACTGGGAGACGCACTGAGGCACGCCATCCTCGTCGATGTTGTCCTTGCACATCGTGCACTTCTTGGCGGTGTTGTCCTCCTCGCTGATATAGCGAACACCATAAGGGCAGGCAGACAGGCACGCGCCGCAACCGATGCACTGCTCGGCGTCGATCTGGATGGTGCCGTCCTCGGTCTTGACGGAGGCACCCGTGGGGCACACGGTCACGCACTCGGGGTTGGCGCAGTGCTGGCAGGTGACCGGCAGGAAGTACATGTAGACGTTAGGGTAGTCGGCGCCTTCGTACTCGGGGTTGGGTCCGACGCGCACCACGCGGTTCCAGAACTCGCCAATCGGCACCCCGTTGAGACCCTTGCATGCAACGCTGCAGGCCAGGCAGCCTACGCAACGGTTAAGATCGGTGATAATTGCCTTCTGCATTGCTTACTCCCTCCCCTCATAGGTGGGCAACCATTCCTTCAGGCGCGGGTCGGAAGCATCGTGGATAATCTCGGTGCCGTCGCTGCCGCAGGGTACAGGGTTGCCGAACGGACTGTTCTCGGGTGTTGCCTTGTAAATCTTGACCTGGTAGGAACGCAGGTTGGACGTACCGGAGATGGGATCCTGAGCGTCCTTGTCGATGAGGCAGTTGACCTGCGAGAGCTGGAAGCCGTGGCCGGAGTCCTGGATCTCGGGGTACCACCAGGTGTGCTCGAGGTTGACCGTGTGCTGGTCCACGCCGTAGTACAGGTCGGCGCACTCGCGGATCTTGCCGTAGGGCGTCTCGATCCACACCCAGTCGCCCTGCTCGATGCCGTACTGGGCAGCGGTGACGGGGTTGATCTCGATGCGGGGCACGGGCCAAAGCTCGCGGCACCAGGGAAGCTGACGGTGCTCGGAGTGGAAGTACACCGGGATGCGGCGGCCGGTCGTGGCCGTGAGCGGGTACTCCTTGGCCATCTCGGGGTCGGCGACGGGGCCGTGCGGCGGCTCGGTCCAGCTGGGCAGCCACAGGTCCTCACGGTCGGGCATGTAGGACTCGACGACGCAGCTCCACAGCTCGTGCTTCATCGTCGGGGTGAAGAAGCCAGGCTTCCAGTCGGCGATGCCGGGGCCAGCGGTGTAGTCAAGGCGCGCCCACACGGCGTCGCGGCCGCGGAAACCACCGGTCTGGTAACGACGGTAGGTGCCCCACATGTCGGGCTCGATCTCCTTGGCCTGCCACCAGCCATGCGTCTGGAAGTCGTGCACGTAGTCGGCCCAGTGCTCGTACTTGGGCGTGATCTCGCTGAAGAGCTTGCCGCGGCGCTCCATGTTGACGACCTTGCCGTTCTCAACGGTGTAGTACGTCTTGGTGTACTCATCGTCAGAGAGAAGCTTGATGGAGTCGTCGAGCTGCCAGTTGATGTCGGGCCACTCGTTGCCCTCCTCGGTGTTCCACGGCATACCCCAACGGCGGAACAGGTCCATGACGATCTCGGGGTCGTACAAGGCCTCTGCAGGAGGCTCGACGCACTTGACGGTGGCGCCCATGCCGCCGGCCGAACCCTGGGAGGCACGGGGGCTGGAGAGCTCGATCCAGTGGGCGACAGGCAGGATGATGTCGGCCGCGTCGGTGGAGGGGGCGTGCCACAGGTTCAGGTCGACGAAGAAGTCGAGGCTGTTCAGAGCGTCCCAAGCGAACGTGGAGTTGCAGGCGCACATGAAGTTGCCCGACTCGTTCCACAGGGCGCGCACGGGGTAGGGGTCGCCCGTCAGCATGGCGTTGAACGTGTAGTTCATGTCGCACCAGTAGCCCCACCAGTCGAGCAGCGGGAACTGCTTGGCGCCGAGCTGCTTCTCGTTGACCTCGCGAGGAGGCAGCGAAGCGCCGGGCACCCAAGCGGAGAAGCCCTGAAGGTCGCCGTCGATGGGGACGATCGTGGTGGAACGGTTGCCGCCGGGGGTGTCGATGTTGCCGGTGACGGCGACGATGGCGTCGCACAGACGAGCGTTCTGAACAGCGTTGCAGGCGTGCTCGATGGCGAGCATGTACTGGATGCCGCCGTTGCCGTAGCCCGTGGAGGGGTCGATGCGGGTGGCGTAAGCCTTGGCAGCGCCCTCGATCTCCTCGGCGGGAATGCCGGTGATCTCGGCGGCCTTCTCAGGGGCGTACTCGGCGCACTTCTCGGCAAGGATGTCGTAGACGGGGCGCACGGTGTGCTTGGAGCCGTCCTTGAGGGTCACCTCGAACTCGCCGAAGAGCGCCGGGTCGATGCCGGGGTCGAAGGGCAGAAGGTCGGGGACCTGACCCTGGATGTAGCCCTTGAGGCAGTTCTCCTGAGCGGCCTCGCGACCCTCGCGAGCCTTCATGGAGTCGTAGTTCTCGCCCTCCCAGAAGCCGCCGGTCTCGTCGATGACGCCCTCGGAGTCAGCGTTGAACCAGGTGAACTCGCCGTACTGGTGCTCGATGCCCTCGGCCTTGAGCTGCTCCCAGTTGTTGTCGTACACGAGGAACTTGTAAGGCGAGCCGCCCTCGACGATGTCGGACTCCTTGAGCAGGTGGGTCTTCATGTCGTAGTGCGAGCCGTCGTTGCGCTTGCATGGGAAGCCGGTGGGCTCCATGTCCATGCAGACGAGGAACGGGGCGTTCGTCCACTTCTTGGTGTAGATGTCGTCGATGAGGTTGTTCTCAATGATGACGTTGAGCCAGGAGAGAGCCAGGGCGCCGTCGGTACCGGTACGCAGGTGCTGCCAGTAGTCGGCCTCCTTGCCCATGTTGGCCTGACGGGGGTCAACGGAGATGTGCACGTCGGCACGAGTGGCGACGTCGACCGTGGTGCGGCAAGAGTCGTCGTAGTTGGAAAGCTCGGAAGCGCCACCCCACTGGACGTACACCTTCGGGCGGGCGATGGTCTCCATCCAGGACATGGAGAACGTGGAGGTCATCTCAGTGGCGAAGTGGCGCGGGCCCTTGCAGATCTGCCAAGCCTCGAGGTTGTTGGGGGTCTCGAAGAGGGACTTGATGACCGACTCGGAATGCATACACCAAATACGGGAGGTACCGACCTCACACGCAATGGCCTCGCCGCCGTACTGCTCCTTGATCTCCTGCATCTTGGTGACGATGGTGTCCATGGCCTCGTCCCAGGAGATACGCACCCAACCGGGGTCGTTGTCGCCCTTGGGGTTGGTGCGCTTCATGGGATAGTGCAGACGATCGGGATGGTAGGCCGCCTGAACAGAAGCCTGAGACTTGGTGCAGCAGTTGCCCATCGACTGGAACGCGCCCTCGTCACCCTCGACGCGGATGGCGCGACCGTTCTTCACGATGACCTTGACACCGCACTCCATCTTGCCGCAGCCACGGCAGCAAGTCTTGACGGCAATGGTGTCGGTCCCCATGATGTCGGTGACCTTCTCAGCGTGCTCGACCTCAGCCAGAGCGCTCGCCGCGTTACCAGCAAACGCCGCAGCAGCAGCGGTAACAGCAGCCGCCTTCACGAAGTCACGACGCGTGAGATTCAGCTTGCCCATACTCTCTCCTTTCACGTGCTCTTAGTAACCGTGCGACTTGGCCACGCCGGTGTGGCCGTGCGCCTTGTCGCGATGACAGGGCACATACTGGCCCCCGGCGGGACAATGCGCATCGAAGTAGGTTGCGAGATGAAAAAGTCTGGTCATAAATCAGCGTGATTTTGAGGCCCGCATCGCATCATAAAAAGTTGCAGTTGCATCGTACGATGCCTTTGAGCTGGTGTTTTGATGTGGGAAAGCACGGCTCCTAGAAGGATGGCGATGCAGTTTCTAATGTAAAATGCGCCCCCGATGCACACCTTTAGGGCTAGCCATGAGCCTCGAATCATGACGACGTCAGCCGATCATCCGCCCGATCGACATGCAAAACTGCCACCGCCGACCGTTTGAAACTCGGTCATAAACATATAAGTACGCGGAGGGACTTGACACGCGCTCCTCTATACGCCCGGTCGCGCCAAACGAACGCCAAAAGTCCCGTAAGTGTCAGAAGCTTCGTCGTATGTGGCACCTCAGAATTTGAGTAAGATGAGCGCGTCAAGATTTTGCAGCTCAGGGGGAACATATGGGGAAAATTGATTCGAAGTCGGCAGCCTTTGAAGGAATGCGCGATTTTCTGTCGGGCGCATCGCCCCTGCGCATCTTCGGCGCGGGGCTCTACAACACTTGGATCCTGTCCGTCTTTTATAACGACTATCTCTATATGGCCGCCACCGATTTGCGCGGCACGATGTATTTGAGCCTGTTCATCTCCTTGGTGGCGCTGCTCCTGACGCTCATGCTTGCACCGCGCCTCATGCCCCGGCCCGACAAGATGGTGCTTTCCAAGAGGGTCATCTCTGTAAGCGGAATAGCCATGGCGCTCAGTACGGTGGCGCTGTGCTGCTGCGATGTCACGGCAACGCTGGGGCTTGTGCTCGTTGTGGCTGGCGGAGTTGTTTCCGGCGTTTCTTCGGGTCTGCTGTTCTTGGGCTGGGCGCGCCTTTTCTCTGATGTGGGCACGCACCGCGCCATGTTCGAGTTGGCGACATCGTGGGCCTTCGCGGGGCTGCTGGGACTCGTGCTCATCTTTACCGCCAGCATCGTCTCGGCCATCGTCGTTGTCCTTGCCGGGCTCGCCTCGGCCTTCATGCTGCGTGCGGCGGCCTTGCAGCGCCCGACGCGTCCCAAGCCGGTTCGCGAACACAGCTTGCTCCCCCGCACCAAGCGTATGTTCGCTCGAGGACTCGTGGCCTGCGCGGCCATGGGCCTTGTCCAGGGTTTTACCGACGTCATTTCCGGATTTCGCTACTTCGACGTGCCTGTGCTTCATCCCGTGTTTCTCATGGTGGGCTGTGCAGTCATCTCGGTTGTGCTTGCCCTTGTTGCACTGCTCGCCAAACATGACTTTGTATGCCTCGCCTATCGCATCGTTGCCATGCTGCTTGTGTTGGGAAGCCTGCTCATGTGCGCCGCACAGTTCCCGCATACAGTTTCGAGCGCGTTTATATTTGGCTCCTACCAGGGATTTTTCATCCTGCTATGCGCAGTCTGCATTGATGTGAGCAACTATTTCGACGTGCGTGCAACCCGTGCGTTCGGAATGGCCGTAGGCGCACTCTACCTGGGTGAGCTTGTTGGCGACTGCATCGGCTTCGGCACCACGGCGGTCGTTGCGTCGAGCGACTTGAGCCTGTCGCTCGTGGGCATCTCGCTCACTGTCCTGGTGGTGCTTGCCGTACTCTTCCTTTTTACGGAGAAAGACCTGGTTGAGACCTCACTGGGCGAGATGATCGATGAGGAGCCTGAGGCCCAGCCCCAGCCCACTGGCAACGGCGTGGGCAGCGGCAGCGCGCAGTCCTACGAAGAGCGCATCACCCGCGTCACAGCCTACCTGGCCAAAACCTACCAACTCACCCCGCGCGAATGCGAGGTGCTGCCCCTTGTCATCAAGGGTCGCACCATCGCCCACATTCAAGAAGAGCTACATATCTCGCAAGGCACCGTGAGCACCCACACCCGCCACATCTACCAAAAGACGCAGGTGATAAACAGGCAAGGCCTGCTCGACCTCATCGACACCATCCCAGACGAGCAGTAAGAAGCTGGCGCTGGCACACGCGCAGGGCGGGGCTTTTGCATGTGGGGCACCCAGACAAGCAATAATGGGAAGCGAGCTCTTCTGGTGTGCTGACATACACCGGCACCCATGCATGTCAGCACACGGTACGCTTGCATACACCGCATACAACAGGGCTCGTCGTCCGGGCGACCCATGCGTCGCTGATCAATGAACACGAAAAACCTCCCATCTCTCAGACACTGTGTTCTTTGTCCGAGAGATGGGAGGCGAATTAAACGCGAACAAAATAAACTACCTCCGGCGTAGCCGGAGGTTTTTTCTTGCATAGACCCTGGCGGGC
>UQBS01000034.1 GCA_900539345.1 uncultured Coriobacteriaceae bacterium | reverse complement strand
GCGTCGACGCCGTCTCCGGCGCCACCGTCACCTCGAAGGCCATCTTCACGGCCGTGGAGGACTGCCTCGAGCAGGCGGGCACGACCGACGTGACGCCCGAAACGGCAGTATCGAACACGTACTCAGACACCTCCGCATCGGACAACAAGACCGCCGATTCGTCTGACTCTCTCATTGCCACAACGGATGATTACCTGGGCACCACGCGTTTCGGCAAGATGTCGATAACCATCCCCGATACGTACACCTGCGAACAGTTCGATCAGAGCCCGACTTCGGATGGCAATCAGGCCGTGGAGGCAGCCTATTCGCGCACCCTTTCGAAAACGAGCGCGATCTTCATTAAAGAGGTTTTCCTGGCAGACGCCGCAGCCGACTTCGACGATCCGAGCTTCTTGATTGACCTACTCGTTTCGGCAGACCTCGAAGCTACGAGCTCGGACGGGTCATGCGAGACAGTCGAAGAGATGTCTCAGCTTGGCAACGATACCTACTTCGGAATCTATACAATCAAGCTCGATGGAACGGACATCACGGTACTGGGCGGCGGAGCCGTAGACGAAGACGGCAACCTGTTGCTCGTCAGGGTATTCGTACTCGGAAACGTCGATTCAGACGACGTGTTCGAAGTTGTCGATTCGATCGAAGTAAACTGCACGCCCGAAAGCCCTTCGAGCTCCTCTTCCACCTCGCTCTCGCTCAGCCAAAGCTCCCGCGGCCTCTCTGGCTCCAGCACCCGTTCGAGCGGTTCCTCTTACGCTCCCACGCGCGGTGAGCAGAACGCGCTTAACAGGGCGAATGACTACCTGGAGTTCATGTCCTTCTCGCGCAGCGGCCTCATCGACCAGCTTGAGTTCGAAGGCTACACCACCTCCGAGGCTGAGTACGCCGCGGACAACTGCGGCGCCGACTGGGACGAGCAGGCCGTGCTCAAGGCCGAGGAGTACCTCGACTTCATGTCGTTCTCCCGTAGCGGCCTGATCGACCAGCTCGAATTCGAGGGCTTCACGTACGACCAGGCCTCGGCCGCCGCAACCGCAGTGGGGCTGTAGGCAATGGGGAACAAGAGGCGTGGGACAGCGCTCGTCGTCATAATCGTTGGTATCGTATTGATTGCCGTTGGCCTCATCATCGCGGTCCCCGGCGACCATCTCACAACCTACGAGAGCCTCGGCGGCAGCGATGGGTACTCCTACATCAGGGAGTACGTGGGCGGCGACGCGTACAACTACATCATGGGCGCCTCCCTTGTGGCCGGCCATATCTCCGGAACAATGACAATGAAGGCCATTTTCATCGCTGTCGGCGCCCTTGTGGCCTGCATGGGGCTTCTGGCCTTTGCCTTTGCCCCCGACCAGCCCAAGCCCGCCGCGCACTTCGCTGAGCCCAGCGACCCCATCGACGCAGCTTTTTCAGAATAGGAGCAGAGCATGAGCAACGAAACCCTCTCCAGGCGCAGCCTCATCGCGGGCGGTGCATGCGCAGCAGCCCTGGTCGGTGCCACGGCAGCCGGCTCAACCACGCCTCGCGCCCTGGCCGACAGCGCGCCTGACTTCCAGGCCATCGTCGACGGGCTTGAGTCCGACGAGCAGGAATGCTGCACCGTCTACGAGGACGGTTCTGGCATCCTCGTAGACACAAACCCCCATGACAAGGACGGCGGGGATTGGACCTACTCCATCGCGGGCGACAGCGCGATTGCCGTCATTTTCGACGAGCTCGGCCTGCCGCAAATCATGCTCGACATGTTCAACCAGTGCTCGGCAAGCGACGGCTGGCAGTCTCGCGTTCGCAAGAACTTCGAGCTTACCTGGAAGTACCACCCCGACACCGGCCTGCGCCTCTTCATCGAGTGGCTCGGATAACACCCCCGTTGCTTTTCAAGGTGCCCCTTCAGACTTCTGGAGGGGCACCTTGGCATTTGGGAAACCAGCACATGCGCGATGCGACGAGGAGGAACTCTCATGCAAGATACGTGCCTGCTTCAACCCCTTGCTCGGAACCGCCACGACACACCAACGGCGAAACCGCCCGCCGTCATCCCAGGCAGGCACCGCCCGAACGAAGGCAAGCGACCTCGTAGCGTTTCCCTTCTGGGGGTCATCATGTCGTTCTGCCTGGCGTGCATAACGCTGCCCGCGGTCATCCCGTCGCAAGCGCTGGCGTTTACCGCATCCTATTCGATTGAAACCGTCGAGTTCGACGGGCTGTACGTACAGCTTCCCCTTGGCCCCCGCAACATGCTCTTTTATGGCGACACGCCGTTGTACATGCCATGGGGCGACCAGGGAAGCGGTGCCTACGTTGGCTACGTTCCCTACAACCACGAACGGGACCTCGACCCGCTTGACTTTGGAATGATGCTCGTCGTCGGGTATATGACCGACGAATCAGAGTCCGACCAACGGGAACTCCTCGACAACCCAGGCAGGTGCCTGACCCAATACGTCCAGAATGAAATTGCAAAGAGCGACGCCATCACGCAGGCCACCGTGTCTGAACCCATTAAACTCAGGGGAAACGCAGATGCAATCCACCTGGTCGCGGCGTCATACACCAATGAATCGGGCACCGAGTGCACACTGTCCTATTTCTGCATCACGGACAACGGGCGAGCATGGGTCTTTAAAGCCGTGGCCGAGTCCGAGTCTCTTCCCGCCATAGAGGGCATTGCATGCGGCGCCAGCACCAACAAAAGACTCGCCCAACAAACCAACCCATTGGCAGGGTATATCGATTCGTTTTTGCTCGCCCACATGGACGGATGGGCCGACGAGTTGGGCAACGTGGAAACCGAAGGCGTGCAGCTCAAAATGCCCGTCGGTCTCAGCTATGACCATGCCACGACTGCAGGGTGGGATTTTTGGGGCACAGACGACGGCATCTGCATAGGCGTCATGACATGGGACTGCCCGATTTCCATTGACTCAACCGCAGCCGAGTTCGAGACGTATCGCACCATCTCCTACATGAAACAAGACGTCGCCCCCACGTTTTTGGAGCGTCCCCACGCATATGAGATCAACGGCCTCATAACCTATGTCGCGCACTACGAAGATACATACGGCGAGGGCTACCACGTTGACGTCCTAACGCCAACTGGCAAAATACTCGACTTCAACTGCTACTATCAAATCGGCATGAGTTCAGGCACGGATCTCGGCGAAACCGTCCTTGACCTGATAGGGACATTGCAGCCGATCGAGTAAGCAAAGCCACTGTGAAGGAACAGCCATGAAAAGCGCATGTTTCAGGGCAAAGATAGCCCTCCCCCTTATTGTTGCGGCGAGCCTCGGGCTTGGATGCGCGACTGATATTCAGACATGCACGGGCTTCATTGCGCCGACGCAGGCTTGGGCGAGCTCTTCATCGAGCCGCCTCTCCAGCGCCCCGGACAGCTCCGACCACCTCGGCACGCTGCATTTCGGCGAGCTGACGGTGGAGATTCCCAGCTCCTTTAGCTGCAAGGACTACGACGTCACCACGAGCGACAAGGGCCTGAGCACTACAAGGATTGACTACTCGTCCCATGATATGGTTCTGTTTCTTTCGTTCGAAGAACTGAGCGGGTCTCTCTGGGAAATTTTTCCCGAACCCGACGACATGGCATCGCTCTTCGATGCCCCGTATTCCGATTACGAGCCCCTTGACGACGAGTGCAGGATGTCCTATCTGGGCGACGGGCTGTTCCAGGGGCTCTACATAGTAAACATCGAGGAAGACCTCGATGCTTGCGTCGTTGTCACCGTAGCAATAGACGAGGCCGGGAATGTCCTCATTCTCAAAGGCATCCCCTGCACCGAAGACGGCGTTGATGAGTGTTGGGAGATCGTCGATTCCATCTCCGGGGCCTACGCCCCCGAATCGTCCAGCGGCACCAGCAACGCCCCTGGCTCCAGCGCGCGCTCGAGCCGCCCCTCCCACACCCCAACGCGCGGCGAGCAGAACGCGCTCGACCAAGCACGCGGGTATCTTGACATCATGGCCTTCTCGCGCGGCGGCCTCATCGAACAGCTGGAATATAAGGGCTACACTTCTTCCGAGGCCGAGTACGCCGCCGAGAACTGCGGGGCCGACTGGTACGAGCAGGCCGTGCTCAAGGCAGAGTCCTACCTTAACGTCTCGCACTTCTCTCGCGCTGGGTTAATCGACACGCTCGAGTACGCGGGTTTCACCACCTCTGAAGCCGAGTACGCCGTAGGCCAATGCGACGTTGACTGGTACGAGCAGGCCGTGCTCAAGGCGAAAGACTATCTCGAAATCAAATCGTTCTCGCGCAGCGGCCTTATTGACATGCTTGAATACGTGGGTTTCACGCACAGCCAGGCCTCGGCCGCCGCAACCGCCGTGGGGTTGTAAGCCATGAAAAACAAGAAGCGCACGGCGACACACTTCGCCGCGGCCCTCACTGACACGGCCACGTCCCCAGAACAGCTCGAATAACGCCCACTTGGCTTTCAAGGCGCCCCTCCAGGCGGTTCAAAGCTGCCCTGGAGGGGCGCCTCCTACTTGAGGCAACGGGAAAACCCGTCGGCAGAATATCGGGCAGGCGGCGAGCCCGATGACGAGGTGCCACCGCACTCATCCGTCTTCCTTTTCCGCGCTTCCCTATGCTGGGCAATCCACCTTGCGGCCAAAACGCTAAACTCTCATCGAGAGCCTCGAAACGAAAGGCGGCGAGTGACATGGGCGGGGCGATCACCTCAAGCAGGTATCCCATCGGGATCCAGACGTTTGAAAAAATCCGCGAGGGCGGTTACCTCTACGTCGACAAGACAGCCTTTGTGTACGAGCTTGCACACGGCTCCGGCTCGACCTATTTCCTCAGCCGCCCCCGCCGTTTCGGCAAGTCGCTTCTGCTCTCCACCATGCAGGCATATTTCGAAGGCAGGCGCGAGCTCTTCGACGGACTCGCCATCTCGGAGCTTGAGACTGCCTGGGAATCCCACCCGGTCATTCGCATCGACCTCTCCACCGTGAAAACCGAGGACCAAGGGCAGCTTGAAGAGTTGCTCAATTACACATTGTCGGAACAAGAGACCCTTTGGGGCCGAAGCGCCGACGCAAAGACCCCCGGCTCGCGACTCATGGCCCTCATCAGGGCGGCTTATGAGCAGACAGGCAAGACTGTCGTTGTTCTCGTTGATGAGTACGACGCCCCGCCCCTCAATGTCGCGCACGACCCCGAGAAGCTCCACGCCTTCCGCTTGTCCATGCGGGAGTTCTTTGCTCCGCTCAAAGCATGCGACGAATACCTGCGCTTCGTGTTTCTGGCGGGCATCACCAAGTTCAGCCAGCTCTCTATCTTCAGCGAGCTCAACAATCTCAAGAACATCAGTCTCGACCACCGCTTTGCCGCCATCTGCGGCATTACCGAGGAAGAGCTGACAGGACAGATGTCTTCCGACGTCGACGCATTGGCAGCAACCCTGGGCATACATCGCAACGACGCCCTGGCCCACCTCAAGGCAAACTACGACGGATATCACTTTTGCAGCCCATCGCCCGACATCTACAACCCGTTCAGCCTGCTCAGCGCCCTGGACTCCGGACAGCTCGACGCCTACTGGTTCGGCAGCGGCACGCCCACCGTTTTGGTCAACCTGCTCCAAAAGAACGGCTGGGAGATCGGCGACCTGGAAGACCGGGAGGCCGATGCGGAGGAGTTCGACGTGCCCGCCGAGGGCATGCAGACGCCGCTGCCAATGCTTTACCAGTCGGGCTACCTCACCATCAAGTCGCGCGACCCCTTCACGGGCGCCTACACCCTCGGCATCCCCAACGCAGAAGTCGCCCGCGGCCTATCGCGCGCGCTTGTAAGGCACGCCGCACCGCAGGCGCTCGGCGAGGTAGGAGGCCTGGTACGCACTATCTCGCGCAGCCTACGCTCCGACGATATGGAAGGCGCTCTTCAGGCAACGAAGGCGTTCATGGCGGGAATGCCCTATCACTTGGGGTCGCACAGTGAGCGCGGGTTCCAGACAACATTTTGGCTGATATTCACCCTGCTTGGCGCCCAGATCGATACCGAAGTACGGACTGCGACCGGGCGCGTGGATGCCGTCGTCAAGATGCCCGACTCCATATACGTGATGGAGTTCAAGTACAACAAGTCGGCCCAAGAGGCACTTGCGCAGATTGACAGCAAGGGTTACTTGCTTCCCTACAAGGCAGACGGACGCAAGCTGTATAAAGTGGGCGTCAATTTCTCCGAAGAAAGCCAGACACTCGAGGACTGGATTATAGAGGAGGACATGAGGCTCACCGAGCGACCTCCCGTAGACAGATGCTAATCTGAAGCACCCAACCACGACTTCGGCCATCTGCTGACGGATGACCGCCCCATCGTCTGGAGGCTGAGCAGAACATCACTGCTCCAAAACACGTCGATCGCCTGCGTGCCGACGGCACCGGTGCGATTACCAGTCGGATCGACACTGCGAGTCAAAATACGGCTAGCCAAAAATGCCCTCCACAAGGCGGGCGCCCCGTAGGGGGACGACCTTGATTCGCACAGGCCTCCGTTTGGGGGCCTTTCTTTTCTAAGGGTAACTCATAGACCGAGGCGCAGCACCCGTCTTTGCTAGCCTATCTGCAGACGGCGGCATTCGATGCACTCGTCAGCCCAACCCCCATCCTCCTCATCCGCTCTTTTCCATATGGCTGTTACGCGATGGTTACAAAATGCCTTTTCAGGTCTAGAATACCGCCGCCTGGTTTTCTCTCTCGCAACGCGCGGCCGGGCGGAAGGAAAGGTACACCGTGTCTGAACAGCAAGAATCAAAGGAAGCCCGGGCAGCAGCCGCGGGCGGGCAAGGCGGGGCCGATGAGTCCCGCGATGTCACTGCCATGGCGCCCGACGACGTCCCCGAGGCCCTGGCCGAGGAGCTCGAAATCGAGCGAGAGGCGCAGGCAGAGGCTGACGAGCTCGCCTCGTCGTTTGTCGACGACGGCAACGAGGCAAACGTCCTCGAGACGCACGCCGTCCACACGCCCCAACCTCACCGCAAGCGCTGGAGGCTCCCCTTCTCGGAGAGCCCGCGCGGCCTCATCGGCCTCATCGTGGGCCCCCTGCTCGCCCTCATCGTGTGGATGACCCCCATCGCCGACCTCTCCACGAGCGCCCATGGCCTGCTTGCCATGATGTGCCTGGTGTGCACGTGGTGGATCTGCGAGCCCGTGCCCATCCCCGTCACCTCGCTGCTCGTGCCGGTGCTCGCGGTGCTCACGGGCCTGTGCAGCGCAAGCGAGGCGTTCGCGCCCTTCTCCAACCCTATGATCTACCTCTTCCTGGGCGGATTCGTGCTGGCCAAGGCCATGATGCTGCACGGGCTGGACAAGCGTTTCGCCTACTGGCTGCTCTCGCGCAAGTGGGTGGGCTCGAGCCCCACGCGCATCTTCCTGGCCATCGGCGCCGCCACGGCCCTGTGCTCGGGCTGGGTTTCGAACACCGCCACGGCAGCCATGATGGTGCCGCTCTCGGTGGGCCTGCTCGACGCCATCCGCCAGATGTTCTCCCGCGCCGGCCGCGAGGTGGACATGAAGACGTACAAGTACGCCACGGGCCTCATGCTCATGACGGCATATGGGGCATCGATCGGCGGCGTCCTCACGCCCATCGGCACCCCGCCTAACCTCATCATGATGGGCTTCCTCGGTACCATGGCCGACGTACACATCTCGTTCTTCCAGTGGATGACCTGGGGCGCCATCGCGATGATCGTGTACTTCGTCATCACGGCCGTGCTGCTGCAGCGCATGTTCCCCGCCGACGTGAAGGAAATCAGCGGCGCGCAGGAGTTCATCGCCGAGCACCGCAGGCAGATGGGCGACTGGACGCTGGGACAAATTTGCACGCTGTGCGTGTTCCTGCTCGCCGTGGTCCTGTGGGTCATGCCCGGCATCCTGGGCGTCGCCTTCGGCACCGACAGCGACATCCTCGCCGCGTACAACAAGATCCTGCCCGAGTCGATCGTGGCGTTGCTCGCCGCCATCCTGCTGTTCTTCCTGCCCGCTCGCACCCGCCGCGAAGGCGCCGAGGGCGTCGACGAGCAGCACAGCCGCGTCATCTCCTGGAAGGAGGCCGTGGACGGCATCGAGTGGGGCACGCTCCTGCTCTTTGGCGGCGGCCTGTCCATGGGCTCGATGATGTACTCCACCGGCCTTTCGGCTTGGATCGGCGACTGCATCGTGCACGCCCTGGGCGGCTCGCCCTCGCAGGTCGTGCTCATTGGCACATTCTGCGTGCTGGCGCTCGTCCTGTCGGAGATTTCCTCGCACACGGCCGCCACGAACATGGTGGGGCCGCTTGCCATCACCACGGCCATCGCCGCAGGGTTCGACCCGGTTCCCGTGGCTGTGGGCGTGGCGCTTTCCGCCTCGCTGGGCTTCATGCTGCCCGTGTCCACCCCGCCCAACGCCATCGTGTACGCCAGCGGCTACACGCCCATCACCACGATGATTCGCGCCGGCGCCATCATCGACGTCATCGGTATCTTCCTCGTGACCATCCCGCTCGTGATCTTCGTCGTGAGTGCAGTGGTGTAAGAGGCACGCTGAGCACTGCCCGTTGACGGTCCTCAAACACAGAGGCCCCGCCTGCAGCCTGGTACACACCAGCCGCAGGCGGGGCCTCTTCTCTATCACAGGGCGCCAGCACATGTCGGCACAAACCGGCGCGGCACAGCAAAAGGCCTGCCTGCAAGGTTGTTCAACTTACAGGCAGGCCTTGTCGTTCAAGTGCTTAGAGAAGCAATTCGCGTTGCCTTAGATCCTCGTGGTCATGTCGAGGGCGGCGACGCCGGTCTGGCCGGTGGAGATGCGCAGGGCGTCGCTCACGTCGGAGACGAAGATCTTGCCATCGCCGGCGGCACCGGTGTGCAGCGCCTTCTGGGCAGCCGCGACCACGATGCCGGGGTCGACCTCGGAGACAACCACGTCGACCTGGAGCTTGGGGAGCAGGTTGACGTTGGTCTGGACGCCGCGGTAGGAGCCGGTCTTGCCCTTCTCAATGCCGCAACCCATGACGTTGGAGACAGTCATACCGGTGACGCCAACCTTGGCCAGGGTGTCCTTCAGCTTCACGAACTCGGACTGGTTGCAGATGATGGAGACGCGGGTCATGTAGCCGGCGTGCTTGACCTCGGCAGGCTTGATGCCGGAGACGTCGACGCTCTCGCCGGAAGCGGAAGCCATGGCAGGAACGACGGGCAGGAAGTCGGCGTAAGCGCTGGGCAGGCCATGCTCGCAGACGTCGAGGCCCTCGACTTCCTCAGCCTCGCTGACACGCAGGCCCATGGTCTTCTTGACGATAACCAAGGTGATACCAGCGGTGACAACGGTCCAAGCAAGGATGGACACAACGCCGAGAAGCTGGATGCCGAGCAGGTTCAGGCCGCCGCCATAGAAGAGGCCGGCCAGGTCAGAGTTACCAGCGGTGCCAGTGCCGAAGAGGCCGATGAGCACGGTGCCGAGGCAGCCGCAGATGCCATGAACGCCGGAGGCACCGACGGGGTCGTCGATGTGGAGCTTCTTGTCGATGAACTCGCAGCCGAGCACAACAGCGAGGCCGCAGACAAGGCCGATGACGATGGAGCCGATGGCGTCGACGTCAGCGCAGCCAGCGGTGATGCCGACCAGGCCCGCCAGGGCGGCGTTGAGCGTGTAGGTCACGTCGGGCTTGCCGTTCTTGACCCAGGTGAGGATCATAGCGGCGAGGACGGCGCAGACGCAGGAGAGCGTGGTGGTCGTGAAGATTTGGGCGATCTGGGCGACAGAGCCGCCGGCAGCGCCGTTGAAGCCGTACCAGCCGAACCACAGGATGAAGACGCCCAGGGCACCCAGCGTGATGCTGTGGCCGGGAATGGCGTTGGAGCGGCCGTTCTGGTCATACTTGCCAAGGCGCGGGCCGAGGAAAGCAGCGCCGAGCAGGGCGATGGTGCCGCCGACCATGTGGATGACGCCAGAGCCAGCCCAATCGATGAAGCCGAGGTCGGCCAGCCAGCCGCCGCCCCACACCCAGTGGGTCTCGATGGGGTAGATGAGCGCGCAGATGACGATGGTCACCACGAGGTAGGAAGCGAACTTGGTGCGCTCGGCCATAGCACCCGACACGATGGTCGTGGCCGTGGCGCAGAACACGAGCTGGAAGAAGAAGTTGCTCCAGTCGAAGCTCGTGAAGTTACCGCCGAGCCAGCCGAAGTCGAGCTCGCCGATGAAGAAGTTACCGGCACCCGAAAGCAGGCCGTAACCAACGAGCAGGAACACGACTGCGCCAATGGAAAAGTCGAGCGTGTTCTTCATTACGATGTTGCCCGCGTTCTTCGCCCTAGTGAAACCAGCTTCGACCATGGCGAAACCCGCCTGCATGAAGAACACCAGCAAGGCGCCTACGATAAACCACAAGCTAAATACGTCCTCCATGTCAGCCTCCTAACAATCCTTCTGTTCTGCCCCATCCGATGAGTGGCGCGGGAGCCGGGGCTTGCTCTCCATACCGTATGGAAAGCACCTTAAGCTGGGATTGTTTCAAGATTGAGGCATATCGCGATGCTTACAAGCCGGTAACGAGAGCGTGCGAGAAGCGAAACGTGCGGGACACAAAGGGGCTTGCGGGAGGGTGAAGGGCGGCGCGCGAGACGCGAGCGAACCGAGGTGCGGCGCACGGGAAGGCGGCGGGGCGCGGCACGCAGGCGCCGCAGAATGCCCGCGCAAGCAAAACGGCGGCCGGTGCCTGCGCGACCGACCGCCGTTCTTGTCGTTCTTACTTACTTGTCAGCCTAGGCCGACGGCATGGATACCTTAGAGGGCAGCCAGGGTCTCGCCGGTGAAGTAGCCGGTGGCGGCGCAGGCCGTGACCGAAGCCTGGCCGGGAAGCGCGATGGCGCCGCAGGCGTACAGGCCGGGGATGCCGTTGCCGTCGTTGTCAATGACAAGGTTGTCGGCGTTGCAGATCACGCCGCCAGAGGTCTTGTAGCGCATGACGTTGAGCTTGAGGGCGTGGTACGGGGGCTCGAGGGAGTTGAGCCACTCGGTCTTGCCAAAGGCGGTATCCTCGCCGGCCTCGACGTAGCCGTCGTACTCGGCGAAGGTGGCCACGAGGTTGTCAACCGGCACGTCCATGGCGACGGCGAGGTCCTCGATGGTGTCGGCGGTGCGGTAAACGTCCTCATGGATGTTGACGTTGTTCTTGACGGAGGTGCCCACGCAACGGTTGTCGAAGGCGCGCTGGTCGAAGATGACCCACCACTCGCGGTAGCCGCAGTCCAGGCATGCCTGGGCGGCGTCGTGGGACTGGCCCTCCTGGATGAAGCGCTTGCCGTTGGGGAGAACGAGCACCATGGGCGTCCAATAGCCCCAGGTAGTGGCGTTGGGCAGGTCGCCCATCAGGTTGCAGTAGTGGTTGGCGATGGAGGAGTCCATGCCGATCTGCTGGGCGCCGGCGGCCCAGGCCATGGTGTGGCCCTCGCCCATGCTGCCGCCGTTGACGAGAACGCCGTAGTGAGCCCACTCGGGCAGGTAGGCGTTCATCATCTCGCCGTTGTCGATGAAGCAGCCGGTGGCCAGGACGACGGCGTTGGCCTTGATGTCGACGTTGGCGCCGTTCTCGTCATGGAAGCGGCAGCCGATGACAGCGCCGTCAGGGGCGTCCTTGATGAGGGAGACAGCGCGGAGGTTGTACTTGAACTCGGCACCGAGCTCCTCGAGCTTGGACTGGATGGGCGAAAGAACGTGCTGGTAGCCAGAGGCGATACCCTCGCCGGGCAGCACGACGGCGGGACCGAACTTGGGCAGCTCTTCCATGGTGCAGGGCTCGAGGAAGTCGCAGCCGAAGTTCTCGGCAGCGCAGTCGAAGAACTTCGTGGTAGCGAAGTACTTGCCCTCGGCGTACTGGGGCCACCAGTCGAAATCGAACGTGGCGGTCTGCTTCTCCTTGGCCTTCTCCCAAGCCTGCTCGATGGTGGTCTGCGAGCCGTGCTCGAGTTGGTTCTTCGTGCCGGTGGCGAACATGAACCAGCAGGACGTGGCGGAGTCGCCGCCGAAGGAACCCTTCTTCTCGGCGAAGATGATCTTCTTGCCGGCGAGAGCGGGCTCCATGCCAGCGGCCAGGCCAGCGACGCCGGTACCGATGATCAGGATGTCGGTCTCCTCGGAGAACGCGATGTCGGAAGAACCGACCAGATAGCCGGCCTCGTCAGCCATAGCAGCGCCGGCACCAACCGTAGCGCCAGCAACCAGGCAAGCGGCGCCACCGAACTTGACGAGATCCCTGCGAGTAACCTGCATAAGAACATCCCCTTTCGTCTTACACCTTACGGTTGCGCACCGCATGCCCGACACGGCGCGATTCCCGCGCTCCCCTTGTGCGCGTCGGCATCGCGGTGCGATGCGTGGCGGCCCGCGCCCTGGCGGTGCCCCACACGTCGGTTCCAGTGTACACGGATGCGCACGCGAGACGCTACCCCCAAAATCGGGCAGATGGGGGTAGAGCGGCATATGCGCTGGTAGATGATGTGGGATGATGGGGCTTGCCTCGTGGGTGGCACTGGAGAAACTCGCAAGTGGCGCAGACGGCTGTCGGGTAGCCATTGAAGGCCAGCGGCGCAAGGCGGGGTGTTCTCTCCTTGTTGCTAGGCCCTCTTTTTTGCACGACCCTTGAGATGAGCGGCCAGCCAGGCAAAGACCGCGCCCGCGACGCACATGACGGTGCCGGCGAAACCGACGAAGGCAAGGCCGGGGCCCGCGACCACGACGCCACCCACGAAGGAGCCGGCCGCGATGCCGATGTTGAACGACATGGGCTGCACCGAGGCCGCCATGGTGAGCGCGCGAGGGTAGTCACGCTGGGCGATGTTGAGGAAGTGCATCTGACCGGGCGAGTTCACCACATACATGCCCACACCGAGAAGCAGGATGTTGATGATGCCGGGCACGAGGCTGCCCGTCGTGAAGTAGAGCAAGGCAAGAAGGGCCGCCTGGATGAGACACGAGCCGGCAAGGCCCACGACGCCGAAGCGCTGCGCCACCCATCCGGATAGCAGGTTCGACACCACGCAGGCAAAACCGTAGGCCATGAGGACCGTGGACGCCATCTCGGGCGTCAGGCCCATGACATCCTGCAGCACCGGGGTGACATAGGTATAGAAGACGTACGTGCCGCCCGCGCCGAACACGAAGATGAGCATGCCGGCGATCACGCGGCCGTCGGCCACGAGGGCAAGCTGGTCGCGCGGAGTCGAGGGCTCGTCGGTGGCGCCCGTGCGCGGCATGCACACGATGAGGGCGACGCTCACGACAAGCGCGAGCACCGCAGCCACGCCGAACGTGAAGTTCCAGCCGAAGGCGCCGCTGATGAGCTTGCCAGCCGGCACGCCGAGCACGCTGGCGATGGAGAAACCCGTGTAGATGAGCGAGACGACGGGTGCCACGCGCTTCTCAGGCACAAGCTCGGGCACGAAGGTGAGCGAGGTGGCCAAAAGCGCGCCCGACACGGCGGCCGTGAGCATGCGCCCCACCACAAGCACGCCGTAGGCGGGCGCAAGCATGGTCGTCAGGTTGCCGAGGTTGAAAACGAGCAGGTAGATGCACATGAGCTGGAAGCGGCGGAATCGCCCGGTGAACACAGCGAGCAGCGGGGTGCACACGGCGTAAGCCACCGCAAAGTAGCCCACGAGGTTGCCCACGAGCGAAAGCTCGACGCCCAGCGACGTGGCGATGTCGGGTTCGATGCCGATGATGGCGAACTCCGTGCATCCCAGCGCAAACGACAGCGCAAGCAGCACGAGCACCGCCACACGAGAACGGCCCGACTCGTGGGTGTCGACCCCGCCTGCGGCCCCCGTCTGCCGGACGGCTTTCGCCGCCGAGTCCTCGCCGACCATCTTGTCGCTCTCTTCCAAACCCACCGCACGCCTCCCACGTCTTGCAAACCAATGCGGCGACACAGCCTAGCACTACCGCGTGCAAGGGGCCGGACGTCTGCGCTATCCTCGCACGGGCTTCACAGCAAGCAGGCAAAACGCCCCGTAAGGGGTGGGGCGCTCAGCGAACTAGAGATCCGTGACGAGCAAACGATTGTCGGGGAGCATTCGGGAAAGCTCATTGCGATGTTTTACCTTGCCGTACCTCCCATAGGTAAAAATGACTGCTGGCACGCACGGTCTCGCCAAAGAAGCAAGCTTGTCGTTTGCATGGGTGAAGGAAGAAGAAGGACAAGCGCGCTTCTTAGCCGAGAACGCCGGGGGCGCCGTACAAGCGCATGCGTACGGCACCCCCGAATCTCGGGTCTTAAGAGACCTTAGCCGTTACTCTTCGCCTTGCCACTCACGGTTACGCAAGATATATGCGCAAGCGGGATCATTGCCAAACTCGTTGGACAGGAAGTGGACATCCTCCTCGCTGTACTCTTTGCAGTACTCGCCGAAGGTGACAAAGGTATGCTGGGTCGTCTCGTAGTCCTTGCCGCCATCCGCAAAAGCCGACGGGTCAGCAGGCGCGCGGAACGAGTCGTAGCCTTCGTCGACATCGCCAAAGAAACGGGCGCGAGCGCAGCACTGCTGGACGCACTGGGGAAGCTCGTCCTTGTCCAGCTTGTCGTGGCACAGATTGCACTTCTGCACAACGCCAAGCTCATCGTTCAGGAAGCGCACACCATAGGGGCAGGCCGTCATGCAAGCCTGGCAGCCGATGCACAGTTCCTCATCAATAACCACCGTACCGTCGTCGAGCTTTGTGGTGGCACCCGTGGGGCACACGTCGGTGCAAGGAGGGTTCACGCAGTGCTGGCACGTCACCGGCAGAAAGTACATTGCCGACTTGTCGAACGTGCCGCCTTCCTCAGTGGGGAACGGGCCCACGCGCAGGACCTTGTTCCAAAACATGCCGATGGGCACCTCATTGGCCGACTTGCAGGCAACCGAGCAAGAAAGGCACCCAACGCAACGGTTAAGGTCGGTAATGATTGCGTACTGCATTAGTAATCACTTCCGTTCAGCGAGAAGTCGGGCAACCATTCCTTCAGACGCGGGTCAGACGGATCGTGGATGATTTCGGTACCGTCATCGTCGCAAGGAACGGGGTTGCCAAACGGGCTGTTCTCAGGCGTAGCCTTCTCGATTTGCACGAGGAAGCCGCGCATGCACGAAGATGCAGTGAACGGGTCGCGGTGCTCGGGATCAAGCAGGCGGTTGCAGTTGCACAGATGCTCGCCGTGGTTGGGCGCGGAGAGCTCGGGGAACCACCATGCATGCTCGAGGTTGACAACGCCGCGGCCGATGCCGTGATACAGATCCGCGACTTCGCGAATCTCGCCATAGGGCGTGCGAATCCAGCACCAGTCGCCCTGTTCGATACCGAGTTCCTCGGCATCGAGAGGGTTGATCTCCATCTTGGGCACAGGCCACTGCTCGCGGCACCAGGGAAGCTGGCGATGCTCGGAGTGGAAGTACACAGGGATGCGACGACCGGTAGTGGCGATAAAGGGATACTCGGCCGCCTTCTCCGGGTTGGAAACGGGACTGTCGCAAGGCTCGATGTAGTCCGGCACCATCCAGTCGTAGTCAACGGGGCTCTGGTCGTTGTCCATGCAATAGGTCTCAACAACCGTGGGCCACAGCTCGTAACGCGACGTGGGGGTCTTGTAACCAAAGCGATGACCCGGATCGCAACCAGGAACCTCCAGGCCCCAGACGGGCTGTGCGTCGCCGACGCCAGAAGTCACATGCGTATAGCCAGTCTCGTAACGGCGGTACGTGCCCATGATCTTGGGATAGATCTTCTTGGCATTGGACCAGCCATTCTTCTGGAAATCTTCCTCGAAGGCCTTGTAAGACTCGAAAGGCATTTTCGCGGAGGCATACATGTGCTCGAGCGTCTCGTCCCAAGTGGGGTACGGATTGGACTCGTCGAAATTCCAAGGCATGCCCATCGCACGGAAAAGCTCTTCCATGATCTCGGGGTCATTCTTGCAATCGCCGGGAGCCTCGACGCACTGGCAGTTCATGGCAAGACCGCAGTGCGGGCCCTGGGAGATGCGCGGGAAGCGCATCTCGAGCCAATGGTAGCAAGGCAGCAGCACGTCGGCGCATTCAGCGGTGGGGTGATGCCACAGGTTGACTTCCATCCAGAAGTCAAGCTTGTTCATGGCCTCCCATGCCTCGCCGGAGTTGTTCTGGTTCATGAAGGAGCCAGAGTCGTTGGCGCCACCCACGATGGGATAAGGATCGCCGGTCAGAACTGCCTGCCACAGGCTATGAGGCTCACACCACTGGTTGTACCAGCGGGTAAGCGGGAACTTGTCGCCACCGACCATGGCCGCGTTCTTCATGAAGGTCGTCTGATCGGCCTCGTAGACGGGGCCAGGTGCCGACATGGGATCGTCGGGATCTCCGGGATAATCGAATGCCCACCACGGCAGCCAGATACCATCGCGGAAGAAAGCGTGAGTCGGGCCACGGTTACCCGCGGGGCCATCCAGGTTGCCGGTCATATGCGAAAGCATCATGATCGAACGAATGGTCTGGAAGTTGTTGCCGTTTTGGTCCATAGCCAGCGAGATGTGAATACCGCCGTTGTTGTAGCCGCTCTCAGGGTCGAGGTTCGTTGCCCATGCGAGGCAAGCCTTCTCGATCTTTTCGGCATCAACGCCAGTAATCTCGGCAGCCCACTCAGGAGTCTTGTCGGCCAGCATCTCGGCATACTTCTGCCAAACGGTCTTGCACTTGACCGTGGTGCCGTCCTTGAGCGTGACCTCGTATTCGCCATACAGGTCGGGATCGATTTGAGCGAACGTGGTAGGTTCAGGCAGCCAGCCCTCCCAGGGAGTGCCCTCCTTGACCCACTTGCCGTTTTGCATGGCGGCATCGGTGGTAATCGAGTCGCCTTCCCACTGGGTGGTCTCAACATCAAGGTAGCCCAGGGCATCGTTGCCCGTCTTGCCAGCAGCGGCACGCACGGCGTCGTGCACCATAAACTTCTGATAGGAGCCGCCCTCAACGAGGTCGCTCTCCTTGAGAAGCTTGGTCTTCATGTCGATAACGCCGGTGTTGTCAAGCATCCAGCCGCCCGTAGGCTCCATGTCGTCGACTACCAGGAAGGCACCGTTGGACCAGCGCTTCATGTACAGCTCGTCCATGAGACCATGGTCCATGATGATCTTGGCCCAAGCAAGGGCGATGGCCTGGTCGGTACCAGGGCGGACGTTAAGCCAGTAGTCAGCTTCCTTGCCGATGCCGGTCATACGCGGGTCGATGATGATGAAGGTGTCGGCATTCTGCGAGGCGTTCACGACGTTGCGGCACGAGTCATCGTAGTTGGAGTACTCGATGTTTCCGCCCCACTCGACGTAGACACGGGGCTCCTCGGCAGAAGTCATCCAGTTGGAGCCGTACATGTCGGTCACGGCGGTGGTAAAGAAACGCGGACCCTTGCAGATGGCAGAAGCCAAGTGGCCGTTGGGGGTACCCAGGATAATCTTCAGAGGAGCATAACCGCCCATTGCCCACATGCGGCTCGTGCCGTTCATGGTCAAAAGCGAAGGACCGCCATACTTATTCTGAATCTCGGTGAACTTCTCGGCGCTCAGGGCCATGGCCTCGTCCCAAGAAATGCGCACCCAACCGGGATCCTCGCCCTTGGGGTTCGTACGCTTCATGGGATAGCGCAGACGGTCGGGGTGGTAGCACGCCTGAATTGAAGACTGCGACTTGGTGCAGCAGTTACCGCGGCTCGTGAACGAAGACTGGTCACCCTCGACACGAATGGCCTTGCCGTCCTTCACGGTAACCCACACGCCGCACTCCATCTTGCCGCAAGCACGGCAGACGGTACGGATGCGCTTTACATCCTCGGCGGATCCGACCTCGGCCGTCTCGGCAAGGGCCGTAAGGGTCCCTGCAGAGCCAGAGAGGGCAGCGATACCCGCCGTGACGGCCGCCGCTTTGATGAAGCTGCGGCGTGACAAAGCGCGATTGGCTAGCCTTTCCTCCATTGTTCCTCCTTCGTCGTTCCCACATGACAAAGTGCGGCATTCCCCCTCCGCACCGCTTCGATTGTGGCCTACTTGCACGCGCGCAACCATCTATCGCGTTAGGGGAGATTGGCAAAAGACGCTCGCACAGGGCCTACCATGTTTTGATATAGATGCCTTCTACCAGGCATTCTTTTACCGACATTGCATTTCTTTCAAAGGGTTCGAGCCTCGCCCGCACGTTCGTGCGCTATACTCCCCTCATCGGGAAACAAAGGGGGCACGCAGACCAATGGCAGATACGGCACCATCGCAAGACGCAGCCAGCACGGGCAACCGGAATACCGCGCTCATCTCAATCGGCTATGGTCTGCACATGACGTGGGTGTCGTGCCTGTTCTACCAAGGGATGCTTCCGGCTGCCGTGGGCAATGCGCCGGCGTACTATCAATTCTTCCTTGCAAGCATGTCCGTACTCGTCATGTCCCTTGTCGCCTTTGGGTTCTATGCCGGCAAATCGCAACGACAAGAAACGTTCATGCGCAAATCGCTCTCAATTGTTTTTGCGGCACTCATGTGCGTAGGCACCCTCGCCTGCACTGAAATTGGGCTCGACACCTTTCCGAAAATCGTGCTTTTCATCGTGAGCGCCCTGGCCACAGGCATAGGCTCCGCATGGTACAACGCTGCTTGGGGCTTGCAGATGACACGCCTTCTGAGCATCGACACGGTCGTCGCCCTATGCGGTTCATACGTCTTGAGCGCGTTCCTTTATTATGCCGCGAGCCATTTGCCAGCAGCGGGGTTCCTGGTAATTGTCGCGCTCTCGCCAATCGGATCAGCGGCGGCGCTTAACATCGCGGCGATTTCGACTAAAGAAGAACCCGGGGTTACCGCCTCCGCCGAAATCGACGACGCGCTCGTACAGGACTCGAAGGTCTTCGGTTCCAAAATCCTGCAGGCAGCATTGTTGTTTGGCATAGTTCTCGGCTCAATTCAGGGCATCATGAACGCTCGCAGCGATGTGCAGCAAATGAACGAGCACTCTTCAGTGCTGCTCGTATGCCTCACTATTCCCCTTGTTATTATCGTCTGGTACCTCAAGAGTTCAAAGCGTCAGTCCTCACCCATCGAGCGCTTCGTCATGGTCTACCGCATCGCTTTGCTCACAATGGTCGGCGCACTGCTCATCGCCAGCGTGGATGGAAAGCCGAGTGCCATCTTGCACGTAGTAATGCTCGCCGGCTATACGTTCTTTAAAATCGTCGTCTGGACGCTACTATGCCAACTCGGCAGGTCAGGGGGCATCAATCCCGTCCGTATAGTAGCCTGGGGCGAAGCCACACTCTCCCTGGCCCTACTAGCTGGCAACCTGACCCTTCAAACGCTCATCTACTCTACCGATTGGCCTGAAACCATCGGACGCATCGTCATCCCCATATGCGTCGCGCTGCTACTTGTAGCCTATATTTTCATTCTCACGGAGCGCACAATCATCGCCATCGAAGAACTCGGCAAAACGAAGGAAACCGAGACGCCGGCACGCAGGTTCCAAGATCGCTTCGATGCGCTTGCGAAGCGCTATGGGCTCACGCCGCGCGAAGCTGATGTTGCGCGCCTTTTTGTGCGCGGACGCTCAACGTCTCGCATCGCCGAGGATCTGTATATTTCAACAGGCACCGTGGCAACACATCTGCGAAACGTCTACCACAAAACCGATGTCCACAGCCGTCAAGAGTTGCTCGACCTTTTCGAGCGCAGAGGCGACCTGGACGAGGCATCCGACAATTCCAACGAAGAATAGCCTCGCACCTGCCATCTCATCGCTCATAAATACGGTCAGTCTTGGTCATCTTGCGCACGGCATTGATGATTGACTTACTGTTTGAGCGAAACTGTGCCTCGTCAGGCATGGGAAAACGTTCCGCTGTTCCACGCGCGATGGATTTGGTGTCCACGGTCTCATCAACATGGATAGCGCCAGCTCGACAAACATCCTGGCAACATAAGCATCGCACGCAATCGGCAGGCGTATGCTCAACGCCCGTTTCACCACCGTCGGCATACTTCAACAATGCCCCCGTAGGGCAAAACGTCACGCAGATACGGCATCCCGTACAACGCTCGGGATCGATGGTCACATGTCCCCATAGCCGCGTTGCGACTTGCGCTTGTGACGGTGTGCCGATTGCAAACAAAGCCTCTGCGAGTTCCTCCCGACGATCAGGAATAAAGTGCGGCAACGTCCCGTCGGGCAGAACTTTCATGCGCTGGAAGAAATCTGAACCCCGGGTGTCGATCGCAGCTGAACGGGCTGACACATGTTCACACCAATACGGTGCAGGCACGCACGCAATGTCGTCATCGTCAAGACAAACGCTTTCGGGGAACTCGTCTGTAATGTCTATCCGAACTGCACTCCCCCAAGCTCCAAGCAGGACATTCGCGCTGTCGCATACCTTAACGGCCATCATGCGACCAGCTTCAAGTATCTCGTCTTGACTTGTGGGGGCCACAATTGTCACGCCTTGCGCCCCCTCGGCGACGAGTCGCACTAGAAAAGTCTCATCGAGACGTCCGGGATTGAGAATCTGCAGAACCTTGCACATGTCAATGCGGCCCTCATTGGCAAGTAACGTCTCTCGGGCGGCAATCACGACATTTCTGTTCGACGTGCTCAGAACCTTACGCGCCTGCGCAAGCAGCGCTGCATCGTTGGGGTTGCACGCCTCAAGGGCACATGTCGGGCATGCCGTGCAGCATGTGCCGCATCCGATGCACTTGCCCGAATCCACCTCGATCTCGTTGCCTTCGATAGATATGCATCCCGACACGCATGCGTCGGCGCATGCGTGACAGCTTGCATGGCGGTTGCGCACGCGAACGCAACGATTTGCATGGACGATGAGGTCTACGCAGCCCAGGCCACCCAACTCCTGTGCCAATTCTTGCGGCATGGTCATCCTAGACCCCCCATTTCTGTGCAAGGTACTGCTCCGCCGAAACCGACCCGGGCAACATGTCTCCAAGTGAGGCCAGCAGACTCGACTGCGCATACACGGCCATCTCTCGACCCTGACAGCGACGCACGCGACCCTGCGGCAAGCGCAAGCACTTTATCGCATCTTCGTCCGCCCTCTGGAAACAGCTTATAAATGCTTCATCACTCGCTAGTGCCAGAAGCTCGTGGAAGCCCGTCGGCGAATCGCACCGACCCGTATTCGGCGCTCCCATCGCCAGCGACGCAGTTGGTGGTACAAGCCCTTCGACAAGGCCCAGGGCGAAAACATATCGGTGGGTGATTCCCTGAAAAGGCCTGTTCGCATACGTGCACACATGCACAGCCTCGGGCGCATTTCCAAACGCCGGCCTGCAGGACTGTTTGCGCACAGCATCACGCAAGCCGGCAACATCATCACCATCATCAATGCGCTCGAACAGCTGCTTGAGACCAGCGCGAGGAAACCGCTTCTCCAAGGCACCGCGCAAAGCGAAGCCGCGCTTAGCAGAAAGATACTCAGCGAGCTCACTGCCTTCTCGAATGCGCCGAACAACTTCTGAAAGCCGCGCGTTCGACAAGATGGAAGACATTTCAGGTTTTCCCATCTCGTCGACAGCGAGCCCGGCAATCACAGATGTAACAGCGAGGCCTTCTGCTTGCGCACACTCAAGCAAAGAGGCCCAGTCTCTGCAACCGAAGTCGTCTTGGCCCAGAGAGAGCCAGAGCCGCCACGCGGCACAGTCGTAGCGGTCAGCCGCCAAGCTAAGAGCAGCATACGCCCCCAAAGAGCCCTGCCTGTCCAATCGCCTTGGATCGCCATACACGGCATCGTGGGGCGCAACATACTGATACGCCAGGTGCCTGCGCGAAAAACCCTCGCACAATGCACCGCTCTGAACTGCCCCCGGCGCCACAACCAGAATGTCCCTCGGCAAAAGATCGGAATCTGCCCCCAACAGCCTCGACACCAGATCGACTGTGCCCTTGAGCTCATCATCCGGCTCGCGCCATTTGATATGCGTCAGACGACCATCAATCTCCTGCGCGCCTTCCAAACAAGCCTCCTGAACAACAGCCTGTTCAGGCAGCACGGCACCCATCATCCCCAGCCGCTGCATAAGCAGTTGGTATGCGTTTAGCTCGTTGTTGTCAAATCCCAAACCGGTTAACCCAGTCCGAGATGAAGGCTCAGCCTCCTTTATTTTTGCAATCAGGCTCTTCAAGACACCCATGGGCACGCCGGCATACTTGAGATCCTCAAGAAGGAGGGTCCGCTCAACATCAAGAAGCACACGAGGGGCACAGACGCCTGTCTTTGATGTCATGGATGTACAGGCCATTGAAGATATGCCCCGTTCATCAACATCAGACCGGCCAACAAAGCCTTGTTGAAGATCGCCCTGGCTTTGAATCATCGCTGTCGTCCTGCCCCTCATCAACTTGTTATCCCATATATCCAAGGTATGTGCTGGGCTTTGCAAGGGCCACGCGATTGCCTGCCTCGTCAAGTTGCACGCGGGCAATCTTCAGACCCGTACGCTCCGCCATCTCGAGACCTACCTGAGTGAACCCGGTTATCACAAGGGAGAGCTGCGGTTTTCCCACGACGCCAATCAAACGATGCAGGTCCTTTGTCATTTGTTTGTCAGCGTCGGCCTGCACCATCAGCTCACGGTCAAGGACCCCTTTCAGCGGGAAAAATCCGTCAACCATGCCGCACAACACGACCAGATCGGGCGTCTCGCCGGTGATACCCAACTCCATCGTGGTAACCGTGACGTCGCCTTGCCCGAGATATTCAGGAGCACAGAGACGCTCGCGAACTCGCGCGTTCATGGCATGCGCATCATGGCCCGCAAGGCGACCATCATCAAACGGTGCCGTGAGAGACTCTACGATTTCAGGCACGTGAGCATCTGGCCCGACAAGCTCATGGGCCAGGGCATCAAGCAGCTCAGCCCCACCGAGGTGGCCATACTCATTCACGAGCTCCTGGGCGCTTTGCACGGCACGAGTCAGATGGTCATTTTCGCAGCGCATCTGCTGGGCCTGTCCCACCGGAATGCACAGCTCTTGCAGCGCATTAGCAGTGGGCATGCCGTCTTTCAGCGCCTTTTCCCTCACGACAGCCATGGCAGAAGACGCAGCAAACGTCTCCCCCATGCCGCACCACGTTCGCATGGCAAGCCCATCGGCAGGGTCCGCGAGCAAGGAGAGGGCCGTAAGAATTCTGGGGACAGAGCAGCGCGTCAAATCGCGCAAATCGCCGCGAACCTCTCTACTTGTAAAACCCCGACGAGTCTTGATCCCGCGGTCCTCAAGACCTCGAACGATGTTGCGAACCCAAAGGGCGTTCGTTGCAACAACACTTACTTTCCGACCGCCCCGCACCCCGTCTTCCACAGCGCTGCAAATATCTGCCAGCTCTCCAGAAGGCGTTTCGGCCCAGATGCGACGAACATCGTGCGCGCCCACTTGGTTATTGCACAAGACGGCTTTTTCCTGCACAAGAGGATGCGAAGCAATGCCGTTCGCCGCCCCCACTGCAGCGGGGCATGCAAAACTCGAGGTCAGCCGTGTTATTTGAACGTGCGGGTTTGCATCCAAAAACTCCTGGAGACCCTGCTCATACGGATATGAGTCAAACACTTCCGCTCGAACCGACGGGTCTGCTGTCACAGCGACAGACAGGCGCGCGAGCCTATTGACCAAAACCTGCGAAGCCCGGGACATGAGCTGATAGTCGTCCACAAGCACGTGGTCATACCCGAAGGAGCCAGCCCCTTCGCCGTTAAACAGCCATTTGCACGCGGCGTTGCACACCTGGGGCTCCAAGATGCCGCCGGTGAAGCGCAGGCAGTCTTGAAGGAGGCCATATACCAGCTGCTCCTCGCCTGTCAAAAGCCAATCCTCTTCCCAGTCACACAGCTCCGTGAGCGACTTGTAGAAGAAGCGCAGCATTTCCTTGAGGCGTCGAGGCCTGACGCCGCTCGTCTTGAGGTCCTCCATCAGGATGTCAATCTCAAACGGCGCGAGCATGCGGGCGCCAAAACCGGAGACTCGCTGGGTCTCTGGCTCACGCAGGACCCTCAGTGACCACTGACGCGCAGTAGTTATCTCGATGCCCGCAGCCCCGGGGCACGCCTGGACCAGACGAGTCTTGAAGGCTTCGGCCGCACCAGGCGTCGCACACACGACAAGCACCTTGTCAACTGATACGCCCGTATCAAGCAGGCCGATTGCCCTCTCTAGCAAAGCCTGCGTCTTACCGGTAGCGACACCGCCCTCGATAAGCAACGCTTCAGGAGTCATCTTGACCAAACCTGCGGGAATCTCCGCAGGCATGGGAACCATCGAGTCCTCGATTGCCTCGGCTGTATTCTGCGCCATACCTCGTCCCAACCTCTCAATGCATCGCGAAATCCCGGCGCGTCCTTGCGGGCCCTACGCTTCTTCCTCTGACAGGATGTCCTGCAACATGGCGTAGTCCGTACGCAGAAAACCATCAGTGAGGTACGCCAGTCCCTCATACATTCTCGTCTGAGCAAACCGGCGCAAATCGGCCGTCATCATCGGAACCCATGTCACCAGGTGATCGTGCAGGAAGTTCCGCTGAGCAAGCAGGAGCCGCAAAGCTCCGTCGGATTCCCCTGCGCGCAGGGCCTTGGAGGCGCGCTCGCAAAGAACACGCATGAACTCGAGCTCGAGGGCAATGTGGTCTTCGCCCTCTCCCCAATCTTGGCCCTTTTCAATGCCAAAGGAACGATAAATGGCCAGCACCTCATCACGGGCGTCCTGCATAAGCAGGCGTTTTTCAGAGGTATAGACGCTCTCGTAGGGGTAGGCAGCTGCAAACGCGTCGACGCCATTGCCCAAGAAGCTGCGTGCATAGTCCACCGCGAGTTCTGTAAGGGACTCGGTCCATAGGTTTGACAAGTACGTCGCTATAAGTAGATACCCCTCGTCGACATCGCCGTCGCCCGTTGAAGTAGGAAACAGCATGTCGTGCAGCTCATGGAGCAGTGCATCGTCGATTTCCTTGAGATACAAGCGAGACAGAAGCATGTACGTGTTGGCACGCTGATCCATTAGGCAGGCGAGCTCCTCGTCGGCCGATTGAGCTGCGGTATCGACCGTTTTCATTTGATCAACCATGATTACCCCTCGATTCCCTGCTCAATGGTCTCGTCCCCACGCTCGGCAAGCAGCGTACGCCCTATGTCAGTGGTCTTCCACACACCCTCCCAGCACAGCGCCTCGCACCGTTCAAGCAACTCAGTGAAATGCGCGGTGTACAAGCGGGGACTTTTAAGAAGAGGGTCCCAGTCGACGAGCTCGTTAAGCTGAGGCGTCGTGGCACCTTCCTGGCAATCAGCAGCTTGAAGAATCCGCACGTAGATGGTCTTGTACTGCGCATCACGCTCCATAAGCTCGCGGAAACGAGTCTCGGGATCGTTTTGAGCAAGGCGCGCACGGGCAGGTTCGGTCGTAAGCCAGTACACCTCACGCCAGGGAGCGGGCTTGAGGAAATCCGCACCATCCACCGTTACGATATCCGGAACCTGCTCGGGGGAGTCGGCAAATGGTGTGCCATTCTCATCGACCTTGATGATTGCGCCCGCTTCCTCAAGGAGCTCGGCGTAGTTGGCGGCAGTGTATACCGAGAAGTCATGCTTTTGCAGACGCTCGACCTCGCCATTGAGCTCAGCAGCGCTCTTGGGAGCTTCAAGGAAACGCAGGATTCCCGACAAAACACGACGACGAGCGTTCAGTTTTTCAAACAGCTCTTCAATGCGCTGGGAGGCAGGCTCCTCGAGCTTGGCATCTTTCTTCGGGGTTTGGTCTTCAGGTCGACCAGCCAGGCTTTCAATAGGCTTGCCCGTAAAGTCGCCCGGATCTTCTTCCTGCTCGGAGCCCTCTTGGTCCTCAGCATCAGCAAGGGGATCGTATTGCCACTCTTGATCGGCAATCTCAAAGTCAAACTCTTCAGTGGATTCTTTCGCCATAGCGAGAAGCCCTCCCTCGTTTGCATCAAACATCAGCACGGCGTCCAATCAGGCCCCGTGCCAGGCTTCACCCTATTGGCCTGGAACTATGTTTTGCAAACTCCGCCGGAGCGGCTTCTTCTTCATGAGGCATAGTAAATTGCACCCCAATGGGATGTCAACAGAAATTTGGAGCAACGGGAGACATCGTTGGGCGGAGGAACTAAACTGGCACTGCCACACTGCATGCGCAAGGAGGCGGGCAATCATGATGTACAGCTATCTCAAGCTCCCGGACGATACGCGTATCGCGTACTCGAACATCCTGGAAGACAATACGATTTTGGTTGGTGTTGAGCGCCCGGTTGACGGGGGCTTTGACTCAGGGTATTGCCGGTTGCCAGCATACACGCGGACCGACGTAGAGGGCTTTTCCCAAAAGGAACTTGCCGAACTCACTGAGCTCATCGAGCGGAACTCACCTCTCATTTACCGCCTAGCTGGCAAGGTTTCGGATGATTTGCAACCCCAAACCCAAAGGCCCTCCCGCTCGGATGTGAGCGAGAGGGCCAGTACGTTAATCTTGACTAACGCGAGATAACTGGGGTGGACGGCACTCGTCAGTTTGGCTGCCAGGCAGATGACATTCTTTACGCAATGCCCAGGCAGTTGCGTGCGGAGATGCGGCCGAAGGCCAGGCACTCGCCCAGGTTGCCGCCGCCGTTGTACATGTTGCACCAGATGGAACCGAACTCGCCGGCGCTGTAGAGGCCGGGGATGGGCTCGCCGTCGAGGTTGAGGATCTCGCCCTTGGGGCTGCGGCGAGGACCGCCGTCGGGATCGCGTGCCGAAATAGAAAGGGACGTATGCCCCCACGAGGAAATCAGACGCGAATACGACCGTTACCTGAATGCTAAAAAAGGGCTTGACAGCCTATAGGAGCGTCATTCGCGACACTAGGGTCGCTTGGTCTCTTGCCGACACCGCATCGGCCGCGCGATCGCAGCAATAATCAACGCCACAGGCACAGCACCCCCTAGCAGAATCGATTCACCCAACTCCTCCTTCGGGATACCGACCTCCCCAAGAACGTCGAAAAAGCGGTGCTCAACCCCATAACAAGATCAACCACAACGCAGGCTGAAAACACAGGGAGATGGAACGCATGAAGAATAATCCAACCCCTTATTGACACCATATATGACACCATCTATTCTCTCTAAAAAGGAGGTGCCTATGACCAAGTGGGACAAGCTAATCGCAAAAATACTCATGCTATCAAAAGACCTCCGCTTCGATGAACTCCGGAAAGTCTTAGAGAGCTACGGGTATGAGATGCACGCACCGCGAGGCGGAAGCAGCCATTACACGTTCCGGAAACCAGGATGTCAGCCCATCACAATACCCAAGCACGAACCCATCAAAAAGGTCTACGTCGAAATGGTGCGCCAAATCGTCGAAAGCGAGGCCAGCAATAATGAAAACGCTTGATGAATATATGAGCATGAACTACCGGATGGAAATCATTGAGGACAAGGACGAGGGCGGGTTCGTCGCCTCTTTCCCTGACCTGCCCGGTTGCATCACATGTGGCGACACCATCGACGCTGCGGTTGCCAACGCGTTGGATGCCAAGAAGGCATGGCTGGAAGCCGCGATTGAAGACGACATCGAAATACACGAGCCCGACAGTCTTGAGGAGTACTCGGGCCAGTTCAAGCTGCGGATACCGCGCAGCCTTCACCGCTCCCTGGCCGAGCACTCCAAACGGGAAGGCATCAGCATGAACCAGTATTGCGCCTACCTGCTCTCCCGCAACGACGCCCTGTACAGCAAACAGGCCTCCTGACAAATACAAAGGCTTCGCCTCGCGGAAGGCCAGCTGGTGGGCAACGTCGACTGGTGCCACTTCAGCTACAAGGACTACGAGGTCGCATACCGCCCAACCGAGAAGAACAACTGGTTCGCGCCCGTCCTGGGGTCTGGGCTAAAAGCGCGCTCCACACCCAGCAGGAAATCCTGCCAAGTGCGGGGCGTCTACTTGCTTAGGAAACCGATGAACAAGCGGGCCATGCCGCACTTCACCATTGCAGCACCGCAGGCAGAAAGCGCGTTCGATGAGGCCGATTGGACTTAATCATCGTTTCCCTTGGGATTGGCCTTTATCTCGTCACGGCGTGCTTCGCTCAACGACGACAGCCGGCTTGAGGAACGGTGTGTGACAACGGGACGTAAATTCGGCCTGTCGCAACGCGAAGATGAGGTGCTGCACCTCACGGTAGCAGGCTATTCCCCCGTCCACATCGCCGAAGAGCTGACCATCTCACCAGAAACGGTACGCACCCACAAGAAGCGCATCTACGCCAAGCTCGAGGTGCATTCTCATGACGAGCTCATGCGACTCGTACGCACGGGGAAGAAGTAGGCTCGTAGGCCGGCACTGAGACAGCCAATATCGAAGCAGCATCCCTGCTATTACGGCGAATCGTGCTGAATGGACCAGAATGGGTCTCGAAAAGGGTGCAAAATGGTCCGTGGTGCACGATTGGCTGACGAACGTGTATTCTGAACCATTTTTGCACGTCCCTACATCCCGCCCTACTGCGCCGACAGCGCGAAACGCCCTGAAAGAGTGCCCGCATGTCTGAACAGCCCGACCAGATGCCGCAAGCCACCGACGCCGCCAATACGAAAGCCAGGCGCACGCAAGCAAGGCCCACCGAGGCCGAGGTCACCGCCACCGCCTGCAAGAAAGCCGGGTTCCGCTGGCGTCGTCCTTCCTTCCCCATCGTGTGCGCGGCCATGGCAGCCGAGTCGGTGGCGGCCAACGTGGTCCACCCGGTGGAGCCGGCGTTCTACATCTCGCTCGCGCTGCCCGACTGGATCTTCGGCGTGGCGTTCGCCTCAATGGCGTTGGGCCTCTTCCTCTTCGCGCCGTTCTGGGGGCTGGTCTCCGACCGCATCGGCCGCGTGCGCACGCTCGCACTCACCGCGGTGCTTTACGGCCTCGCCCAGCTGGCCTTTCTCGTGAGCACTACCGTGCCCAGCATCATCGTGGCTCGCTTCGCGGCGGGCGCCACATGCGCGGGCTTCGGCGTGGCGGCCATGGCCTACGTGGCCGACATATCCGACGCACGCACCTGCGGGCGTAACATGACGCTGCTTGCCGCTGTGCAGAGTGCCGCGACCGCTATGGGCTACCTGGTGGGCGGCGTCGTGGGACAAAACGACCCGGGCCATTCGTTCATCTTGCAGTTCTTCATTCTGCTCCTGGTTGCCGGGATGGCGCTGCTCCTGCTGGCCGAGGGAGGCACCTTCGAGCGAGCGCAAGAACCCCTCACGCTCGGCCGCGCCAACCCGCTGGCGGCGCTTGCCGGCACGCGCGAGCTGCTCTCCCCCTGGATGTGCGCCTTCCTCGCCTCCACGGTGCTGGCCTGCATGGCGTCATCGGCCTTCGACAACTCGTTCAACTATTACCTGCGCGACCAGTTCAGCTTCCCCACCACCTACAACGGCTATATCTACGCGGCCGTTGGCGTGCTCGGCCTTTTGGCAAACCTCACCGTGGGCCTGCGCCTGCAGCGAGCCCGCGACGGCGAGCGAGCCCTGGGCGGCGTTCTGGCATGCGCGGCGATCCTGCTCGCTTCCACCGTGTTTGCAGCCAATATGCCTGTTTACCTGGGTCTCAATATCGCGTTCTACATCTTCAACACGCTGTATGTCCCCATGATGCAAGCCCTTTCCATCCAGGGCGACACGGGCGGGCACGGCAAGGTGGCAGGCCTGTTCCAGTCGGCCAAGTCGGCCGGCATGGTGGCCGGATCGCTCGCAGCAGGCTTCGTGTACGAGGTGTCCCCGCAGCTCCCCTTCGTCATGGCGGCGGTGTCGTTCGCCCTGGCCGCAGGGGCCATCGCAGTCGCCCGCAAGATTGCGCTCGCGCACGGCAGGCGCGGGTAGAGGCACTCCGTCATACGGCAATGAACCGCCTCCCATTTCTTGGACACGAGAAAATGGGAGGCGGTTTTGCCTATGGGACTCAGGCGCAAGCACGATATCGATGCCAGGAGGTGGTCGGGTGTTTCGCGCACAGCCTCGAACCGATAGGCGCTCATGAGCGAGGATAGCCTTGGGTTTATCTCGCGCATGCCCATCACCAAACCCAGGCAACACGAAGTGGAGCAACGCCCTTTGCCGTGGTATCGTTGCCCGTGGTGTATAGGGGACTTGAACAGATAGGAACAGCCGGCATGGAACCCACTTGGGGCAAGACGCTCGTCATAGCGAACCCTGCGGCGCAGAGCGGGCGCGGGCGCGAGGGGGCCATCGAGGTCGAGCGAGCCCTGAAGGCGGGCGAGGCTCCTGTCGCAAGTTGGGAGATGCGCCTCACCACGCGCCGCAACGAGGCGGCCGAGATTGCGGCGCAGGTCAGCGAGTACGACACCGTGCTTGTGCTGGGCGGCGACGGCGTCATCCACGAGGCGGTCAATGGGCTCATGCGGCTGGGCGAGTCGACACGGCCCCGTCTGGGGGTCCTGCCCTTGGGTTCGGGCAACGACTTCGCGCGGACGCTGGGCGTGGCATCCCGCAACAAACCGGCCGACGCCTTGCGCGAGCTCGCGAGCAGCGGCACCGAGCGCACATTCGACCTGGGTTTTGTGAGCAGCGACGCCGAGCCGACAGGCACCTGGTTTATGCAGACGCTTTCCTTTGGCCTGGACGCCGCCATCGCGCTGGGCTCCATGGAGACGCGCAAGGGCAGCGGCGCGCACGGCACTCGCCTCTTCGGGGCGCTGGGCCTCGACGTGTTCGCCCATAACCGCGACCCCTTCCCCTACACGGCAACGCTGTGGGAGCGCGAAGACTCCCAGCCTGTTGAGCTCGCAGGCGAAGAGGTGGTCTTCGCGGTGCAGGTGGGCCCCACCTACGGCGGCGGATTCCGCATCTGCCCCCAGGCGTCCCCCACCGACGGTCTGCTCGACCTGTGCCGCTCGTTGTGCGTCCCGAGTGTCCCGCACACCCTCGCGCTCTTCGCACGCGCGCGCTTGGGCCTGCACGCAGGGTCGCCCGTGCTGGAATTCCGCACGGTCTCGCGCATGACGCTCGCCTTCACACAGCAGGAACCACCCTGCCAAGCAGATGGCGAAGCTCTGCATGGGATACGTTACGAAATCAAAAGCATACCGAAGGCTCTGTGCGTTATCACGGGAGGGGCCTGGCGATGCTAGGAAACCGATGAACAAGTGAGCCGTGCGGCACCTCTCCATTGCAGCACCGCAAGCAGAAAACGCGTTCGATGAGGCCAATTGGACATACTCATCGCTTCCCTGGGACGCAAGGCCCCACGCCCATCGCGGCCGTTCCTCTTCAACGCTCAGCTATCTTTGATTTCGTATCGTTTTAAGCAGGGGAAATGTACTCCTTTTGTCGCACTTACTCGCCCTCGCGGACGGGCTCTTGATAACCGGTGCCCCACTCCACCATCGAATCAATGATGGGCATGAGGCTGCGGCCCACGCTAGAAAGGGCGTACTCCGTACGGATGGGCGTCTCGGGAATCACCGTGCGCGTGATGAGGCCGGCGGCTTCCATCTCTTTGAGGTTTGACGAAAGAACCTTTTGGCTGATACCGGGAATCGCGCGCTGGAGAGCGTTGAAACCGACCGGGGCTTCTTGCAGCTGCTGGATGATGTATATCTTCCACTTGTTGCCAAATAGCTGGAAGCATGTGGCAACCGGACAGGGCGGCAATTCCTCTTTCGTCAGCATGGCAGCCTCTTCTCTCCCATCTCCTCGCACGGCAACGCCCCACTGGTGCAGCCTCATTCTCGACGCATCCATTATCGCAGGCACTGGCGAAAATGCACCTACTTACCTTTTTGTAACCGAATAAACTACCTCCGGCGTAGCCGGAGGTTTTTTCTTGCATAGACCCTGGCGGGC
>UQBS01000033.1 GCA_900539345.1 uncultured Coriobacteriaceae bacterium | reverse complement strand
CGAACCTAAGATGATTGCATGGCTCATTCTTGGTGGCCTGGCTGTATTCGGCTTTGCGTTGGGCATTTCGCGCGGATATCCGGCGGGCGAGCCCATCACCATGGGACCGCCGTTGCGCGCGCTCCACCAATTAGGCGTGGTGGGGCTGTCGCTTCTCGTGATGCATTGGACTATCGGGCGCGGCCGTAGGCTCAGCTTCTCGTTGCTGTGGCGTATCGAGATTGCCGTGGCCGCTCTGGGTGCACTGGCTCTGTCGGTGCTGCCAAGCGAGTTCGACGCGCTTGCCATCGCCCTTGAAAACATCGCGGACTCGTTCATGCTTGGCGTGCTGTGGGTCACCATGGCCGATGCGAGCAGGCACGGCTCTCGGCATGCCTACACGGTGTTCGGCGTTGCCTGGGCGGTGCGCGTGTTCTCCCGCGAGGCGGGCCGCGTGCTCATTCTCGTGTTGGGCTCGGCCGCCGCCGCTCCCCAGACGGGCGTGGTCATCGGTGCGGTGACGGCTGCCATTGGTGCGAGCATGGCGTTGCTCCTGTCTGAGAACGTGCCGCATACAAGGCCGTTTTTCGAGCTAGATGAGACTGAGGAAGTCGTTGGGGCGCATGGGGCGTGCGGAGCCGGTGCTGCGGGGACGATGGCTGGAGAAAGCAAGGCGCAGTTGCAGGAAGCTCGGACATCGAAGGGCCGTGGCGCCTCGTCTGTGCACGTGTCGAGCGGCGATGAACCTCAGAGTGCGCACGCTGGCAACGCGTCGGCGGCAAAACCTCTGCAGGCGCAGGCGCGTTTTGCGCCGCGCACATCGACGAATGCTGGCTCTTCTTTGGCTCGAAGTCAAACTGCTGTGGCCCGCTCCTCTGCCGCTTATGGGCAGTCGACGAGTGTGGCGAGCGCCGTCGCGGAGACTTCCGCATCCCTCGACCTCGGCGGGGCCGATGCCATTGCCCTCAGCCCCGCCGAGGTCGTGCGGCTTGAGTGCTTGAGGGCTGACTTTGGCCTGTCGGAACGCGAGGCCCAGGTTGCCGTGCTTATCGCCCAGGGCCGCAGCAAAGCCGCCATCGCGCGGTGTCTCTACGTGAGCGAGAACACCGTGCGCACGCACGCAAAGAATGCCTACTCTAAGCTGGGCGTATGCTCAAAAACGGAGCTTGAGGCCTTGCTTGAGACGTTCGGTGGCACCGGGCGCTAAGCGCTGGCTGCGAGCAGAGCGGGGGTGCAACGGGGCAGGTCGTTGCTTACGAAACAACATACATTTCAAGATTTTGAAAATCGCGCCAACTGGGACTTTGATGATTTAACATACATTTCAACTCGTCAAATGTATGTTAATCCAGTCTGCTGGCAATGGGTCTCAACCCGCCTCAGCCTAAAAGTGGTACCCAAAGGTGTCGCTGAGCAGGACGTCGAATTCGAAACCGTTGTCGATGAAGTATTGGATGATGCGCGGCAGGGCCTCCACGGTGGTATCTTTGGCGGCGGAGTCGTGCATGAGCACGCAGCAGGAATGGCATCCGTCAGCCTCGCCAATCGTGTAGCCCACGAGCTCATCGGCCGTGTGATCGGCGCCGTCACCGCAGGAGACGTTCCAGTCGAAATAATGGTAGCCTGTCTCGTTCATCTGCTCGATGATTGCGCCGCGCACTCCGGCGTTGAAGTCGTTGACGCTGCCGCCGGGGAAGCGCACAAGCGTGGGGGCGTGTCCGATTTGCTCGGCGATGGCGTCGCCGCATTGGTGCAGGTCGGCCCAGTAGGCGTCGACGCTGGCATATACCTGCTCGTACTCGTGAGTGTAGGTGTGGATGGCCACCTGGTTGCCCTGCTCCCAGATGCTCGGAAGCTTCTCAAGGCTGCCGCAGTTGCCTTTCACAAACCACGTGGCCCTCACGCCGTAGTCGTTGAGAATTCCCAGGATGCGCTGGGTGTTTGTACTCGGGCCGTCGTCGAAGGTGAGAAAGCACACGTGGCGGCCCGGGAACTCCTCGTTTGTGCTGCTGCTTGTCGCGCGGCGCTCGTCGGCACTGCGCACGATGCAAGTGGCGCCGCTGGCACTCGTATAGGTGGCGTTTCCTTGTGCGGGAACCTGGAGGGTGTCCGAGATGGGGGTGGATTGAGCATCGCCGTTGTCTGCGCTGGCAGAAGGCATGTCTGTACTTGCTCCACTTGCATCGCTCACGGTGGCAAGATCGCTGGGCTGCACGCTGGCTACGAGGTGCGCTCCGTCGGAATCCTGCTGACCGCCCTGTTCATTGCAACCGGTGAGGAGCGCCGCGACTCCGCTCAAGGCGAAGACGCCGAGGACTCCGCATGCCTGACGGCGGGAGAGGGGAGCGCCGTCATGGTCATTCTTCGAAAAGGCGCCAATCTGCTTGCGAATCTCTTCCATGCTTGTTTCCTGCCCCCAGCAAAAAATACATTGCTCTAGTTTAGCCAAGAAGCATAACGCATCTTCGTGCACGGGACGTGTTGGGATGTCGAAGTGTTGCCGCGCCTTGGGTTACATCCACATCGCAAGTCCCGCCAGTACGCCGAGTGAGAGCCCGCATGCGACGTCGCGCGGGTAATGGACCCCGGCGAGTACGCGCGCCCACGCCATGACGAGGCTGGCGAGCAGGATGAGAGTTCCCGCGGTGGGCACGTACCTTAGCCAGCACATGCCGATTACGGCAATCGAAAAGGAGTGCCTGCTAGGAAACGACTTCCCTTGGGTGTCTTTGTCGATGAGCTTCTCGATGCCGCATGCTTCATACGGACGCGGTTCGTTGATGGCGCGGCGCATGAGGCTCACAAGGACGAAGCCAACCGCCGGTACTGCGAGGGCTTGCAAGAAGTTCCTTGGCATACCGACGCATCCGTTGCGCGCCCACTCCCACGCCAGCATGACAAGCAGTGCGGGATAGAGCAGGTAGCAGGCGTATTTGAGTACCTTGCAGGTACGGTCGAGTGCCTTGGCGCGTCCTGGCTTGGCACGCCACCAGGCACTCACGCGCGCATGCCACGCCGTGTAGCCCTCGGGTGGCGTTCTCAAATATGCAAGCAAGGATTTCACAGTAGATACGCCTTTCTGGTTGCCAATCGAAGCGGGTTTGCCACCGCCAATACGCGACAAGCCATGATATCGCTCGTGCATGCGCGGCTGTCGCTCAGGGGGGACTGCCCCGCGGCTCCAAAAGATTTCGCGTGATCCTGCCACCCACGCGGCTTGTCGTCAACGCGGTCCTGCTGCCTACGCGCCCTGCCGCCAACGCGCCTTGCCACCCACGTGCCCTCGCAGGGGTGGCTCGGTCCATAGGAAGAGCGCCGTCTTCCTTGGGAAGCCTATGGCCAAGTGGACGCGCGGCGTTTCACCATTGCAGCGCCGCAGGCAGAAACCGCCCTCGATAAGGCCAATTAGACTCAATCGTCGTTTCTCCAGGAAAACCGATGAACAGTGGGCCGTACGGCGTCTCGCCATGCATCACCGCAGGCAGAAAGCGCGTTTGATGAGGTCGATTGGACTTAATCGCCACTTCCTTTATACGCTGCGACCTTTCTAGGGCCGGAGGACGGGAGGCTCCCACGCGATTGAGTTCGCGTCATATCGTTTAGGGTCCGCATGGTGCATGCACGGTACCCACGACCTGAGAAGCTCTTTTGCCGCTTGCCGGGGGCCTATGTCCCGTGCCCCAGGTTGATCAAACGAGGGCTATCTGTCGAATGCCGGCCTTTGCACCGGCGGGTACGTGTTGTCGTGCTGTCGCCCTGTCGCCTACAAGGCTCGATTACTTATCGCAGGTCCTTCTGCGCCGAACGGCGACCGAGGTACCAAGCGCCGACGCCAACGCCTACGAGCGCGGTCAAAAAACACGCGCCGGTGATGGCAGTGCGCTTTATCTTGGTCTTGAGCTTCTCCTTCTCCTCTATTATGCGCCGCTCTCTTGCGCTCACTTCAGGGTCGAGTCTGTATTTTCCTGGCTTGTCCGCTCGAGACTGCTGTTGTTCTGGGCTGCGGTACTGACGGTAGTAAGGGATTTGGTTTTCTGGCATGTCGAAGAGATATGACTGATTGACGCAGGGCATGTATTCATCGATTCCCGCCTGCCCATAATCGCGGCGGTGGCGGTTCCTGATTTCGTTGAGCTGCTGCTCTGCATCGTATGCGATTCGGTCGTATTCCGCGTCCATCGTTGCTCCTCCCTGTCTGAAAACACGTGCATATAGTAACCGCTTCCAGCTTTGCGAGATCGAGATGACGGGAGTTTTTTGGAGCGCACATGCCTCCTGCTATGCCGATGATGCCGTCCGATGTCGCGAGTTGCCGGTGTCAGTGAGCGAAGGCATAGGGGGTCGAGCGGTCTTTGTTTATGTAAATCCTACTGACAAGACACCTAACATTGCAGAAAGCTTGACCCAAGAGACCGGGAGTTTTAAAACTACCCATCCAAGCGACGCCGCCGCGCGCCGCGCATGTGAGTTCCCGGCGAAAGGAAGCATGGTGGGTCGCAAGGTCGCAGAACTGTTCAAACGCAAAGACGTCGAGATCAGCGTACAGCGCTACCTCATCGACGCAATGGGCGCCATGGCGCAGGGCCTGTTTGCCTCCCTGCTCATGGGTACGATTCTGGCCACACTGGGCACGCAGCTCGGCATTGGCGTGCTTGAGGAGATCGGCGGCTATGCCAAGGCCGCGGCTGGTCCCGCCATGGCGGTGTCAATCGGCTTTGCCTTGCGTGCTCCGGCTCTTGTGCTGTTCTCCCTGGTAGCAGTGGGTGCTGCGGCAAACACTCTGGGCGGCGCGGGTGGACCGCTTGCCGTGCTCGTGGTTGCCATTGTGGCTTGCGAGGCTGGCAAGCTTGTTGCGGGCGAGACGAAGATCGACATCCTCGTGACTCCCTTCGTTACCATCGTGGTGGGCTGCGGCCTGTCGATGCTGTGCGCCCCCGCCATCGGCGCGGCGGCTTCCTGGCTCGGCGGCATTGTGATGTGGGCGACCGACCTGCAGCCCTTTGCCATGGGCATTGTCGTGTCGGTGGTTGTGGGCATCTTCCTTACGCTTCCCATTTCCTCGGCTGCCATTTGCGCAGCTCTGAGCCTTACCGGCCTTGCCGGCGGTGCGGCTGTTGCGGGATGCTGCGCTCAGATGGTGGGCTTTGCGGTCATGAGCTTCAAGGAGAACGGCTGGGGTGGTTTGGTTTCCCAGGGCCTGGGCACCTCGATGCTGCAGATGAGCAACATCGTGCGCAACCCGCGCATCTGGATTCCCGCCATCCTGGCATCTGCCATCACGGGACCCATCGCTACCTGCGTGTTTGGCCTGCGCATGGATGGTGCCGCCATCTCCTCGGGCATGGGCACCTGCGGCCTTGTGGGTCCGATCGGCGTGTACACCGGCTGGCTGAATGACATTGCCGCAGGCACTATGGCTGGCATCGGCGCCATGGACTGGCTGGGCCTCGTTCTCATCTGCTTCGTTCTGCCGGCGGTGCTCACCTGGGCGTTTGGCCTGGTGCTGCGCCGAATCGGTTGGATCGGCGAAGGCGACCTCAAGCTCGAGGCTGCCGACAAGACCCGTGCCAAGACCGAGGTAGCTGCCGAGTAAGCAAGTAGTGCGTTTGGGGCGAACAAGTCCGCGCCGACGGCGAAGCGTCGTGTTCACGGGTGAGCGAGGGCTTCCGCACAAGTTGCAATGGCCTTGGCAAATGAAGGTTCGGCGCATAATCCGGCGATGCCTGCGGCAAAGTCGGATCATGCGCTGACATACGCGGCACCTGGCAAATCCGGGAATTTCCCATGTGGAAGATAGCTCCCGCATGCGGTGGTCACGATGCCAATATGAACGACGTCGCATGCAGGTGCCATGATTTCACTGTAGGCGATGGCTCTCGCATACGAAGGCCCTGGTGCCAGCGCGGACGATGGCCCTCGCATACGGCGGTCATGTTTCTAACATGCGGGGATAATGATGTAGGATGCGCGGCTATTGGCAATGAATCGTGCTTCGTGCAAATGGCTGACATTCGTATTGATTGGCGCTTTGCTATGAGGTTGCTAACAACCCCATAGAGTGGTTCCGTGTCATGCGGCATAGTGTGGACCCTGTAGGCGCGCTGTTTTTGGTTGGTATGGGGGAATGTTCTGACTGACATGAAGTCTCTTGCGCTCAGACTAAAGAATTTAACATACATTCCAATGGTTCAAATGTATGTTAAATCATTAAAACCCCAGTTGGCGCGATTTTGAAAATCCTGAAATGTATGTTAATTGGGAGCAAAACTGTTTTGCGACGCGGATCGCCTTGCGATTGAGCGCGATTTCTTGTTCAGAAAACTCGACATCGAGCGTAACAAGCGCATTTTGCTAACGAATGGGTGCGGCCAACTCATTTTGCCAAGAAGCCGATGAACAAGCGGGCTGTGCGGCGCTTCGCCATTGCGGCACCGCAGGCATAAAGCGCGTCCGATGAGGCCGAGTGGACGCAACCATCGTTTCCTTAACGAATGGGGATGACCAGCCGTCGAATCAAAAAAGTGAATGCTCATGTGCGTCTTGCAAACGAGTTCGTCCGATCAACCGTTGAACTAGGTAGCGGGTATCTCAGGCGTATCTAACTGACGAGTCTATTCGATCATTCGTTGGACCCCGCTGGACCAGGTAGCGAATACCGCTGAGCACAACCTACATACATGCGGGTACAATCAAGGCTCTACTCTCATAGTGAGTACAATGGGCTCGTATCATGCGCACATAGGCATAATGCTTCGACAGAGGTTGTTGCCGGCGTTGTGTTCCAGGCGCTTGTTTTGCGTACATACGGGTACAATGCGGCGCTGACGATGAAGGAAAGCGACTACGGGGGACTAACGGGCAATGGAAGGCGTGCAGAGAAGAGAAGCCCTGCTTGCGGCGCTTCGCGAAGCCAAAACACCATTGAGCGGTGCGGCGTTGGCCGGTCGTTTTGGCGTGAGCCGTCAGGTCATCGTGCAAGACATCGCCCTGCTGCGCACCTCGGGTGCCGAGATCACTTCCACCAACAGAGGATACGTGCTCGCTGAGGCCACCTCGGCTACACTCGCCCGGCGCCCCAGCCGTCTTTTCAAAGTTCGCCATACCTCCGAGCAGGTCGCCGACGAGCTTGACGCCATCGTTGACCTGGGTGCCACGGTCGAGAACGTGATGGTCAACCATCGCACGTACGGCCGCCTGAGCGCCCCGCTCAACATCAAGTCTCGCCGCGACGTTCAGCACTTCCTGTCGGACCTCGCCCAAGGCATCTCCTCGCCGCTCATGGCCCTCACTGATGGCTACCACTTTCACCTGGTGAGCGCCGATACTCCCGAAGTCCTCGACGAGGTAGAAACCGCCCTCTCCACCCTCGGCTTCCTCGCCCCCCTCACCGCCTTCGAGCGCGAAGAACTCCCCGAGAGCTAACCCCGCCCATCAATCACGCCCCCACCGTCTGCCGACCAGACAAGCGTAGGCCCCGCCTTTTCTCTCGGGACAAGCGACTCCCCAAAACCCCGCGATTCCACTCTGCCCTAAACCGCCTGCCGAACAGACATGCGAGGGCCCTCCCTTTCTTCTTGAGGCATCTTCGCGAAGCCAGTGCCACAAGAAGAAAGGGAGGGTCCCCAAGAAGCCATCTCTATTCGCAGCGTCCTACATCAGCGCGCACACGTTCTCCGCGAACGCCACGGGATCGTCCACGGGCATGCCGCTCACAAGCAAGGCCTGGTCGAGCAGAAGCTTCGCGTACAGCGCGACCTTCTCGCCCTCGCCGGACTGCTGGGCGGCGCACAACTTGGCAAACACGGGGTGCTGGGCGTTGAGCTCAAGCACGCGCTGGGCCTTGGGCGCCATGGCGGATTCGGGCATCATGGACATGATGCGCTCCATTTCGAGCGATACCTGGCCTTCGCTGGTCAGCACGGCAGGGGAGTCGCCCAGGCCGGCGCTCACCTTCACGGAGCTCACCTTGTCGCCCAGGGCCTCCTTCATGGCGCTCAGCAGGGCTTCGTTGTCGCCGCTGGCCTTCTCGGCGGCCTGCTTCTCCTCATCGGTTGCCAGGTTGAGGTCGGCGCTGGCCACGTTGGCGAGCTCGATGTCGCGGGCCTCCTTGCCCTCGGTATCGTCGGTGGCAAGGACCTCCGGCACATGGTAGGCGTGCATCGCCTGCAGCATGAACTCGTCGACGTCCTGCGTGCACAGCAGCACGTCGAAGCCGCGCGCCAGCGCCGCCTTCACCATCGGCAGCTTCTCGAGGCGCTCGCGCGAGTCACCGGCGGCGTAGTAGATCTTGTCCTGGCCCTCGGCCATGCCGTCCACATACTCGCGGAAGGTGACCATCTTGTTCTCGCGGGCGCTCCAGAAGAGCATGAGGTCGCCCAGCTCCACAGCCTTCATGCCGTAGCTTGCGTAGATGCCGAACTTCAGCCCGCGGCCAAAGTTCTCGAAGAACTTCTCGTAGCCCTCGCGGTCTTCGGCGAGCATCTTGCCAAGCTCGGTCTTCACCTGGCGCTCAACGTGCTTGGCGATGGCCTTGAGCTGGGAGTTCTGCTGTAGTGTCTCGCGCGAGATGTTGAGCGAGATGTCGGGGGAGTCCACCACGCCGCGCACGAAGTTGAAGTAGTCGGGTACGAGGTCGGCGCACTTCTCCTGAATGAGCACGTTGGAGGAGTACAGCGCGATGCCCTTCTCGTAGTCGGCGCTGTACAGGTCGAACGGGGCCTTCGAGGGGATGAAGAGCAGGCCGTCGTAGCTGATGCGGCCTTCGGCGTGGAAGCTGATGGTGCGCGCCGGTGCCGCGTAGTCGTGGAAAGTCGCCTTGTAGAACTCGTCGTAGTCCTCCTGCGAGACCTCCGACTTGGCCTTCTTCCAGATGGGCTTGATTGAGTTGATGGTCTCGAGCTCGGTGTAGCTCTCCCACTCGGGCTTGTAGTCCTCGGGCGCGTCTTCGGGCTTGGGCAGCTGGCGGCGCTTCGTGACCTCCATGCGCACGGGGTAGCGCACGTAGTTGGAGTACTTGCGGATGAGCTCCTTCAGGCGCCACTCGCTGAGCAGCTCGTCGGTGTTCTCGTCCTCGGTGCTTTCGCGCAGGTAGAGCGTGATGCAGGTGCCGTGGTCGCCCACGAGCGCGGCCTCTTCGGGCGTTGCAGGTTCGATGGTGTAGCCGTCCAGGCCGTCGCACTCCCATGCGTTGACCTCGTCGGAGCCGAAGGCGCGGCTCACCACGCGCACCTTGGAGGCAACCATGAATGAGGAGTAGAAGCCCACGCCAAACTGGCCGATGATGTCGACGTCGGTGCCCTGGGCCTCGGCGTTGTCGGTCTTGAAGGCCTCCGAGCCGGAGTGCGCGATGGTGCCCAGGTTGGCGTCGAGCTCTTCGGCCGTCATGCCGATGCCGTTGTCGCGCACGCTGATGGTGCGCGCGTCCTTGTCAAAGGAGACCTGCACGCCCAGCTCAGAGCGGTCTACCTGCACGTTTGTATCAGTGAGGCTCTTGAAGACGAGCTTGTCCACGGCGTCGGAGGCGTTGGAGATGAGCTCGCGCAGGAAAATCTCGCGGTTGGTGTAAATCGAGTTGATCATGAGGTCGAGGAGCTTCTTGCTCTCAGTCTTGAATTCCTTCATTGGTAAGGCTTCCTTTCTGGGGCGATGCGTGCGTGCGCGTTTTTGCATGCACCGTGTTGTACCCCCAATCAGATTCTCTGTACATGCAATGTAAGAAAATCTCACAATAACGCGCTTAGGTCTTGTGATGAGTGCAAGCCTGCTAACCACTGCAACGTCAAAGCGCTACCATGCCTCCATCCATTTCCGCGCTGACACAAAGGAACGGGTGCACTGTGTCATGCTGAGTCTGATTCTTGCTGAGAAGATACTGTCTTTGTTCGTAATGATGGCGATGGGGTTTGCCCTGGTCAAAGCGGGTTTTGTGAAGCCACAGGACAGCCGCGCCATCTCCATGCTCAACCTCTACGTCATCAACCCTTGCATGATCATTTCGTCGTTCCAGGTGGACATGACCCAAGAGGTGCGATTGGGCTTTCTCGTCGCCATCATTGGTGCGGTGGCTACGCAGGGCTTGTTTCTCGTTCTTACCACAGTGTTCAAAAAGCCGCTCAAGCTCGACGAGGTGGAGCAGGCCTCGCTTACCTATTCCAACTGCGGCAACCTGATCATTCCGCTTGTTGTGATGATCATGGGGCAGGACATGGTCATCTACTGCACTGCCTACCTGGTGGTTCAGACCATTTTGCTGTGGTCGCACGGCAAGTCGCTCATGCGCGGCGTTCGCGGCATCGACTGGCGCCAGGTGCTGCTGGGCGTCAACATGGTCTCGGTCTACATCGGCCTGCTGCTGTTCATCACCGGCCTGCGTCTGCCGGAGCCTGTGCAGCTGGCCATGAGTTCGGTGGGCTCGATGATCGGCCCGTCGGCTATGATTGTGACGGGTATGATCATGGCGGGTGTCAACTTCCGAGAACTGCTCTCGTTCAAGCGCCTTCCGTTTACGGCAATCATGCGCCTGATAGTGCTTCCCCTCATCGGCCTTGCGATTCTCAAGTTCACGCCGTTGGCGAGCCTTGCACCCAACGGGGTGAACGTCCTGCTCATCACGCTGCTCGCCGCAAGTGCCCCTTCGGCTTCCACCATCAATCAGATGGCGCAGATATATAATCGCAACGCGTCGTATGCCAGTGCAATCAACGTTGTCACCATCCTGTGCTGCATCGTAACCATGCCCCTCATGGTGTTCCTCTACCAGCTCTAGCGAGATGACGCAAGGGAACGGGCGCACTGCGCCATGTTGCTGCACGACTCCGTAGTGTTGTCGCCCACGACTGAAAGGTGCCCGACCATGCCCAACGCTTGCGTGACGTGTGCTGTGCACGTGACCCCCAAGTCAGGCAAAGACCAGGTTGTCGGTGTTTCCTGCGCCGATGACGGCACCTGCGAGGTACGCCTGCGCGTGACCGCCCCGCCCGACAACGGCAAGGCCAATAAGGCCGTATGCAAGCTGATGGCGTCGGCTCTCGGTGTCTCAAAGGGATCTGTTTCCATCAAGCGCGGCGAGACGAGCCATCATAAGATGCTCGAGCTCGACATCTCGCAAGCGGCCTATGACGCCTGGTACGAGACCCTGCCGCGGGTGTAGTGCACGAAGACGCACGACTTCCGGCATGGGCCCATCAGAGCTTCCAAGCACAAAAAACGCGGCGAGGCCCAGGTTGCGTCTGGGTCCCGCCGCGCTAGAGTGCGGTGCTATGAAGCGGAGCTGGCTTTATGCCTGCTCGGCCGCCTTGGGAGTGCGCTCGTCGCGGTAGTGATCAAACTCCTCAAGAATATCCGCGTCGGGCTCGGGCGTGAGCTTGGAGACGATGAAGATGGCCAGACAGCCCAGCACAAAGGCGGGGAGCAGCTCGTAGATGCCGAAGATGCCGCCCAGGGGCTTGATGAAGTTGTGCCACACAAGCACGGTGATGGCGCCTGTGAGCATGCCGGCGACGGCACCCTGCTTGGTGGTGCGCCTCCAGTACAGCGAGAACAGCGTCAGCGGGCCGAAGGCGGCACCCAGGCCGGCCCAGGCGTAGGACACCACGCGGAAGATGGAGGAGTTCTCGTCCCATGCCACCCAGATGCCAAACAGGAACACGCAGATGAGCGTGATGCGGGCCACGATCATGACCTGGCGCTCGGTGGCGTCCTTCTTGAACACGGCGTGGAAGATGTTCTCGGCCACCGAGGAACCGGCGATGAGCAGGTAGGCAGAGCTCGAAGACATCGAGGCGGCCAGGATGCCCGACACTGCAAGGCCGCACATGAAGGCGGGCAGCAGCATCTGCGAAAGCACGATGAGCACGTTCTCGGCGCTCGACTCGGTGCCGAACTCGGTGGGAATTACCACACGGCCGATGAGACCGATGCAGATGGCGGCAAAGAGCGAGATGACAACCCAAACCACGGCGATGACACGCGAGGCGTGAATTTCCTCATGCGAACGGATGGAGAGGAAACGGGTAAGGACCTGCGGCATGCCGAAGTAACCAAGACCCCAGGAGAGCGTGGAGATGATGGTGATGATGCCGTACGAGACAGGCTCGCCGAAGACGGGCATGCCGTTCTCAACAACCTGCATGCCGTCGGAGCCAATGACAGGCGTGGAGGCCATCGTGGCAGAGATGAAGCCGGGGATGTCCGAGAGGAACGCCGCGGTGTTCTCGACGCCGCCGGCGGCGGTGATGGAGCCGACGAGCACCATGATGAGCACGAAGAACATGAGGCAGCCCTGCATGAAGTCGGTGGCAACCACGGAGAGGTAGCCGCCCACCATCGTGTACAGGAAGACGATGAAGGCGCCCAGGGCCATCATGGTGGCGTAGTCCACGCCGAAGAGCGTGTGGAAGAGCTTGCCCACGGTCACGAAGCAGCTGCCCACGTAGACGCAGAAGAAGAGCATCGTGATGAGGGCCGCAATGGTGCCGATGACGTTCTTGTCGTCCTTGAAACGGCGGTTGTAGAAGCCCGACACGGTGATGGAGTCGGTCGCCTCGGAGTACTGGCGCAGGCGCTGGGCGACGAGCTTCCAGTTGAGCCAGGTGCCGATGGCCAGGCCGATGGCGGTCCAGCCAGCCTCAGAGAAGCCGGCAAAGTACGCCAGGCCAGGCAGGCCCATGAGCAGGTAGCCGCTCATGTCCGAGGCCTCGGCCGACAGCGCCGTGAACCAGGGGCCGATTTGGCGGCCGCCCAGGAAGTACTCAGACGTGGAGGAGTTGGCCCTCTTCGAGTACACAAAACCGATGGTGAGCACGACGATGAAGTAGATGATCATCGCCAAAAGTACGAGGAAATCTCCGGATTCCATAAGCTGCCTTTCGGGTGAAGCTGATTAAAACACGCACTAGTGGGCAAACTATACCGCTCATCTGGGAAAAAAGGTTTAAAAACCTATGGATAAACTAGCATTTAATGTGATGGAAAACCCAAGCGGCCGCTTTTTGGTCGTTGGTGGGAGTATGTGGCGTGCTTGATTCGGGTGTTCCTGCGCAGTATATGCGCCAGGGATGAATCAGACATGCGGAGAGGTACAATAGCCCGGTCTGTCCCGATGGACGGATGCCTTGCGAGATTCCGCCGATTCTTGTCGGCGTGGGCAAGGTTGGCCACGTTGATTGGAGTGTCGTGAGCGGCTTATCCCATTTGACCTCGTACTCGGACATGTTCGACCAAATTGAGTCCATCGTGTCGCACGATTACGCAGGTTGTGATGGAAACGCCGCGTTGCTGCCTGACGTGAGACCGTGCGTCTCCAAGCTCGGCTCGCGCGCAACGCATCGCCGCGACAGCGAATTTCTCCGTCTGGTGCGCTATTACCTTGCGTGCACCGGTGACCCCAATTTGCGCATCATCAAGCTTGGCTCAAACCCTCGTCACGACTGGAACGTGGGTTTTTCTGCACGGGCTGCGCAGGACTGCCTGTTTGTCGATGAGGTGTGGGATGACGACCGCCTTTGCAAGGGCGACCGTATCCTTGCCATCGACGGTCAGCCTATCAACGCCTATCGCAACGACGAACGTCGCCGCGCGCTGCTTGGCGTGACGCCCGAGCGCGAGGACTGGGGCTTCTTCCTGCATTACGCCAAGACCCTCGAGATTGAACGCGCGGCGACCGGTGCTCGCCTCGACATCAAGCCCAACCATAACGCCTTGGATGCCCGCGCCTTGGCCGAGATGGAGCCGGTGCTGTATTGCGAACCCAAGGACGACGAGACCGTGTACATGCGCATCGACTCCCTCGAGGATGCCGATGCGGTTGCCGGCGTGGTCTTTGAGAACGAGGGGCTGCTGCGCCGCGCCGACAAGCTCGTGCTCGACCTACGTCATTGCAAGGGAGGCTCCTTCGAGGGTGTTGAGCCGCTTCTGCCGTTCCTCATCGACACCCCTCAGTCGTTCGCCGACTTCATGGGTGACATGGGTCTGTTCTGCCTGTACTCGAAGGGCAACTGTGACCGCATGGTAGCCAGTGTCGAGGAGCAGTCGCGCCTGGAGGGCTGGTCGGAGGAAGAGGAGCGCGCTGAGGTCGACCGCATCGAAGAGCTTGCTGAGACGGGCTTCGTGTGGGAGCCGGCCCTGTTGCCCGACGAATGGCTTGTGCCCGTTGAGCCCGACGAGGGTCCCCGCCGCGTTGTCGTGCTGTGCGACGACGGTTGCGCCGGTGAGGCTGAGACGCTGCTTCAGGCGCTGCAGCGTCAGGAGAAGGCCACGATTGTTGGCAGGTCCAGCAGGGGAGCGAGCGATTTCCAGCAGCTCTTCACCGTCAACTTCGACGATGACATGCTCTTTATCTACCCCATGGCCCAGACGCCCCAGGCCCATGATGGCCGCGGTATCAATGGCCGCGGTGTGGATGCCGACGTGTATGTGCCCTGGACCGAAGCCGAGCTTGAAGAAGACCTCATTCTTCGCGAGGCGCTCGAGCTGTAAAGTACCCGTGCGCCGTGTTTGGATGGCGCGTTTGCTTTGGTAAGACAGGGAAGCCCCTGCTGTAGACCCTTTGCGGGTCGCAGCAGGGGCTTCTTTTAGTTTTGGCGCATAGACGCCGACACCTAGCGTGCCTATGACCTCTTGGTGCGCAGCCGAGTGGTTGCTTGCGCCGCCCTCGGGCTGAGCGCTGAGGGCGGCAAATGTGCAGCGGAGCTTCCCGATATGCCCGTGAGCGTGTTTCTTTACTCGCCGGTCTTTTCAAGACCCGCCTTACCAGCCTTCTTGATGCGACGGGCCAGGTAGAGAGCAGGGGTGTCGAGCAGCGACGTCACGATGTAGATGAGGTAGCTCGACACGAAGATCGACACGAGCGTGGGGAACTCATAGGTGCCCCAGAAGGCGAACGCGGTGAAGAGAGCCGTGTTCACAAGCTGGCTCGTGAGCGTGGAGGCGTTGTTGCGCAGCCACAGGAAGCTGTCGCGCTTGCCGGTGCGCTTCTCGGTGAGGGCCCAAAGCTTGTGGTAGAGCCACACGTCGAGCAGCTGGCTGATGGCATACACGGCCACGGAAGCCAGCATCATGCGCGGGGTGTTGGAGAAGACGGTGTGGATGGCCGGCGACACCCAGTCAGACTCGCTGGGCGTGTAGAGAAGCCAGGCCTGGCTGAGGCACAGGAAGAAGACCGAGATGAAAAGGCCCAGGAAAACAGCCTTGTTTGCGGCCTTCTTGCCTTCGCACTCGCTCAGGATGTCGGTGATGAGGAACGTCACGGCGAAAAGAACGTTGCCCAGCGGCTGCTCGATGCCAAAGGCGCGCACCATCATGAGCGCCTCGATGTTGGCAAGCACCATGGCCAGACCCGAGACGCAGTACAGGCCGGTTTTGCCGAAGAGTCGGTAAGCGAGCAGCGCCATGCCGAAAATGAAGACAACAGATCCAATCAGAAGAAACTCGTTCATATGTAAGTACGCCTTTCAGGTAAGGCCGCGCAAGATGTTGATATATGTGGGATGGAGGACGCGCGACTTACGCGCCGACGCCGAAGTCTGTGTTGTTCACGAGCACGTCGACCCTCGGGTTGGCCTCAAGCGCGGGATAGAACTCTCGCATAAAGAGCTCGATGACCGCCTGGTCGGGCTTGACGGGGGTTGTGTTGGGGCACATGACGTTGACGCAGAGGCGTTCGAAATACTCAAGGCCCAGCTCAAAATCGCGTTGAAGACTTTCGCGCGTCTGTCCTGTGATACCCACCAGCATATTCGCCTCGTCGAAATCTCCGGCAATCGCTGCGGGGTCGGTCTCGGCGATGCCCTTTTTGAGCACGTCCTCGCGCAAGGCAGAATCGAAGGACTCCAGTCCAAGCTTCATCTTGAGTGTAATGGGGGCAAATTCGGCCCGCAGCGCCTCAATGCGCTTGCGGTAGAGCCAGTGTGCCTCGAAGTGCAGCGTAGTGATGCCGTGCTCAGCGCAAATCTGCTTGATAAGCGCGAGCGTGCGAGCGTCCAGCTCGAAGACCGAGCCTGAGTTGATGACCTCCAGGTCGCCGTAGCATCCCGTTACGTGGGCGAGCACGCTGGCGTTGAGTGCGTAGTTCGCGTCCTCGTCATCGCATCGGTCGAGGTGGTAGTCGCAGAAGGTGCAGTGCTTGTACACGCAGCCTGAGCCGCGAAGCAGCACGATTTCGCGCTTGCGCTTGGTGTCCACGACGCTGTAACGGTCCATATCCATACATATATCCGGGCTTGCGCCCTCTCCCTAGTTTTGTTTGAGCGGCCACGAGGAGGTCTCGCCCGCAAGGCAGGATGGTTACGAACTGCCCGACAATAATGTAATCGTCGTTTTCGGCGCCTGCGAAGGACGCAACATCGCTTGCGTAATTTATCTGCATGTGGGTTGCGTCCCCGCTTGCAGATACCTGAAAACAACGGCGATACACGATATCACAGCGTGGCGCTTCGAGGGGGCGTTGTTGCCGTGCGGTCACCCGTCATGCACAAGAAAGGCCCCGAACCCATGCGGATCCGAGGCCTTTATGCGTCTCTTTGAGGTGCAGCCTGCCGCGTCGTTAGAGGAAGAACAGCACCGAGTCGAGGATGAAGAGGGGCACGAGGATGGACAGAGACCAGCCCATGTAGCCGAAGAAGGAGGGCATCTTGGTACCCTTGATCTCGGCGATGTTCTTCACCAGGAAGTTCGGGGCGTTGCCGATGTAGGTGATGGCACCCATGAAGACGGCGCCTGCCGAGATGGCGAGCAGCTCCTGTGTGGCGACATACCCAACAGTGGAGGCCACGCCACTCGTGGCGCCCAGGGCACCGGCCGTGGTAAGGAACACCACGTAGGTGGGGGAGTTGTCAAGGAACGAGGAGAGCAGGCCCGTTGCCCAGAAGAACTTGAGCGGGCTGTCGATGCCCAGGGCAGCGCCGTTGGCGCGCAGGATGATGAGGGCGGGGATCATCGTGATGAAGATGCCGATGAACAGCTTGGCAACCTCGGCGATGGGGCCGTAGCCGAACTCGTTGTGCTCGCGGCAGTGCTTGGGCGTGGTCTTGAGCGAAAGCACGCAGGCAAGCAGGATGAGGCCGATTTGCACGAAGAAGTTGAGGCCCAGGTAGATGTCATCGTAGAGGTGGACGCGGACCGTCTGGCTGATGTCGGACAGGGCGCCGTTGAGGATGACGGCTACGAGGATGATGCCGATGTACAGGAAGTTGATGCCGCCCTCGATGTGGAGCTTCTCAGCCTTCTCGCCAGGTGCGAGCAGGTCGGCAGGGCTGCGGCCCTCAGCTTCCTCCTTGCGTACATAGTGGTTATCGATGAGGGCAAATACAATGCACAGGATGACCGTGTTGAGAATGAGCAACGGCCAGATGTGCTGCAGGGTCCAGAAGAACGGTACGCCACGCAGGTAGCCCAGGAACAGGGGCGGGTCGCCTAGGGGCGTGAGGCAGCCGCCGATGTTGGCGACCAGGAAGATGAAGAAGATGACGATGTGCGCCTTGTACTTGCGCCACTCGTTGGCACGCAGCAGCGGGCGGATGAGCAGCATGGCCGAGCCCGTGGTGCCGATCCAGCTGGAAAGCAGCGTGCCCACTACGAGCATGAGGACGTTGTTGCGCGTGGTGCCGGCGATGAGACCCTTCACCGCGATGCCGCCCGTTACGACGAATAGGCCCAAGAGCAGCACGATAAACGGTATGTAGTCGAGCACGACCGACTCGATCAGTTCATACGTCAGTTCGTGCACGCCGTGGAAGATGGCAAACGGGATGCAGAAGAGCAACGCCCAACCACCAGCGACGAGAAGCTGGTGCTTCTCGTACCACTCTGGGATTACTAACGGCATGATTGCGATGGAAAGCAGCATGCCCGCAAAGGGTATGACGCTCCAAAGCGACAGGGTCAAGGCGTCCATGTGCGGCGGACCTCCAAACGAACGGGGCGACTGGGCGTGCAGGGCGCGGGAGGCGCACAAGCCAGCCAAGCTTACTGAAAATCCCATTTTGGCACAAATATGGGATTGAACGGCGAATGGGCCAATGTTCCATGCGAATGGCGCGAACAGAGCGGCATGCGGTACATAGGGGCCGTTCGGGGGTGTGGCCGTCCGTGTGAAGGCTGTGCCGTAGGGCAGCGGGGAGGCGAGGGGTCCAGGCGCCAGGGACGTGTGCGGGATAATCCGCGCGGAGGAGGGGGTTTCGTGCACATGGGCTTGCGTTGGGAGCGTAGCGTGGGGAAGATTCAAAGCGCCCCAGTGTATTTGGGATGGCGGGGTGCCGAGCGCACGGGTGGAGCTGAAACGGCTGCTCCGCCCGTGCGCTCAATGCCGCAGCTACACTTCCACGCGCAGGGTCGATCCCTCGCGGCCGCGTTCAACTACAATCTTGCGGTCAATCGTTCCCATGAGCTCCTCAACGTGGCTGATGATGCCCACGAGCTTGCCCGAGGAGCCGGGGCGAGACATCGCGCGCATGACGAGACGCAGCTTCTCCTGGTCAAGCGAGCCGAAGCCCTCATCGACGAACATGGTGTCGAGCTGGATGCCGCCTGCCTGGCGCTGCACGACTTCGGACAGACCCAGTGCCAGGGCAAGCGACGCCATGAACTTCTCGCCGCCCGACAGCGACTTGGCCGAGCGGGCCTTGCCGGTGAAGTTGTCGAGCACGTCGACGTTGAGGCCCACCTTGGCGCTGCCTCCCTCGAGGCGCTCGCAGCGTACGAGCTCGTACTGGCCCTGGGTCATCTCGGACAGGCGCGTGTTGGCGGCGGCGAGCACCACCTCGAAGTAGCGCATCTGCACAAACGTCTCGAACGTAAGGCGTTCGGTGCCGGCCATGCTGCCATTTGCCAGCTGCGCGAGACGGTCGAGGCGGGCGAACGTCTCCTGAAGCTTGGCGTCATTTGCGGCCAGCTTTGTCATTTGGGACGTGAGCTCGACGAGGGTGGCAAGTGCCTGGCCTTCGGCGCGTTCGCGCTTTTTGGCGCTTGCCAGTGTCTCGTCTGCTTGGGTGAGCTGTTCGGTAAGACCCAGCGTGTCGTGATCGCCCAGTTGCTCAAGCTGATGGCGCAGCGTCTCGAGGCCCGAGGCGATGCGCGTTTGCTCAGTGCGCGCGGCCTGCAACGCCTCGCGTGCCTCATCGAGCGCGGCAGTGATGCGTCGCGCCTTGCCCTCGATGGACGCGAGCTCCTTTTGGGCTGCAGCCTCATCGGCGAATTCAAGGCGCTCGGCCACCATGTGCGTGTGCTCCTCGGCAACCTTGGCGTCCTGTTTTGCCTGCTCAAGGGTGCGCATGGCGGCTTCTTCTGCCGCACGGGCTTCCTCGGCGCGGGGCTTTGCGGCTTCGAGTTGGCTCTCCGCTTCGCGCAGGGCCTGCACATCGCGCTGACAGGATTGCTGGGCGCGCACCGCCTCGTCCAAGGCATGCTGGGATTCCGAGAGCAGGGCATCGACTTCGCCGGCATCGTGGCCGCTGGCAGCGAGCGCCTCCAGCGCACTCTGCCGTTTTGCCTGCTCACGAGCCAGCTGCTCCTTGATGCTGGTCAGAAGTGAGTTGGCATCCCGGCGCTTCTGGGTACGTTTGGCGGCTTTGTCGTGCAGGGCCGCTTGCTCACGTCTGGCCGTGTCCAGCTGGGCGTTTTCTTCCTCAAGGGCCTGAACCGTTGCTTGCTGCGCGGCAAGGTCGGCCTTGAGCTGGGAGATGCGCTCGGATAAGGCCTTGCTGTCTCCGTTTGCTTGCTGGAAGGCATCCAGATTCTCCTGGCAGCCTAGCACCAGCTTGTGGGCGGCTTCTGCCTGCCCGCAGAGTGCAGAGGCATGCTCGCGAGCTTGCGCCTCCCGTTTTTGTGCCGCCTGCACGTCGTCCTTTGAGGGGGTGTTGCCGCCGACGAGGGCAAGGTGGGGGTGCTCGGTTGCACCGCACACGGGACACGGCTGACCTTCGGCAAGGCCTGCGGCAAGCACGCCGGCAAGGCCGTCCTCGTAGGCTCGGCGCAGGTTTTCAAGTTCATGGGAGCGTGTTGCATGCGTGTCTGCTGCCTGGCTGTATGCCTTGGCGGCATCCTGGTGTGCCCTCGTTTTGGCTGTAAGTTCGCACTCAAGGTTGCTGAGCTGCTTGGCCAGGTCTTCTGCCTGGGAAATCTTCGTTAGCGTGTCCTGGGCTTCGAGACGAGCCTGCGAGAGACGCTGTGGAGCTTCGGCAAGGCCGCACTCTTTGGCTGCCCATGTATCGAGGGCTGCCTGGTCGTTGGCATCAGCTTGGTCGAGCTCGGCTAAGAAAACATCTGCTTTCTTGAGACGAACGTCGATAGCCGCGATCTTTTCGTCGCAGCTAGTGACGGTCACAACGGCGTCCTTGAGCGTTTGTGCTGCTTCGAGGCTGTGCTGGGCTGCCGAAACGCCGCCTTCGGCCTTGGCGAGGGCTTCGCGTGCATGGGCAAGCATCTTTACTTGTTCGTCGAGGTTTTGCACGAGCGCCTGCGCCCGGGCGCTTGCGTCGGAGCGGGTCTCGAGCGTCGTTTGGGCCGTCGCGCATGCACTCTTTGTACATGCTTCCCGTGCGAGGGCCTCCGTGTGTCGAGCGTAGTTGGGAAGCTGGTCGCGCAGGGTACCGGCGCGCTGCTGCAGCTCCGGCAGCTCCTCGGCCGCCTTGGCGCAGGATTCCTGGCTCGCCTCGAGCTGCGGGATGCGCATGGCAATCTCATCAAGCTGAGACTGTGCCTGCGCGGCGCGAGCGCGGGTTGCATCTGCCTGCTGTGCTCGGTCAAGGTCGCGCGCGAGCTTCTCGCGCTTTGCTTGGGCCCCATCAAGCGCCTGCGCCGCCTCGTTGTGACGTGCGTCAAGCAGCTCTTTTTCGGTTTTGAAGGCCTCAAGGGCGTTTCCGGCCTGCAGCGCGTCCCTCTCGACCCAATCGGAAAGGAGGGCCTTGGGCTCGTCGCCGTCCTGCATGCACCCCAAGGCCTGCCTGGCAAGCAGCTGCGCCTCGTGGCGGCCGTCCTCGCAACGTTCTGCAAGGTCCTTGCGCTGTTTGCCCAGCTCGTCTTGGAAGCGCTGGTACATGTCGGTGCCAAAGATCTTGCGGAAGATGGCAGTGCGCTCCTTGGTGCCCTCGGTGAGGAGCTTTTCGAAATCGCCCTGTGCCAGCATCACAATCTGGCCGAATTGGTTTGCGTCGATGCCGAGCAGCTCAACCACCTTTTCGGTGACGCGCTTGCCGCTCAGCTGGGAGCCGTCGGGCATCTCAAACGTGGCTTCGGCCAGGCAAATCGTGGTTCCCTCGCCGCGTTTTTTCGCTCGCGGGTACCCGCCGGGGTCGCGCTTGATGCGATAGCTTTTGCCGCGCAGCTCGAAGGTGAGGTCGACGTACGTTTGCATGTCGGGGTTTGCGTAGTCGCTGCGCAGGTCCTCGGGCTTGCGCAGCTCGCCGGAGCACTGGCCGAACAAGGCAAAGGTGATCGCATCGAAAATGGTGGTCTTACCTGCGCCTGTTTCGCCGGCGAGCAGGTAAATGCCCTCGGTTCCCAGCAGCGTGAAGTCGACTTCTGCCACGCCGGCAAAGGGTCCAAAGGCGCTCATCCTGAGTCGTGTGGGCCTCATTTACAGCACCTGCGCTTTCTCGAAGGCATCGAGCACAATCTTGCGGTCTTCTTCATCTAGGGGGGCTCCTACCTGGCCTTCCCAGAACGTCTCGAACAGTTCGAGCGGACTGAGCGATGCCTGGCCCTCGAGCTCCAGCTCCTCAAGGTGTGCCTCATGGCGAGTGCGCGTGTTGTCGACGCTCAGCGACATGAGGTTGGGGAAAGCCGCGCGTAGGCGCTGGAAGGCGTCGGCGGGCGGAATTTCGTCGGTGAGCACGGCACAGATGTAGTCATGCGTGTCGGTTGTGGCGAGACGCGCGGGGTCGAGGATCTCCTCAAGCGTGCCGCGCACACGACGCAGATCGTGCAGGACGGGCATCTCTGCCAGCTCGATTGTTACGTCGCCTTTCTCGCCTAGCTCCACGATGGGCACAGACTTAGGCGAGCTCCACTCGCTGGCCGAGTATTTAAGCAAGCTTCCCGAGTACCGCATCGTGTCGCGACCAACGCGCTGCGGGCGGTGGAGATGGCCCAGGGCCACGTAGTCGAACGGCTCGTAGACGTTTGCCTCAACGTTTTCCGACCCGCCAACGCTCATCTCGGATTCGCACGTGTCGGGGCTCCATGCCCCGGCGGTCACGAATTGGTGCGACAGTGCCACGTTGCGCTGGGTTGTGTCGATGGGAAGGGATGCCACAACAGCCTGCAGGGCTTCGGTGTAGCTGAGGGAATTGGTGATGGCGGAGGCATCGGAGGCCTCGGGGTCACTTTCGGCGAGCCAGGGGCGCACCGTGGCCGGCTTGAGGAAGGGGATGAGCCAGAACGTGACGGGGCCGTGCTCATCTTGGAGGGTGACGGAGTCGATGTGCCCGTCGAACACGCGTGAGACATGCACGCCCTGGTCGGCGAGCAGCTCGCGTCCGTATGCCACGCGCTCGCTTGAGTCATGGTTGCCTGCGCACACGAGCACCTGCGTGTTTGTGCGAGCTAGAGCGGTGAGGAACCAGTCGACAAGCGACACTGCCTCGGCGGAGGGGGCCGACTTGTCGTAAAGGTCGCCGGCAATGAGCACGGCGTCTATCTGGCGTTCCTCCACCATGTGGAGAAGCTTTTCAAGGGTATAGCGCTGGTCTTCGAGCATGGGGAACTCGTTGACGCGCTTGCCGATGTGGAGGTCGGCGAGGTGCATGAGGCGCATGGACATACCTTCCTGCCGGAAAACGGGATGGCCCACGCCGCAGGAGGGTTGGACTGCGGCAGGGCCTCCTTGCATGATAGCCATGCGGCGGACAAAAATTCGCGCGTTGGGAAAGTCGTGCGGAAGGATTTTGGCAGGGGGAGGGGGCATGATTGGATCAACGGGGAAATTAACATACATTTTAGAAATTTTAAAAATACGCCAACTGGTGTTTTGCCGAAATAACATACATCTCAACTGATGAAATGTATGTTATTTCTTTTGCAGTATGTTCACGAGTTCCCAAAACTCGTGCGTCTGTCTATTTAACTGCCGCTGCTACGAGGGCCTCGAAGATGCGCATCTGGCGGATGTCTTTGTCCCAGAGGTACTCAGGGTGCCACTGTACACCCAGCACGAAGGGACATTCGGGTATCTCAACGCCCTCGATCACACCGTCGGGGGCCATGGCGTTGACCACAAGGCCGCGCGCCACGCTGTGGATGGACTGATGGTGCAGGCTGTTGACGTGCAGGTCTTGCGGGGCTGAGCCCATGACCTGGTCGAGGAGCGAGCAGGGATATACCGAGACCTCGTGCCCCTCGACTCCCTGCGTGTCGGGCGACTGGGAGTGCCTGATAGCATGAGGCACGGGGTTGAGCGTCGCCTCGGGCTGCGTGGGAATGTCCTGCCAAAGAGAACCGCCCAGTGCGACGTTGAGCATCTGTGTGCCGCGGCAGATGGTGAGCAGCGGCTTCTCGGCTTCGATGATGCGGGGAATGAGCGCGCATTCAAAGCGGTCGCGCATGGGGCTTATGGGACCGCAGGTGGGAAGGGCGTGTTCACCGTAGAGTTCGGGATTGCAATCGTACCCGCCGGGGATGACGAAGGCGTCGAATGTCTCGACCATGCGTGCAAGCGATCCGGGGCCGCACGGTCCAGGCAACATGACGGGGATGCCGCCCGCTTGCTCGATGGCGTCGAACATGGGCTGTTGGGCATAGATGGTGGCCCCATCGCGCTTGGTTGCGCGGTCCTCAGTGCGCGGCGCCACTCCGATGAGCGGCCTGCGCGCCGGCCAGTTGCAAAGCGATCCTTCCATGCACTCACCCCATCAAATGAACCTGCAGTTGAGACAAACAAGTGTGCCACGAGATTGCGACAGGCATGTTACAGGATGGTGGATGATGCAGGGGCGGCTGTTCTGCTAGCAGGCCGGTTATACTGCCAGAATGCCGATTGCCCTGCTTGGAGGCACGCCGCATTTTCGGTATGCTAGCGGCTCTGCTTGGAGGCGTACTGCACGTCTGGGATGTTGATTGTCCTGCTTGGAGGCTTGAGGTGCTGTTAAGGTGCCTGCCGTTGCGCCAATACAGGCGTCTGCGCAACAAGGACAGCCGGCTATCTGGTGAGATAGTCGGCCGTCCTTCGTAATCGCTTATTTAGCTCACAAAGCGCGTGAGACCTGAAGCCTTACAGGTCGCCGGCGAGCTTGCGCACAACGTGACGGCCCTGGGTGAGGGTGCGGCCGCAGGCGGTGCCGATGAGGTACTCGGGGTAGTTGTTGGCGAAGAAGCTGCCCGAGCAGTCGCCGATGGCGTAGAGGCCCTCGATGACGGTGCGCTCGGGGGTCAGGACCTGGCACTCCTCGTTGATGGTGAGGCCGTCGCACGTGGTGAGCAGGGAGCCGCCGAACCAGCCGCCATAGAAGGGAGCGGTGCGGATCTCGGAGAGGCGATAGGCCTCCTTGCCGAAGTCCTCGTCGTCCTGGGCGTCGAAGAAGCCGTTGTAACGGTCGATCTCGGCCAGGAAGGTTGCCTTTGCGTCGCCCTCAAAGCCCAGCTTGTCGGCGAGCTCGTCGAGGGTGTCGCACTTGAAGAGCAAGCCGTCCTCAATCTGCTGGGCATAGGCCTCGGCGGGATCGGGAGTCTTGGCAAGCGTGGTCTGCGTCATCTTGGAGCAGCCGTCGGTGGCGAAGCGCTTGACGTCCTCGGCCATGTTGGCGTCGAAGATCATCGCCCATACGCCGTCGGCATGCTGCTGGGCGGCGAAGCAGGTGAAGTCGTAGGGGCAGGCCTCGTTCATGAAGCGGCGGCCGTCCTTGGCAACCTTCATGAAGGGCTGAGAGCCGGCGTTGAACTGGCCCACAGTGCCGCGGAACATGCCGTTCTCGTCATAGCCGCAGGGCACGCCGGGAGCGACCAGACCACGGTTGAACACCATGGGTGCAGCCTCGAGGTCCATGGAAGCGCCAGCCCAAAGTCCCGCCTTGATGCCCTGGCCGCGGTCTTTGGGGCTGTAGCTGCAGGCGGTGCAGGAGGCGACGGCCATGGGGGAGAGGGCCTGCATCATCTCAGAGTTGCCCGGGTAGCCACCGGTGGCCAGGATGACGTTGGCGGCATTGACCTGGACGTTGCCGTCTTCGGTCTCAAAGATTGCGCCCGTTACCTTGCCGCCAGCGTGCACAAGCTTGACGAGGTCGTAGTTCCACAGGAAGCGCTCGGCGCCGGCCTTGTCCTCAACATAAGCCTGCAGGACCTCGTTGCGGTTATCCAGGCCCTTGTACTCAGGGTCGGTCGAGAAGTACATGTGCTGCTGGGCGGGTACATAGCAGCCAGTCTCGTAGGTCGGGTCGATCTCCGGCCCCATCTCGATGTCAAGTTGGCATGCGAAGTTGGCCGGCTCCATGATGGTGTCGAGCCAGTCGATGAGCTCGGCGCTTTCGTCGATCCACATCTTCTGGAGGCGCTGGTTGCACTTGAAGGAGGCGTAGCGGGCAAGCTCGTACTGCTCGCGCTTGACGTCGACGAGGGTGCCGGCCTCCTCGGTGTACTTAGAGTTGATGGCGCCAATCCAGTGACGCGTGTCGTTGGGCGTGTCGAAGGCATCGGCCACGAGGAAGTCGACGCCCAGGTCGGCTGCGGTGGCGGCTGCCGCCATGCCGCCGTTGCCGGCGCCGATAATGAGAAGCTCGCACTCCTTGGTGTCGGTGATGTCGCCGTCCTCAGGCTCTTCGCCCAGCCATGCGGGGTTGGTGGCCTGGGTGTCTGCTGTCTCGTCGGCCAGGGCGACGCTGGAGGCGGCGGTGGCTACGGCGGCGGTACCGGCGGCAGCGGTGAGGAAGTTGCGGCGGGACATAGCTTGCTCGATCATGTGTGACGCTCCTTAAAAGTAGGATGCCTGAGGTCAGCGCGGCGTGTTGCCGCATGTGACCTCGTTACAGTGCCCAATGATGGTCTCTTGTGGTGCCGTTCCCTACACCCCGATGGTATGCATTGGCAAAATGGCAGGTAGATACTTGTATACACCCCACTGGTATGCAATGGGAGATAGGACGTGTTTTCGTATTGTGGGATAAGTTGTGCTGTCGTTTCTTGTAAATTGGGCGCTTCGGAGCCTCGCAATTTTGCCTCTGCGAGCTGATGTGGGGTGTCTTATACTGATGCATTCAAGCGGGGCGGCATCGCGGGGGAATCACTAGACGGGAAAGGTGACGCGTTATGACCGAAGCGGGGGAAACGACGATGGATCCCACGGGCGGTCGTATGCTGCTCACGGGCGTCGCCATCTCCCTGTGGGCGACCGTTACGTGGTTGCTCAACGTTACGGCATATCCCAGCTTCAACGGGTTCTTCCCTCTTGCTCGTGATATTGCCACTACTTCGGGGGCTGCGTTTGCCGTTGCGTTTGCGCTTGTTGCAGCTCGTCACCCGCGGCTGTTTCTGAGGCTGGGGACATTGATTGCGGCTCTTTGCTGCATTGGAATCGGTATTGCCGGCATGTTCCGGGCCTCAATGTTGGAGAGCCCGCTCGCTGCGACAATCTTTGCATGTATGCGTGATTTAGGCAGCTCGCTTGGGTGTGTTTTCCTCATTTGCGCGCTGGGGGGCATGTCGGTCCGTCGCTGCGCGACGCTGCTTGTATGCGGCTATGCCGGCAAATACGCGTGGATGGCGTTGCTGTGGTTTGCGCCCTATTCTATACGTTGTGCGGCGCTGCTTGTTTTTTCTCTTGCCAGCGTCGTGTTGCTGTTCATCTGCGCTCGCCCGGCGATACGTCAGCTGGAGTCGCTTGAACCCTCCACGTCGCTCGATATCACAAACCCGCGGTCGTTCGTGCCATTTACCAGTCGTGTTTTTGTGGCGGTGCTTCTCTTCTATGCGGCGTTTGGCTTTGCCGTTACCTATGGTTCGGTCGATAGCGTTCCCCAGCCAACTATTATGGCGTTTATCGCATTTATCCTGGCTATGGGGATTGTTTTGGTGCGCGGTTCCGTTTCTCTCGACGCGCTCTTCTCGCTGGCATTTGCTTTTGCACTCCTGGGAATGCTCCTTGTTCCAGTGACATCCGCGGGGGGAGCGTTTGCCTCGCTTGCCAACGCGTTTTTGCAGGCAGGAAGCGAGGTGACTTCGACTGTCGCATATCTGCTTGTAGTGATGATCGCCGTGAGAAACCCCACCAACCTTCTGCCCGTATGGTTTGGAACGCGTTGTGCTATGTCGGTCGGTACCGAGCTTGGTGCTGCTTCCGGTCATTTGGAGAACTATCTTGAGGTTGCCAACCCTGAGCTTGCGGGGGTCTTTGTCGCGGCCATCACTTTTTGTTTTGTGATGTTCAATTTCATGCTCGTGCGCCGCTTTAGCTTCGATGTGATGGTGGCTCAGCTGCAACCGGTTGCGCCGGTTGAAGAGGTGGATGAGCAAGACGCTCGCCTGCCGCGCATCGACATGCGCTGTGCCGAGCTTGTGGGGGCGCATTCGTTGACTCCGCGTGAGGCTGAGGTGCTCGCCCTGCTTGCGCGTGGCCGTAATGCCGCCTACATCCAGGAGAGCCTCACACTTTCCCGCAATACGGTGAAGTCCTACGTTGCCCGCGTTTACAGCAAGCTCGATGTCCACTCCCACCAGGAGCTCATCGACCTAGTGGAAGAAAAGGGCCTGACCGACTAGCGGTACTTATATTGCAGGTCCATGCGTGAGCTGACACCTCTCGTGCTCAAACGTAATGCTGACAGCACCTTGCCATCGGGCACGAGCAATTATTCAACCAGCGCCGCGATTGCAACGCTTGCTGCGCCATCCCAAATGCCCACGGGGATGGGCTTGTCGAAGGGATAGGCTGTTATCCAGCCCCACTCGGAGTCGTAGCGGTAGAAGCAGTAGACGATAGTCTGCTTCTCCGTGGGATCGACAATCCAATACTCGCGTACATGCGCCTGCTCGTAGCGGGCGGCCTTGATGAGGTAGTCCATGCGGCGGCTCGAAGGGGAGACTACCTCAACTACAAGATCGGGCGCGCCCTCGCAGCCGCGCTCTGAGATTTTCGAAGGGTCGCAGATGACGCTGACATCGGGCTCGAGGTAGGTGGTTTCGTCAGCGAAGAGATTGACGGCGAAGGGTGCCGGAATGACCTTGCACGGGCCGTTGTTAGCCTTGACATGGTTGCGCAACGCCTGCGTAAGTCCGCCAACAATCATTTGGTGCGTAAAGCTCGGCGGTGCCATGTCATAAAGCTTGCCATCGATAAGCTCTGCTCGTACGTCCGCGGGTAGGTTCCAATAATCATGGGCAGTATGCTCAGTGGGAGCGGTATAGGTATCAATTTTTGGAAGCGGCATACGGCACCTGCTTTCAACATGAGTTTGTCCTGCCCTGACAGTATACCCGAACGAGTGGATGAAGGGCTATTTTATGCTCCCAAACCAACAATCTGGGTCAGGCATGAATGGCTCGTTTATGGGGACCCGAGGTTATGCGCCAAAAGTCTCGTCGCCCCGCAAACGCAAAAGCCCGGGCACCTCGGCTTGGTTGCGAGGCACCCGGGCTTATCGTGCGTGCTTATATATTAGATGCATCCTCCACGCGGGTGGAGGAGCTCCGAGCTAGAAGCTAGACCCTTAGGCCAGCTCGGCGGCAGAGGCGCCGGCAATGCGGCCGAAGGTGATGCAGTCGGCAACGGCGTCGGAGCCCAGACGGTTGGTGCCGTGGATGCCACCGGTGACCTCGCCAGCTGCAAACAGGTTGGGGATGGTCTCGCCGGTCTCCTTCACGACCTGGGCATCGGTGTTGATGTGCACGCCGCCCATGGTGTGGTGCACGGAAGGCACGCAGGCGCCCAGGTAGTAGGGAGCAGTCTCGAACTTGTTCATCTTGGAGCGATAGTTGAAGTCGGCATCGGCGCCGGCGTCGCACATCTCGTTCCAGTGCTCAACGGTCTTCACGAGCTCCTCGGGATCGACGCCGGCGGCCTCGGCGACTTCCTCGAGCGTGTCGCCCTTGAAGAGGGTGCCCAGGTCATAGCCCATCTTGACCTCGCCGGGGTGAGCGTCGAACAGGCCGGTCTCATCCACGCCAGCCTGGTCCCACAGCAGGTAAGCGACCTCGCCGGTCTGGGACTTGATGGCGTTGGAGATGACGTCGCGGCGGTCGAGCTCCTCAACGAAGCGGTCGCCCTCGGCGTTCACGAGGATGCCGCGGTCGTCAAGACGCATGTCGTAGATGTAGAGCAGGGCGCCCGTCACAGGGTCGCAGGTGGGGTAGGTCTGGATCCACTGCATGCCCACGAGGCCAGCGCCGATGCCCTGAGCCATGACGATGCCGTCGCCCGTGGTGGCTACGGTGTCGGTGGAGTGGACGTTCTCGTCGAGGTCGGGGTTGTACTGCAGGCGCATCTCAACATTGGAGCCGAAGCCGCCCGTGGCCAGGACGAAGGCCTTGCCGGTGAACTCGTACTCGTTGCCGTCGGGATCGGAGGCCTTGACGGCGGTGATGGTGCCGCTGTCGTCAACGACGAACTCGCTGGCGCGCATGCTGGTGTAGATGGTGACACCGGCAGCCTCGGCGTCGCCCTTGAGGGGCCACGTGATCTGGGCACCAGACTCGCCCTCGGGAACGAGGGAGCGCTTCACGGAATGGCCGCCGAAGAAGCTCATGCGGACGAAGTTGACGTTGTGCTCGTCGCGCAGCCACTCAGCAGACTCAAGGGCGCTGTTAGCAAGGACGTTGACCAGGTCGTGGTCCTGGTCGGTGTCGTCGCCACCGGCGATGATGTCGCTCTCGAAGAGCTCGGGGGAGTCCTCGATGCCCTCCTCCTTCTGCATCCAGTTGCAGGGAGCAGCCATGCCGCCGCCGGAGATCTGCGTGTTGCCGCCGATGCTGGGCAGCTTCTCGAGCACGATGGCGGTCTTGCCGGCCTTGGCAGCGGTAAGGGCAGCGGACAGGCCAGCGCCGCCAGCGCCGAGGACGATGACGTCGGCGTCGGTCGTGGCGGGAGCCTCGTACACGGGGGCGGCGTGGTCGGCGGCGGACATGGAGGCCTCGAGGCCGGCCTGCTTGCAGGCGTCGGTCACGGCGTTGAGCACAGCCATGCTCGTGATAGTGGCACCGGTGACGGTGTCGACGTTCAGGGTCTGGTTGTCAATGATGAGGGGCAGCATGACCTTCTCAACGGACTCGACCATGCCGGGCATCTCGATGTTGTCGCCGATCTTGATGTCGGTGACCTTGCCACCCTCAACGGTGACCTCAACGTTGACGTCAGCATGCTTGCCGCGAGCGGCGGCAGTGTAGGTGCCGTCCTTGACCTCGGAGGCCTTGGCGTCGTCGGCGAAGGCAACGCCGGAAATCATGGAGGTGGCGGCAACGGCTGCGATGCCTGCGCCAGCGCCCTTGACAAAGCTGCGACGAGAAGTGGTGATGCTCATAATAGATCCCCTTTCGAAATTCCCCTAACCGTTGGCGTGCAACGGTCTGTGCATGCGGTGCTCGGTGCCCCGCGTTGACTTAAACCATAGCAACTTCCGAAGTAAAATGTGGTTTAATGTAGTAACCCCGCTGGTAGATGCGGTTTCATGAGGGAACGGGTTACACGATGGGTTCTTTTTCAAACAGCTTCTGGCCGCGTTGGAAAGCCATGTTTTTGCGCCTGTCGGCCATGCCTGTGGCTTTTTTGGGCGTGGGCGTCTATCGCGCGTGGATCGCGACGTTCTTCCGCTTCGGCGCCTTTCCCAGCATGGAGTTCACCGATTATGTGTTGTTTGAAACATGCATCGGCGTGGTCTCGCTCGTGGTGGCGCTCCTCGCGCGCCGCATCGTGCCCATGTGGAGTAACCGCGCCTGTCTTGCCGTGACGGGCGCATCAATGACGCTCGGCTCGATTCTGCTTGTGGCAGCGTGCTTTATTCCAGCTGCGGTGGGCGTGCCCGCGGCGGCAGGTTTTACAACGCTCAAATATATAGGCCTCGTTCTCACCGGCGGCGGCCTGGCGCTTCTCATCTTGCTGTGGTGTGAGTTCTTTGGCGCACTCAACCCCATGCGCGTGGCTGTGTACCATGCGGCATCTATATTTGTAGGCGAGCTGATCTGCTGGGTGTTCATGGGCCTCGACCCTGCGTGGATTGCTGTGTTCTCCTGCGTGCTGCCCATTGTGTCCCTGGGCTGGGCGCATCGCTCGTTTGTGACGCTTCCTGTGGCCGAGCGACCCCATGCAGGCGAGGTTATCTCGCGCAAGGCGGTGCCGGTGAAGCCCATCGCGCTCATGGCGGTGTGCTCGTTTGCCATGCAGTTTGCCACGATGCCCGGCCAGCCCATGGTTGCCGGAAACGTGCTCGGTACGCTTTTTGCCTGCGCTTTTGTGATTCTGGGATCGCTTTCCACCTCGCGTTGGTTCAACTTCGACACCATCTACCGTGTGGCGTTCCCGCTCATCTGCGCCACCTCGTTGCTTGTGACGCCGCTTCTTGCCCGGTATTCCCAGGCAACGGCCTTCTTCTTCGATGCTGGCTACACGATGCTCTCTATGTTCATCATGATCATCCTGAGCAACATCACCTATCGCTTTGGCATCAACGCCGCGTGGCTCAACGGCATCGAGCGTGCGGCGCGCTACATCATGGAGAGCATGGGTTGGGTGGCCTACTTTTTGGTGGCCCAGACGTTCTCGGTGGAAGTAAGCAATATTGCGCACCTGGTGGTTGCCCTTGCGGTGTTCGTGGCGTTCCTCGTCATCGTGCTGCCCGAGAAGAGCCTTGGCGCCCGTTGGGGCATCGATTTGCACGAGGACTTTTCTGGCCCGGTTGAGGCCCCTGTGGAGGTCGCTACGGCCTCGTTTGCGGCCGGCTCCTTTGGGGTGAATGCGGCACCTGTCGCGGTGCAGTTCGAAGCTGCTCCCGTTGTACCCTCAAGGCCCGACCCCTTTGCGCCCGGCCGTCTTGCCATGTGTGTGTCCGACATTTCGCGCGAACACAACCTTACCGACCGCGAGGAAGAGGTCCTTCAGCTCATGGCGCGCAAGATGCCCATCGAGCAGATGGAGGAGAACCTCTTCATTGCCCGCGGTACCATCAAGGCGCATACGGGCCGTATTTACAAGAAGCTTGGCGTGCATAGCCGAGGTGAACTTTTTGAATTATTGGGTGTTGAAGAAGACGAATAAGGGTCTCAGGTAATTTGAGTTTCAGGTGCATGACACATTGACGAAATAAATCATGTCAATCGTACTGTATGGATGTCACATTCAGTAGAAATATGACCATCTATCTGGTATTCTGCAAATCATTACAACGATTGCGCAAATTATTTCAAATAGTCAAGTTTGACATAATGTAGGCATGACCGGTTATTTTTTCCGTCCGGAGATTGACTAAAATA
>UQBS01000032.1 GCA_900539345.1 uncultured Coriobacteriaceae bacterium | reverse complement strand
ATATAAGGCGGCCGAAAAAGCGCCGCCGATTTGCAGACCTGGGAAAGGGGACGCACGCCCTCATCAGGTGCGCAGCCAAATGTTAGTACGTATTAGTACGTGATTGGAATGTCGAGCTCGTAGTCGGGGTCGTCGTTATGGCCCATGATCTTGCCTGCGCGATAACCGAAGATCATGGAGTGCCTGGCGCACACACCGCTTGAGAGGTTCAGATGGCTGTTGTCCACGGTTGACCTGGGCCTCACCGCAACGACTCCCCCGTCAACGTCTCCATCGACGACGACATCGTGGTCAAGTAGGCCGAGCAGACAAATCCCCGAAAAACCATCCGATAACATATGAGGAGGTCCCCTCGTCTTGTCGAACGGCATACCGTTGCAAGGCGAGGGGTCTCGACGGTCCTGACGTCTTAGGATACCGAGGCCCGAGCTTGGGCCAAATTACATTGGGACTTCGCGCACGAGGTCCGTTTCTGGAGGGCTAGCCCGACGGGGCAAGAGACCCTTGGGGCAACGGCGGCCAGCAACGCCCGATACCCGCCTACGATGTGCTCCGTGTTTTCCTTGGTGGCCCCGCGCCCCTCTTTCCCAAAAATCCACGGGGACGTGGTAGCATCATCGCCGTCGTTGAAGGCTTGAGCATGAGAGGACAGACGCACTATGCGCATTGGATTCGACAGCCAGAAATACGTCGAACTGCAGGCCGCCCACATCCGCGAGCGTATCGGCTCGTTTGGCGGCAAGCTCTACCTTGAGTTCGGCGGCAAGCTGTTCGATGACATGCACGCCTCGCGCGTCCTGCCCGGCTTTGCCCCCGACGAGAAGATTCGCATGCTGCAAAGCTTCAAGGACGACGTGGAGATCATCGTCGCCGTCAACGCCAACGACATCGAGAGCGGCAAGGTCCGCGGCGACCTCGGTATCACCTACGACGAGGACGTCCTGCGCCTCATCGACATCTTCCAGGGCATGGGCTTCCTTGTGAGCGCCGTCGTCGTGACGCGCTACGCCGGCCAGCCCGCCGCCGACGTCTTCCGCGCACGCCTCGACACCATGGGCATGCGCTCCTACCGCCACTACCCCATCGCCGGTTACCCCGTGGACGTGGACTACGTGGTAAGCGACGAGGGCTTCGGCAAGAACGACTATATCGAGACGACCCGCCCGCTCGTGGTCATGACGGCTCCCGGCCCCGGTTCGGGCAAGATGGCCACGTGCCTGTCGCAGATCTACCTCGACGCCAAGCACGGCATCAAGGCCGGCTACGCCAAGTATGAGACGTTCCCCGTGTGGAACCTGCCGCTCAAGCACCCGGTGAACCTCGCCTACGAGGCCGCCACGGCCGACCTTGACGACGCCAACATCATCGACCCCTTCCACCTGGAGGCCTACGGCAAGGTGGCGGTCAACTACAACCGCGACGTCGAGACGTTCCCCGTGCTCAAGGCCATGATGGAGCGTATCCTGGGCGCAAGCCCCTACCAGTCGCCCACGGACATGGGCGTCAACATGGCTGGCCTTGCCATCTGCGACGACGAGGCCGTGTGCGACGCTGCCCGGATGGAGATCGTCCGCCGCTACTTCAGTGCGTGCGTGAACGCAAAGCGCACCGGCTGCGGCGCCGACCAGGTAAGCAAGCTCAAGATGCTCATGAAGCAGGCTGGTGTCACGCCCGACCTCTCCCCCATCCGCGCGGCGGCACTCGCTAAGGAAGAGGCCACCGGCAAGCCCGCCGGCGCCCTGATGCTGCCCAACGGCGAGGTCATCAGCGGCCGCACCTCTACGCGCCTCGGCGCCGCCTCGTCGCTTTTGCTCAACGCCCTCAAGTACCTGGCAGGCATCCCGGAAGAGACCTACATCATCAGCAACGAGGCAATCGACCCCATCTGCCATCTCAAGACCGAGCTGTTGCACAGCAAGAACCCGCGCCTGCACCCCGACGAGATGCTCATCGCCCTCTCGCTGAGCTCGGCCACCGAGCCCCTGGCCGCCCGCGCCATCGAGGCAGCCGAGCAACTGCGCGGCTGCGACGCGTTCTTCTCGGTCATCATCTCCTCTGCCGACGAGAAGCTCTACCGCACCCTCGGCATCAACGTGAGCTGCGAGGCCAAGTACGAGCGCACCAGCTACTACCACAAGTAGGCACGCGAGGACGCGCCCGGCAAATCGCGCGCAAAGCGCAGACCAGGCAGCTATAGTTCACCAAAAGGCGGGCGTCCCAAACAGGGCGCCCGCCTGTTTTTTGAGGACCAACCTGAAGCGGCAGAGCCAAGCGCGCACCTCCTGGGTAGCAAGGCAAGCTGGGGGACCGCCTGCGCTGACGCACTGACAATCAAACGAGTTTTGGAGCAGTTTTCCCGACCCGTCTGGCTCGAGTTTTACTACTCCCAAACTCAATTTCCTGCCAGCAACCCCAGCCTCACTGACGCACTGCACCGTCCCTTTGCGTCATTCCTACTCACGCACGATGCGCAGGATATCTTCGCGTGAGGTGACGTCAAGTTTGCGATAGATGTTGTGAATATGCGTACGCACTGTGTTGGGCGAAATGACCAGCTCTTCGCCGATGTACACGCCGTTGTGGCCGTGAGCGAGAAAACTCAGGACCTCGCGCTCGCGAGCGGTGAGGCCGTAGGTGCGGGCAAGCTCGTCACAGCGAGCTTCAAGACTCGCCTCACCGAGCAAGACGTCGCTCGCATCAGGGGCAGGGGCATCCTCCAAGGTAGACGCCGTCCTGAAGGCGACGGGGCCCGCGCCTCGACCATACCCGAGGTCTCCCACACCCACGAACGCCTCATGGTCGGCCCGCAGGCCACGCCACAGGGCGTATACCACCATCCCGGCAGCATACAAGCCGCTCGTCACCACGATAAGCGTGCGCACCTGGGCTGGATCGGCACCGATGTTGGCACACGCGACCTGAGTGAAGACGGTCACAAGGCAAAAGAGCGCGACGCCCACGCATACCACGAGGTCGCTGGGGTATTCGGCGGCATGGGCCATGCCCACCAAGATCGACAGCGTCAGAAGCGCAGTCACCGTGTACAGCACGAGCACAAAGATGAGTTCAAACGGCGACCCGCCCAAAAGCGACTCGCTGAAGTAGTTGAACACAAGCATCGCAACCGAAAGCACGGGAATAAGACCGCGATACACCGCCCTCAGAAGCGGGGTAGACGGCGGAAGCAACATGCAGGCGAGCAGCAGCAGGGCAACAACCACCTGGATGACGACGTACTCGGAGTAATTCTCGAAGAAAAGTTCCCCGCGCACCGCCATGAGCATGGCGAATAGAGCAAGCCCTACCCCGGGGACGAAGGTCATCTCTAGAAAACTACGCAGGCGACCTGGAACGGCAGATGCGCCACGGACCCGCTCAGGCGACGTCGGGAGTTTGGAGGCGAGGGCGTTCTGGACCTGGTCGTCATACACGTCCCGGGCCTGGTCGTCATGCACGCCATCGGTCTGGCCGCCATGCATCCCTTGGGCCTGGTCGTTATGCCTGTCCCGCGCCTTTTTTCCATACTCCCCTGCCTCGACGGCAGACGCGTCCGACTTCGCCCATGCATCGCCAAACGGCGCAAAGACAAACGGCAGAACCGCGCAGGCAAGCGTACAGAGCACGAACAGCGCCACGGCGGCTGCCTCACCCACATGAAGCTGGGCCCAACCCACAAGCGCCGCGAGCACAGCAGAAGCCGCGACGACACCGGTGGCCTGACGCAGGTTATAGCGGGCCAGGATGCGACCCCAAGCGAGCAGCTCACCCAAACAGCCCACGCCGACGCAGATGCCCACCGGCCAAAATGTCCACTCGGGCCACGCACCGCCCAGGGCCATCACGCAAAAGGACGCATTACCCACCGCAAACGCAAGCGTAAAGAGCACGCGCACGACCACATGGCTCAAAACCCTACCAAGCCCCAGACCCACCACAAGCGTCCCCGCAACACCAATCAGAACCCCCGAGCGAAGGGCATATCCCAGAATGCCAACAAAATCAGGCAGGTTCGCAAAACGTTGGAACGGCATCGCCGCCGCCGAATAGAGGAGCAGCGTCGCGAGCGGGCAGGCAAAACCCGCCACCGAAACGACGTCGACCCAACCCATGCGACCCATTGTCGTTTTGTTCCTCGTGATCACCCGATACGCCCCCTATGACAAAGCTACTCTTGACAAGGCCGCTGAGCTGGAAGTTTGACCATCTAAACGCTCTCTAAACGCCATCTCAACGTTTTGTCTGATTTAGTTTACACCACGCGATGCCTAAGGTTTTGCCTAAGCGACAGGAGAAGACTGGCAAGGGGCCAGTCGCGCTGCCGTTACGAGCCGTCCCGAAGAAAGGATGTTCTCATGAGCAAGACCGTTTCGCGTCGCGCCTTCCTGACCAGCGCTGCAACGGCCACTGCGGGCATCGCCGCAGCATCCGCCTTTGCAACCTCCGCCTTTGCTGCCGGTGGCCCCGGCGGTGGCCCTGGTGGCCCTGGCGGCCCCGCCAAGGAGGTTGTCTACGCTTCCGCTGAGACCACCGACGACGGTCGCGTCAAGGGCTACTGCGGCCCTGGCGACTGGCTGGGCACCAAGCCCGAGATTGCCGAGGACCAGATCACCCAGACCTACGACGTCGACGTCGTCGTGCTGGGCGGCGGTCACGCCGGCCTCATGGCCACGCTGGGCGCCGTGGACGAGGGCTGCACCGTAGCCACCGTCGAACAGCAGCCTTGGAGCGCCTTCGTTGACCTCGACGGCACCGGCGCCAACATGGGCGGCTGGTACGGCGAGGATATCGGCCATGTCAACTCGCAGTTCCTCATCGACCGCGGCTTTGGTCCCTACAACACCGGCGAGATTGCCGCCGAGTTCTGCAAGCGTGCCGCTGGCCGCGTGAACCCTGACATCATCAAGGCGTTCGTGCAGAATTCCGGCGCCATGTTCGACCGCTACAAGGAGGTCTACGACTCCTACAAGGAGGAGCGCAAGGCCAACGACTCCAACGTGCACCTCACCGGCACGCTCGTGGTGATTGACGGCGAGCCCGTGGCCGACGAGGGCGACTTCGACATGTCCAACATGTTCGACTACCCGCTGTGCAACACGCAGGCCGCATGGTCGGGCGCCAACGTGGAGTACCCCATCGAGTGCGGCGGCTACAAGACCTGGCCTTGCAACGCCCAGTTCTACGGCTACCACGGCAACGACATCGAGTTCGTGCACAAGTACATCAAGCAGTACACCGAGGAGAACGGCGCCACCTGGTACTTCGAGCACACCGGTGTTGAGCTCGTGCAGAACGAGGCCGGCGACGTGACGGGCCTTATCGCCACCGATGCCGACGGCAACTACGTGCAGTTCAACGCCGCCAAGGGCGTCATCCTGTGCGCCGGCGACTACATCGGCGACCCCAAGATGTGCTGGGCCCTGCTGAACGAGGGCATGGAGTGGGGCGAGCGCTCCGGCGCCACCTCCGAGGACTGGGCGAGCGCCGGCCCGCGCTCCGGTGCCGGCCGCAAGATGGGCATCTGGGCTGGCGGCATGATCGAGCCGACCCCCCGCGGCTGGATGGCCATCGGCGGCGGCGCAAGCGGCCCCTGGGGCACCTGCCCGCTGCTCACGCTCAACTCCGAGGGCAAGCGTTTCTGCAACGAGGGCGCCATCGCCCAGCTGCAGGCCGTCTGCCTACGCCAGCCGGCCGGTCTGTCCTGCTACGTGACCGACGCCAACTGGAAGCAGACCGTGGGTTCGGCCCCCCTCGATCACGGCGCGCCCAACTTCGGCATGGACGACTACATGGTCCAGCTCGAGGCAGGCATGAACGCCGTTGAGGTGGGCAACCCCGAGGGCGGCTTCGTCGTCGGCGCCAACCTCGCCGAGCGCAAGATGATGGGCGGCACGGTGTACGCTGCCAACACGCTCGAGGAGCTGGCCGACATGCTCGGCTACGAAGGCGACGCCAAGCAGAACTTCCTCGACAGCATCGCCCATTACAATGAGCTGTGCGCCTCCGAGGACGGCGACACCGACTACGGCAAGGACAAGGCCTACATGGTGCCGATCGACACGCCTCCCTTCTACGGCGGCACGAGCAGCACCTCTCACTCCACCAGCCCCATGATGGTCACGATGAGCGGCCTTATGACCGACGCTGCCCAGAACGTCCTCAAGACCGACTGGACGAAGATTAAGGGCCTGTACGCCGCTGGCAACTGCCTGGGCGGCCGCTACGGCTTCGGCTACTCCGCGCCCTTCGCCGGCAACTCGGTGGGCATGGCAATGACGCACGGCTGGCTCGCCGGTCACACCGTCGGTCAGCTGTAAGGATGTTGCGGAACCTCGTCCGCTGCGTTCTCCACGGGACTTGTCGCGAAGAGCGCTCCATGTGCGGGACCTCACGTACATCGAGTACGCATCGGCCCCGCACGCCTTGCGCGTGAGAACCTGCTTTTAGTGGGTTGCGGAACCTCACGTGCTGGGGTTCACGGGGCTCGTCGCAAAGAGCGCTCCGTGTCGGGAGGCCAGAGTACTCCAGTACACGTCGCCTCCCGACGCCTTGCGCGTGAGAACCTGCTTTTAGCGGGTTGCGGAACCTCGTTCGCTGAGCTGATGTACGATTGATTGGAGCCCCGCCCGCGCGGCTTTTTGGCGGGCGGGGCTTTTCTTCTTGATTGCGATTGCCTCGTTTCGATTGGACGCACACCATGGATGCATGCATTGCCCCTGCTACTGACAAGCTTGTCGTCGATGTGGCGTTTCCCTTCACGCTGTCCACGCCCAAGTACGGCCCGAGCCGACCGTTCACGGGCAACCATGCCGCGAAGGCTGCCTACGTGGACGCGCTGGAGGCCGAGCTCGCCTCTCTCGACGACGAAGTGCGTGCGCGACCCGTCTCGGCCGTGCGTCTCTCGGGCGGGGCAAGCATCATGAGTGCCGACAAGGTCTGTCACCTGGTGCGACAGATTAAAAAAACGCTCACCCTGGCACCGGGGGCGGAGATTTCCATTGATGTGGAACCGTTGACCGTGTGCACGCCCAGCCTCACCGACTGGACGAGCTGCGGCATCACGCGCGTCAACCTTGCGGCGCTGTCCTGCGACGATGCCGAGCTCACCGCACTCGGGGCCCGCCATAGCCGTGAGCAGCTTCAAAACGCGCTGCTCTTCCTTGAAAAGTTCCACATGGCTAACGTGAACTTCGAGGTGTTGTACGGCGTCCCGGGGCAGACCGTAGCAAGCTGGAAACGCACGCTTCTCACCTTGGCAGGCGTCGATGCACCCCAGATCAGCATCAGGCCCCTGGTAGATGCCGCAAGCGACAAGGCGTGGACCGCTGCTCAAACCGGCGAGGCGAACACGGCGCAAGGAGACGCCCCCGCCGCTCCCCTGCCCTCGCCCGAAACCCGACGTGCCTTCTATGAGCAGGCACAACATATTCTCGGCGAGCGAGGCTATACCGAGATTGCACCTGGCGACTTTGCCAAGTCAGGACTCGCCCCGGCGTCGGGTGTGTTCGGTCCGCTCATGCGTGCAGGCGCCGACGTGCTTGGCCTGGGCGCAGGTGCGCGCAGCCGCCTTGACGGTTTCCTGTACGAAAACGCCTGCGACTTTGACCTGTACGTGGCCAAGTCGGCTGATTTCGAGGCAATCGTGCGCAACCCCCTGCGCGAAGACGAGCAGTCTCTCCGCGCGCGCGTCCGCCCGCCCATCGAAAGCCTCACTGCATCCCAACGGTTCGACCTGCTCGAAACCATGGGGGCATCGCTGGCACGCTAAACGGCACGCCGCGCCCAACCATATCGCGTGGCCTCGGCAGCAAACGACGAATTGCACCCGTCCCCTTGCGTCATCCCTTGAGTGCGCCGCCCCATCATTGGCAGCGAAACGAGTTTCGGTGCAGTACAGGCGCCCCCGGCGGCAGACAAACGGGTTTCGGTGCAGTTTTGGCGAGTGTATTGGCAGCGAAACGGGTTTCGGTGCAGTCAAAACGCTCCCTGTGGCCCCCGGGAGTCTTTTCCAGATGAATCCGAGGCCCTGGACAGGGCATTCATTATCTATTCTGTTGTTTTAACAACAGAATTTCTCTCCACGCAGAGCCGAGTGGCCCTCTCGTTCAGAAGCCATTACTCCGAAACTCGTTTCGCTGCCAACGGGTCCTTCGGAACTGCACCGAAACCCAGTTTCCTGCCAGCAAACGACGAATTGTGCCCATCCTTTCGCCGTCGGCCACCCGGCTAGCGTAGCCGGGCTTGGCCGTTTTGAGCGCATGCCCTTGGCTACCGTAGCCGACCCAACCGGGGCTTGAATGGCAGACGTCCATATCTACCAGGCATCTTTTTTCTCCTTGACTTGGCTAGCCTAGCCAAAACACGCTTGAGTCAGCCGGATGCGAAGGGGCATCCGAAACGCTCTTGCTAAAGCACGCTGAGGGGCGAGCAAGGCGCAAGAGCACGAGCCAAGGAGGTACCACATGTCTTCCAACGCTTCCGTCACCCGTCGCAGCTTCATCGCCGCAGCTGGAGGAACCGCTGCACTGGCCGCCGGGGCCACGCTGACAACGGCTGCCCTCGCCGATGAGGCAGCCGGCTTCGATGAGACGTACGATGTCGTCGTCGTCGGCTACGGTGCCGCCGGCGGCACGGCGGCATTCTATGCCGCCAAGAACGGCGCAAAGGTCCTGCTTGTTGACTCCGCCCCCGAAGGCGAAGAGGGCGGCAACTCCCGCTTCTGCGGCCAGATTGCCATGTACACCGAGAACGTCGACTCGCTCGAGCGCTATCTGCACAATCTCGGCTGGAAGATGGACCAGGACGACGAGGTCGTGCGCACCTACGCCGAGGGTCTGGCTACCACGCCCGACATCTTCCGCGAGCTGGGCGCCGAGGAGCCCTGCATCTGGAGCGAGTACGCCGCAGAGCACAAGAACGACGGTCCCACGGCCGGCCTGGACATTGCAGCCATCTACGAATGGGTGTGCCCCGAGTACCCCGAGCTTGAGAACGCCGAGTCGGTCGACGCAGTGACCGCGCACGACGTGTGCTTCGACGGCTTCATGTACGCCACCGTACAGGACGGCGTCGAAAGCCAGGCCGACAACATCACCGTGTGGCTCGAGTCCCCGGCCAAGCACCTCATTCAGGACCCCGAGACAAAGGCTATCCTGGGTGTCGTCGTCGAGCACGAGGGCTCCGAGCTGCGCATCGGCGCGAACTCCGGCGTTGTCCTCGCCTGCGGCGGCTTCGAGTGCAACGAGCAGATGATTCAGGACTACCTGGGCATCCCGCGCATGGCCCCCATCGGCGGCCTGCACAACTTCGGCGACGGCGTGCGCATGGGCATCGAAGTCGGCGCGGACCTGTGGCACATGCACAACTACGAGGGTCTGGGCATGCTCGGCGCCAACTCCTATGAGGTCGAAGAGGGCGAGCGCTGCCAGCTCTTCATGTCGAGCGGATTTGAGCCCGCAACGCACGGTGCCCTCATCTGTGTGGCCGAAGATGGTTCTCGCTTCTTCCGCGAGGATTACATCGACCGTCACGGTCATGTGTACAGCCACGGCACCTGGCGTATTCCCAACCAGTGCTACCGTCCCTGGATGGTGTTCGACGAGGAGCAGAAGGCCCTGCTCGAGGAGCTCGACAAGATGCCCGCAAACGTTGACGAGAAGATCGTTTCCGCAAGCGATGCGGCTGGCCTGGCCGAGGCCATCGGCGCCGACCCCGACATCCTCACCAAGACCATCGCGCGCTTCAACGGTTACGCAGAGAGCGGCGAGGACATCGAGTACGACCGCCCAGCCGAAACCATGCGTGCCTTCGAGGGAACGCTCTACGCCCTGCCTCTGCAGCCCGCAATGCTCAACACCCAGGGCGGCCCGCGCCGCAACGCCAAGGCCCAGGTCATGGGCACCGACGGTCAGCCGATTCCCAACCTGTTCAGCGCCGGCGAACTCGGCGGCGTGAACGCGTTCTACTACCAGGGCACCGGCAACGTGGGCGAGTGCCTTGTCTTCGGCAAGATTGCCGGCGAGAACGCTGCAAAGGGCGTCGCATAGCCCGAACACCCTAAAACGGGTGCCGCAACCTCTCCCCAGTTGCGCTACAGTTTGATGCAAGCAGCGGCGGGCCCTGCCAGCGCGGGACCCGCCGCTTTCGCATGAGACGACACGGCGGGCAACTTGAGGGGACGTCATGCAAGACAGCGCACAGGGGAAGTCGTACAGCACCAACGTCTTGATGTCGGCGCTTGGCATATCGCGCGGAACGCTGCGCTACTACGAGCAGCTCGGCCTGGTAAGCCCCCAGCGCGACCCGGAATCGAACTATCGCACCTATTCCAATGCCGACGTGTTCCGCGTCGTTGAGTGCGTCATGCTCAAGAATGCCGGATACCAGGTACAGCACGCAAAAGAGACATTGGTCGACGCTCCTGTCGATGCCCAGGGGTTCGTCGACGACTGTCTAGGGCGCAGTGAACTACAGCTCAAGTGGGCGCAGGCCGCCCATGAGAGATTCGCCCTGTTGCGCGAGGTGGTAGCCAACCCCGATGCGGCCCCACGTCTTGAGAAGGCTGATGAATGGTTCATCTATTACGACGGGTGCGAAGGCGGCTACGACAGGTTTGTGGCGAACCGTGCACAGGACTCCCTGCTGGAAGGCATGCCTGTCTCATCATTTGCCGCCGTGCTCGACGTGGACGCAAGCAATCCCGCCCAGGTCGAAACGCGCTGGGGCCGCGCCATCCCCGCACGATACCGCGACCTCATGCCCGACTTGGACCTGGTGGATGAAGAGCCGGCGCGATTCCTCGGCTGCGCGTGCGTGAGCCTGCCGTACTCCGACGACGAGGACAAGATCCCGGGCTTCGACCGAGGCGGCGCCGTGCGCACGCGCATCGCCGACTTCCTGCTCGCACACGGCCTGCGCCAATCCGGCGCCATCGTGGCCCCGTGCGTTCTGCCCGTGCGCGGCAAAGTCTACACGCGGCTGTACGTGCCCGTGGAAGCAACGGGGCTGAAGGGGAAGCTGGAGCTGGCGAGGTTGGGGTAAAGCAGGTTCCCTGTCTGTGCACTTTAGGCACGCGACCTCTTGGCAGAGCATGCCCCCATTCATCACATCCCTGCCGGTAATTTGAAGGGCTAACAGGCTCGCAAAGCCTGTGAAAGCAGACCCAAAATGGCAGCAAAACGAGTTTGGGAGTAGTTTTCCCGAGCCCATTGGCAGACAAACGAGTTTCGGAGTAGTCAAAACGCCCTTTGCGCGCCTTGGGGACCTCTTTCAGGAGAATCTGAGGACTTAAAAGGGACATTCGCCATCTATTCTGTTGTTTTAACAACAGAATTTGTCGCCATGCAGGATCGAGTGGCTCCCTCGTTCAGAGATCATTACTCCGAAACTCGTTTCGCTGCCCGCGGAGGCCTCAGGACTACTCCGAAACTCAATTTCCTGCCAGCGGGTGACGAATTGCGCCCGTCCCTTTGTGTCATTCGTAGACCGTGTGCTCCATGGCAGACCGAGCCTGTCCCCCGTCACTCTGACTTGCCAGCCTGGCGGCTCTCGAGGCTCTTCCGTTTGCCGCATTCGGGGCAGCTGTAGCCTTGCAAAAGGCTCTTGGGGTAGGGAGACCAGGTGTGGCCGCATATGCGGCAGCGACAATCGATGCGTGTGCGGGCGTTCGCGTAAGAACCGAGAAGCTCGACATTGGGCGCGATGGTGGCGGCTCGTGCGGCGAAAGACTCGGGCGTCACGCGGGCCGTGCCTGCACATTCGGGACACCCTACGCCGCGCAGCAGGTGGTTTGGCACGGCGTCCCACTCGTGCCCGCATGTACGACACCGGCAGGCAACCTTCGTGCGGGCGTTCGCGTACTCGCCGAGCAACTCGACGTCGGGAGCAACCTGCTCCAGCTCATGTGCAAACTCCTCAGGCGACTTGGCACGTGCAGGCATGGACACTCCTCATCAAGAATGAGCGAGCGGCAAGAGTCAGCTCGCTATTCTGCAACGTTTTGCCGCCCTCGAGAGCCATCCTTCTATCATGAACAGCAAGTGCGGTCTCGCGGCGGTTATTTCTACGCTTGGGCCACACCGGCTTGGCGAACAAGCTCGTCAAGACAATCCTCGAAAGAGCCTTGTACCAGCGTGACCGATTCGGCAAGCATGAGGTTCATGGGAAGGTCGAAATCCTCGACGTTGTAGCCGCACGCATCGGTCGCACCCATGCGCTCGCGCATCGAAGAAACGTCGTCGGCATATGCCCAGACGGGCTTGTCGAGGGCGCGGGCGAACCCCACCTCGAAAGCTGTGCCCGCATCGGGCTCGCAAGGCCCCCGGAATGGGTTGAGGTTCGCGACGACAACATCTGCCTCGCGGATGAGCGCGACATTGCCCTCGTAGATGTCTCGCGCCGTCTGGGCCTCGTTGTCGAGCGGGTGCAGAGGCACCAGGCCACGGGCGCGGCAAGCCTCAATCGCCCGAACCCGCCGCACGTCCGCGTCTCCAGCAAACACATCGAACCCCGCGATATACACTTTCACGGCAATGACCTCGTCTTTCTCGATTGCCTACTCATAATCTCTGCGAAGGGACCTCATGTAGTCCATGAACTCGGCCTCGGCTGGAGTGGGTACGTGATCGCGTCGGTAGCAGAGCGAGAAGCCCCAGGGCAGAGCTCGCAGGGGCAAACCAACGGTCCTTTGCGATTCCGAGGTCGCTTCAACATGATTGCGACATGTAAGCCCCAGGCCCATACCGGCGCGCGCACACTCATATACGCGCATCATTTCGCTTGTAAAACGAAAAGTCGGCTTAACCCCAGCATCTGCGCAGAGCTTCATGAGATAGCCAGTATTGCGGTAATCGTCATTGACGCTGTAAACCGTGCGTCCGTCAAGATCGGCAAGCGTTACCTCCCGTGCATCTGCGAGCCCGTCAGTCCTATTCACCCATACAAACTGGTAGTCATTGACCAGGGGTATCGATGCAAACGCGGGGTCCGGGGGGTTAATAAGCAACGCGTAGTCGCACTTTCCCTCAGCAAGGCACCGCTCGCACTCACTATCCGGCAACTCGTCACTCACATATATCTGGCAGTCCTGCGATTGGTTGAATGCATACAGTGCCCCTTCGCCCAGGTAGCCCAATACCCCCATCGAGCAACCCAAGCGAATGACATTGGAGGCATGGGCATTGATGGCGTCGAGCGCGCAGCGCATGCCCCTCTCTTCGTCCACAATCGCCTGCCCATGCTCAAGAACGCACTTTCCCTGCTCCGTCAAATCAGAGGCTCCGAGCGCCCCTTCGTACATGATGCAGGAAAGCTCTTCTTCCATGCGCCGCACGGCACGCGCCAAGCCTTGCGGTGTAATACCAAGCTCTTTAGCCGCACGAGACACGCTGCGAAATCGCTCGATGCTCAGCAGGTATAGGTAGTTTTTTGTGTCCATGCTCCTCCAATCACAACCCCCACAACAGGCCAATCCGCGCACGGGCAAGGCGGTCGCGAACACATTATATGCGTAGCTCGACCGCAATGCCTTCTGGGCAAAGACATGGCATCGGGCAAGGCGGCAACCAAACGGTTCAATTCGGAACCAGACTGTCCGCCCGTTCGATATGAGCATCTCTACCTGGAATTTTGTTAACACATGCCTATCCGGTTCGCATTGGAACCAAAACGTTGGCTCCCATCTTCAAACCCAACTCGTACCTTATACGACGTCAACCGGGCCAGGGAAGGCCCGGGCAAAACCATTGAGGAGGAATCACATGGCTCTTGAGATGACCAGGCGCAGCGCCATCGCCGCAACCGCAGCGGCAGCAGTCGCCGCAGCCGCCACCCCCGCCCTCGCCGAGGAAGAGGTACAGGCCGCCGGCGGTTTTGTCACCGGCGAGGCCCTCGTCAGCAAGCAGGACTACTTCGGCTATACCTCCGAGGCCCCCTCGTTCATGACCGCCCCCGAGCCCGTGGCCGCCGATCAGATTGTCGCCACCCTCGACTGTGACGTCCTCGTCATCGGCGCAGGCCTTGCTGGCACCTCCGCCGCCCGTGCCGCCGCCGAGGGAGGCGCCAAGGTCATCTGCGTTGAAAAGATGCACCAGCCTTCTTGCCGTGGTGCTGGCGCTGGCACCATCAACTCCAAGCTGTCCTGCTCTTTTGAGGACGGTACCGTCAAGGACATCCCCGCAGCTGAGTTCCGCTGGATGCAGACCTGTGGCAACCGTCTGAACGAGGCTCTCGTTGCCAAATACATGTATCGCTCTGGCGAAGCCGCCGACTGGCTGTGCGAGGCCGGCGAGAAGCACAAGTGCTTCATGGGAATCTGGGACGGCTACAGCCGTCATGAGCTCCTGCCCGACGAGCCCGGCTACGTCTGCATGAGCGCCACCGACGACTCCGACATCAACCAGCCCTATGCCTCCTTCGTTGCCGCCGACGTCCAGTCCATCGAGGCAATGGCGGCAGGCGCCGAGTTCATGTTCGAGTGCCCCGCCCAGTATCTGCTCCAGGACGAATCTGGCGCAGTAACCGGTGCCATCGTCCTTGACGAAGAGGGCTACAAGCAGATCAACGCCCCGAAGGTCATCATGGCCACCGGCGACATCGGCGGCTCCGAGGAAATGATGCGTTACTACTGCCCCGAAGGCATCTCCATCCCCAGCGTGTACACCCCTGCCGGTGCCAACACCGGTGATGGCCACAAGATGATTCTGTGGGCCGGCGGTCACATGGGCCGTGCGCCCTTCGCAACCGCACTGCACCCCCAGCGCTGGTCTGACGCGTCCTCCAACCAGCTCGAGGGCCCCTTCCTGTACGTTAACGAGAAGGGCGAGCGCTTCTTCAACGAGGGCACCTGGGTCCAGGCTCGCTCGCTGCAGATTATGCAGAACACGGCAGATGACTGTGCCTGGTCCATCTTCGACTCCAGCTGGCCCGAGGACCTCATGGCCTCCTTCCCCTACGGCGGCGGCATGTTCTGGGATATGTTCCGCTACAAGGGCGAGTCGGATTACCAGACCACGATTGACTACTACACGCAGTCGCTGATCGATGCCGACGGTTCTACCTATGAGACGGCCGACACGCTCGAAGAGCTCGCCGAGAAGATTGGCGTTCCTGCCGATAAGCTCGTCGAGACCGTGAATCACTACAACGAGATTTGCGCTTCTGGCGTCGACACCGACTTCTGCAAGCGCCCTGAGCTGCTCTTCCCCTGCGACACGCCTCCGTTCCATGCCTCTAAGGTGGGCGCGGTTCTTCTCGTAGTGTGCGGCGGCGCTGTCATCGACGCCAACTTCCAGTGCCTCGACGTCGACGGCAACCCCATCCCCGGCCTCTATGCCGTGGGCAACACCTCCGGCGGCACAGCCGAGGTCGACTACCCCATCAACGTGCCTGGCAACAGCCATGGCCAGGCCCTTACCCAGGGCTATCTCGCGGGCCGCATCTGCGCCGGCGTAGAGTAAGCGCCTAAGAGCTCCATCCCCCTGAGGGCTCTCTGCAAAGGCCCCGCAGGCAAGCCGAGCATCGGCGCTCCTGCGGGGCCTTCCCGTTTGAAACCTCAACCGGCGGCCCTGGCTACCTGCGGAACGGCTGGCCTGAACCACTCACGCCCGCTCTTTCATCCCCCCCATGAGGCCGCTGACTCTGACGCGCGCCTCCATTCTTCAGGCTTTCTCGCTGGGTCGTCGCCCCCGGTTCGTCCTCTTAATACCCCAGCTCCTCGCCGATGAGGACGACGTCCATGCGGGCGATGCCCATGGGCTTGCGGTCGAGGATGACGGTGGCGCGGCAGATGCGGTCAGCGCAGTCGCAGTCGTGGCAACGCATGGGCTCGCTGAGGACGCAGGGCGTCTGCTTGCCGAACCTGCGCGCGTTGAGCGGGGAGGCGATGTTCTTGGCCCTGGCGATCGCCGCATGCAAGTTGGGGGCGAGCTTGTTGATGCCGGCGACGAACACAACGCGGTCATGGCCGTAGATGGTAGAGGCCACACGATTGCCCATACCGTCGATGTTTACGATCTCGCCCGTCTCGGAGATGCCGTTTGCCGAGCTCAGGTACGTCTGGGCATGCGCGGCGCGCTCACGCTCCTCGACAGTGGGTTGCTTCCAATGCCAATATACCTCGCCCTGCTCGGCAAGGGTCTCATACAATCCCATGGCCTCGACAGTCTTGCTGCCGCCGATGCCCACCGACAGACCTTTCAGCTCGCCGGCGACATACTCAGCCGCCCGAGCAGCGGTTTCGAAATACACGGCGTCAAAACCATGGCGCTTCAGGTTCGCAAGGGCAAGCTCGATGTTCATAGGCCTCTCCTCGGTGTGCGTAGGCAATCGCCTGCGGCGGATTTGGCCATATTCTAGCAAGCGCGCAGGTAATCGCCTGTAACAGGCTCAGGCATATTCAGGCAAGCGCGGATAATCGCCCGTAACGGACTCAGGCTTATTCGGGTGAGCGCACAAGTAACCGACCATAACGGACTCGGGCCATTCTATCGAGCGTTACAAGCCTTATCGTTGCGGGCGGAGATGCCTGTCGCCGACTCCTACCCCCAGCGCTCGAGGAGGGCCTGAAGACGGGCGGCGAGGCCCCGGTGATGGTCGAGTTCGTCAATAACGACGACCGGCCGGCATGTCAGGCGCTCCGAGAGGCTCGCGACGAGACGGTCAGTATCCTGGCGGATGCCGGCGATAGGCTCGGGATGGTCGAGACCCTCGTTGGCACCGCAAGCCACAACGACACGGGGGTCGCACGCCAGGGGCGTCCGGGCGACACGGTTCACGATGCCTGGATACCACGTGCTAGGGCTTGCGAGAAGATACGTTGAGAACACATCGGTGTTAAGCATGGCGAACAGACAGAATAAACCAGCAAGCGAGTAACCAAGCAAGCCGATGGGCCCCTCGGGGTTTTGGCGTCGCAACGCCGTAGCCACCGGTAGCACCGTATCCGCCAAAAACACCTCGGCACTGCCGCCGAAATCAGGTGCGCCAGGCTTGTAAGCCGGGTGTGACCAGGGGGTATACTGCGCAAGGCCGCGGTCGGCGGGGTCGGGGTCAATGCCCACCATAAGCGGCAAGCATGCTGGGTCGAGCCTGCCCTCGGCAACCAGGCGATCCACACGGCGCAGCACGCGCGTCCCGTCGAGAACCACAAGCGCGCCGGGCGCAGAGGCACTGCCGCTCGAACGCGCCACAACGCAGGAAACCCCCGCAATCACCTCATGCATAATCGCAAGGGACGAGATTCCTTCGCGCTCGTCTTCATTGTCAACAATTGGCATATCTACCAGCTCTCCTTTTCAAGTCTATCGATTTGTCTCACTTCTGTGGCAAGGCACTCCCCCATCAGCCATCGTCCCTCAGCCCTGCGGCCGCGCCTTGCTCGACGTCCCTGCGGGCCTCGCTCGGCGAGCAGCCGTAATGCCGCTTGAACAGGCGGCTGAAGTACAGGGGGTCGTCGTAACCGACGGCATGGGCCACGTCTTTCACGCGCATGTCGGTCTGCAGCAGGCGCATGGCCTGCTCAAGGCGCAGGGAGATGAGCAGGTTCATGGGCCGCACGCGATGAGCCCGCGCAAAGCAGTATGAAAAACGCTGGGCCCCCATGCCATAGCGCGCAGCCAGGTCGTCCAGGCATAGCGGCTCGGCAAAGTGCGTCTCGATATATGCACGGGCCCGCGCCATGCGCTCGTCGGCCCGCGTGCGAGGCGAGGGGTCGAACATCGTGCGCAGAAGGTTGGTGGCGCCCACAATCTGATTGAGGCGACTGTCAAGCGTTGCGGCCGCATTGAGCGCCTCGAGGGCCTCGACACGCGCCATGAGCTCGTCGTAGTTGTCGGGTACAAAGTCAAAGGGTCGCATCATCCAGTGGTGCGGGTCGCCCGTCTCGTCGCTGTTGGCCTCATAGTACACGTTGATGTGTTCAAACGGCTCGGTGCCCACAGCCTCGAACAGCAGGTCTTTGTGCGGGCAGCCATGCAAGACCACGCCGCGGCGGCCCTCCAGACACTCCCCACCCAGGGCAAATCGCGCTCGACCCCGCACGGGGAAGATCATCGCCGAGTGAATGGTTGAGTAACGCGCACATTCACCAGGAAGCTTGACTTGGCGGCTGACGGCAAACACGCTGAAGGGCCGCTGGGCGTAGGCGCGCCGCAGCTCCAGTGCCGATGGGTGTGCATTCATGAGTAAGCCTTCCATAACATGTGATGGTAGCTGATGAGTTCAGTTTATGGTAGCCGTCTGATTTGTCCATGGATTAAAGAGTATGCTATGTTCAACTTTCATAAGTTAGATAAAGATTCCTTTGTCACATCGAGGCACGTCTGCTTGAGGGATTCCGCCGGAATGCCCGCGCAGACTGCGCCCGCCACCACGAAAGGATGGATGTACATGGATCGTCTTTGCATGAACCGCCGCCAGTTTGCCGCAGCCGCCGGCCTGGCCTTCGCCCTGCCCGTTTTCGCAGCCGCTTCGGCCCGCACGGCCTGGGCCGATGACGCCAAGCCCGTCGAGGAATCGGGCGCAACCACCGAAGCCCCTGCTGAGCAGGCAATTTCCACCGAGCCCTACGTGCCTGCCGCAACCGCCTATCCCCTCACCCTCGCTCTGGTAGACGGCGAAGGCACCGAGTTCGAGCAGACCTTCGAGGCCGCCCCGGCCACGGCCGTCACTCTGACCGACTCGATGGCCGAGATCATGTGCCTGCTCGGCCTCGCCGATCGCGTCGTGGGCACCGTGACGCCCGAGGCGACGATGCCCGAGACCGTGGCCGACGCCTACGCGCAGATTCCCCAGCTCGGCGACAAGAAGACCCTCTCCCGCGAGACGATCGTGGGCGTGGGCCCCGAGGTGGTCATGGGCCGCGCCATGACGTTCAACAAGGACGGCCAGACGAGCGCCGCCGACTACAACGAGATGGGCATCAACGTCTACATCCAGCCCGCCACCTCGGCAAAGATGAACCCCACGCTGCAGGGCATCGTGGACGACATCAAGAACGTCGCCGAGGTTTTCGACGCCCAGGAGGCCGCATCCGACCTGGTAAACGACCTGCAAGATCGCCTTGCCGCCATTGAGTCCCGTGTTGCCGAGGCAGCCGCGGCAGCCGAAGCCGCCCAGAGCGTGCTCATCATGACCAACTTCAAGGACGGCACGTTCGGCACATTCGGCGGCAAAACCGGCGCCAGCCTGCAGTTCAACATGATCGAGGCCATGGGTGCCACCATGGCGTCCACCGAGAGCGCCTCGGGCCTCACCTACGAGAATCTCGTCGCCTTCAACCCCGACGTCATCCTCTACATCACCGCCAACCGCAACGCTGACACCGATCCGCTCGTGCTCGACACCATCTACGCCGAGCCCTCCGTGCAGGAGGTCCCCGCCGTCGCCAACAAGAAGATCGTCGAGATTCCTTACGCCGAGTTTATGGACGCATCCCCGCGCGTGTTCGACTCGGCCGAGAAGATCCTCGACGTCCTGTACCCGCAGGCCTAAGGGGAACACATGCTGAGGCGCAGCGGCCCGTTCCGGGCATTCATCTGTGTGCTCGTGTGCGGGCTGCTCGCCAGCATGGTCGCGACATCATGCTTGGGGGCAATCGACGTCTCCCTTCCCGACGCGTTCGCCATTCTGACAAACCACCTGTTCGGCACACCCCTGCCCAATGACGGTCACATCGGCGTGTCCACCGACAACATCATCTGGCGTCTGCGTTTTCCGCGCATCCTGCTGGGTGCCGCCGTAGGCGCTGGCCTTGCGCTGGCGGGCGTCGTCATGCAGGCAAGCGTGCAAAACACCCTGGCAGAGCCCTATATCCTGGGTATTTCCTCAGGTGCCAGCTTCGGCGCCACGCTCGCCATCATGTGCGGTGCCGGCTCGATTGCCCTAGTGGACGGTGTGGGGTCAGTCTCGTTCTTCTCGTTTTTGGGCTCGATTGTGGCAACCGTCGGCGTGCTACTTCTGGCCTCTGCCGGCGGCAAGATGACCACAAGCAAGCTCGTTTTGTCCGGCATGATACTAAACGCCCTGTTCACGGCCTTGTCTAACTTCATCATCACCGTGGCGGCCGACGCGCAGGGTATGCTTGACCTCAAGTTTTGGACGATGGGGTCGCTCACGCGGGCCGGCTGGGACAACGTCTGGCTCGTGCTGGGCGTGGTGCTGGCCGGCACGCTCTTCTTCCTCACACAGTTCCGTTCGCTCAACATCCTGCTCATGGGCGACGAGGCCGCCACGACGCTTGGCTTGAACACAGCGCGAAGGCGCTGGGTGTACCTGGTCGTATCCGCCCTGCTTGTGGGGTGCATGGTGTCCGCTGTGGGCACCATCGGCTTCGTGGGCCTCATGATCCCCCACATCGCCCGCTCGCTTGTGGGTTCAGACCATCGACGTCTCATCCCGGCCGCCGTGCTCATCGGGGCGGTGTTCATGCTGTGGGCCGATGCGGCGGCGCGCACGCTCATCGTCAACTCCGAGGTGCCCATCGGCATCCTGACCGCACTCATCGGCGCCCCGTTCTTCGTCTACATCATGGTGGCGCGCAATTACAGCTTCAAAGGCAACTGAGGGGGAACCGTCATGCAACTCGAGGTGCGCAACCTTTCGGTGGCCATCCACCGCAAGCCAATCGTTTCCGACGTGTCGCTCACCGTGGGCGACGGCGAGTTCGTGGGCATGCTCGGCCCCAACGGTTGCGGCAAGTCCACAACACTGCGGGCGATATATCGTCTGAACAGGAAATACTCCGGCCAGATTCTGTGGGATGGCCAAGATGAACGTACGATCGCCCAAAAGGAGTTCGCACGCCGGGTGGCCGTTGTGAGCCAGTTCAACGACATCGCCTTCGACTTCACGGTGCGCGAGGTAGTGCTCATGGGCCGTGCGCCCCACATGGGCATGCTCGCACGCGAGACGGATTCCGATCAGGAGATTGTCGCTCAATCCCTTGATATGGTAGACATGGCTCACTTTGCCGACCGCTCGTTCGCATCGTTGTCGGGCGGGGAGAAGCAGCGCGTCATCTTGGCGCGTGCGCTGGCGCAAAAGCCAGAATTCCTCATCTTGGACGAACCGACGAACCACCTGGATATCAAGCACCAGCTGCAGACACTCGCCATAGCACGTGACCTGGGCGTGAGCTGCCTGGCCGCCCTGCACGACCTCGCCATGGCAAGCAGATTCGTCGACCGCGTGTGCCTCATGAAAGCGGGCTCTGTTGTGGCTTCAGGTCCGGTGGAAGAAGTCGTGACGTCCGAGCGCATCCGCGAGGTGTACGACGTCGAGGCCCGCGTGACTCCGGCAGGCCCTGCAGGCGACGACTGGGACGGCGGCCTCACCGTGGCATACCGCTACCCCCATCGGACGCGCTAGGGTACAACACCCTCGAATCGACCCCTTTCCCGCTCCTTGTACACCTCGCCTCCACACGCATGGGGGATATAATGCGCCGTCTGTACACCAAAGCCGCGCGCAGGTACGCGGCGCATAGCGCAAGGGAGCACGAAAGCATGACCAAGACCCGCAAGCAGACGAAGATCGCCCTGCTCACCGGCTACCTCGGGGCCGGCAAGACCACGCTTCTCAACCATATCCTTCAAAATGAGGAGGGCATCCGTGCCGCCGTCATCGTCAACGACATCGGCGAGGTCAACGTGGACGCCTCGCTCATCCAGAAGGGCGGGCTCACCCAGGTAGACGGCGACCTCATTCCCATGACGAACGGGTGCCTCTGCTGCACGCTCTCCGACGACCTCACCCGCCAGCTTGGCCAGATTGCCGACTCGGGCGACTTCGACTACATCATCATCGAGGCGTCGGGCATCTGCGAGCCTATCCCGATTGCCTACACCATCTCGAACTTCTGCGACGAGAGCCGCTACGGCGGGCATGCGCCGCTGGCCCTGGACAATATCATCGCCGTGGTGGACTGCGCGCGCATGTACGACGAGTTCCACGGCGGGCGCGACCTTTTGGCCGACGACATCGACGAGGACGACATCGAAAGCCTGCTCATCCAGCAGATTGAGTTTTGCACCACGCTCGTGCTCAACAAGTGCGACAAGGTGACGCCCGAGCAGATTGCCGAGCTCAAGGCCATCGTACGCAGCCTGCAGAAGGACGCAAAGATCGTGGAGGCCACGCAGTCCAATGTACCGCTCAACGAGATCATGAACACGGGGCGTTTCGACTTCGAGCGCGCCTACGATTCGGCCGCCTGGATCGACGCCATGGAGCACCCCGAGGAGCACGACGACCCCGAAGTGCTCGAATACGGCATCGAGACGTTCGTGTACGAGCGCCGCAAGCCGTTTGACGCCGACAAGTTCAACGAGCTCGCCCATGCCTGGCCCAGCAGCATCATCCGCACGAAGGGCATGCTGTGGGCTGCCATCAACCCCGACATGTGCTACCTCTTTGAGCAGGCGGGAAAGCAGATGAGCCTCTCCCCCAACGGCTACTTCGTGGCAAGCGCGCCGGCTGAGGAGCGCTCCCAGATCCTACTGGAGAACCCCAAGATGCTCGACGACTGGGACACCGTCTGCGGCGACCGCATGACCAAGCTCTGCGTGATCGGCCGCAACATGAATCGCGCCTCCATCGAGGCGAGCCTCGACTCCTGCCTCACCGACTGGGAGCCGCAGGCGTAAGCACGCCGGCCTGACCAGGCAAGCACGACAACCAACAAGCCCCGCGCGCCCGTCGCTCAACCGGTGGGCACGCGGGGTTTTGCTTGCGCCGCAAACCGGCAAACATGAAAAGCTTCCCATTTCTCGGACTTTACTTCCGTTGTTCACGAGATGAGAGACAGTTCAGACTCCAACGGGCACGTGGGCTACTGGCCGGTCTCCACTCAAACCCCGGCAAGACGCCGAAACTACCGTCAACACAAGCATGCGACTGATTTGCGCAGGTCCCAAGGCACGCCGCCACACAGCTTGCCGCACGCCGCGGGCAACGCCGAGATGCGACTACGCTCCCCCAGCATGCGATGCGTCACGCAGGTAGGTCACCAGATCGGCAATCATGGGCGCCTTGGAAGAGTCGCGTCGATACGTGACGCCAACTTCCCATTGAGGCGGCCCCGCTGGGTCATCGGAACCCTCCGCATCGGGCGCATCGAGGCGCACGGCAACAAGGCCACTCTCCGCCGTAAAGCTACTTGCTGCAGCAGCAGTCATGATGCAGCCGCCCAAGCCAGCCCGCGTGGCCTCAAGGGCAAGCATTGCACTCGGGTAGTCATAACACATAGTGACAAAGACACCGTGTCGCGCCAGATAGCCGCAGATTTGGGCCTCGATAGGATGCTCGCGGGCCACACCGCATAAAACCTTGCCAGTGAGCTGGTTTAATGCCGATTGAGAGGCTGAATCGTCGGGTGAATTTGCCTGGGTAGCCCCCAGTTGTTCGGCATGTATTACAATGCACAATGGCTCGCGCAAAACACTTGCATACTCAAACGAATCGTCACACATGGGAATGGAAACAACGCCGTCAACCTCGCCCGAAGTCAGGCTTTCAAGCGCCGATGAACCCGACGTGGTCACTAAATTGAGGGATATGCCAGGGCGAGCACTGCGATACGCACCCAGCACGCCCGTAGGCAGGGTCATGACGGCATTCGGCTCGATTGCCAACGTGAGAGTGCCCGTAAGCCCCCGCTCATAGCGACGTATGTCGGTCTTAATAGCCTCGTACTCATCGAGTATGCGGCGCGCGTGGGGTTCTATCATGTGCGCGAGCTCGGTAGGCTGCACCCCGCCGGCACAGCGCACAAAAAGTGGTGACCCCACCTCGCGCTCAAGCGTTTGAATGGTTCGGCTCAGCGCCTGGCGCGAGATAAAGACACCTTCACAGGCACGACTGAACGAGCCCGTCTCACATGTGCGACAAAACGCCTCAAGCGCACGAATGTCCACTCGCCACCCCCCCGTTAAACATGCAGGCTGGGCCCCTTGCCCAATCATGCAGCAAAGGTCCGTCCCCCATTGGGGGACGGACCTCATTCGACGTGGCTATCTTCTCACATTATGCACCAACAGGAAACAGGGGTCTTGGTTCTGCGAGACGCCGGGGCCGCCTACTCGACACCCTCCGCTGCATGCTCGCCGGCAAGCTTGCCCAGCGTGAGGCAGAAGCCGTGGTTCATGCCGCTCATGGGCGTGACGTACTGGTTCGCCGCGCGGCCACCCACGCAAGCACCAGCTGCCCAGAGATGACCGATCGGCTTGCCCGTGCCCTCGCGCAGCACCGCGAGCGTCTTGCCATCGACGCTGACACCTTCCTCGCCGACCCAGCTGTTGCCACGAGGACCCGTGCCCGAGCAATAGAAGGGGGCCGTGTCGATCTTGCGCATGAGCTGGGCACGCTTACCGTAACGCGTGTCAGCGCCAGCGTCGCACATCGCGTTGTACTCCTGCACCTCGGCAAGGAAGTTCTGCTGGGCCTCCTCGTCTTCGGGGAACATCATCTGAGCAAGGCCCTCAAGGGTGCTTGCGGCGTAGGTGGCACCGGTGGGGTACTCGACATAACCGCCAAACTTCACGCCCTCGGGGTCGTCCACAGCGGCACGCAGGTCTTCGTCCATCATCTCTTCCTTGCGCATCTTGCCATCGGAAGGAGTGCCGTCAGGACGAGTGAAATACCCTGCGGGAGGGACGGTCCAGAACGTAACGTTCAGCGGATCAAGCGCGAGGTGGCCGTGACTCGTGTACGGCAACAGGTCCATCCAGTTACTGTCAAAGACCTCCCAGGCAAAACGCCCAGGCTGGTTCTCAAGCTCGATTGCACGCGTCCAAATCTCGGTATCCTCATTGTGCCAGCGCTTGCCCAGCTGGTTGATGGACAGGCCGGGCGTAGCATGGAAGTCGGACATGGAGATGCTCGTGCGCTGCTGCCACGGCTCCATCTCCGCACCCGCCCAGATGGCCATGCGCTGGCCGGCACCCGTGCCAGGCATGAGACTCATGTACATGAAGTCGCCGCTCTTGCGATTCTCGTGAAGCACCTGGTCGGCATGGAACTCGTTGACCATGTCCTGAGCGAGGCTGTACGTGCCGGCGCACAGGATAACGCCCTTCTTGGCAACATACTTTTCGTAGTTGCCGTCCTTATCCTGAGCGATAACACCCGTGACCTGCCCATCGGCGTCCTGCGTCAGCATGTACGCGGTGGTCTCATAATGAAAGTCCACACCGAGCTCGAGGCACTTGTCCACAATGCACTGACCGGCATAACGGAAGCTCTCATAGCAGAAGTCGATACCGCCGGAGAAATGCTTGAATTGCTCACCCTCAAAGTTCTCGGCAGGCTCGCTGGGCCAGTAAAGCACCGAGCGGTAGGAGGTCTTGTACTCCTCCGAGTTGGGGTCATAGTCGCAAGCCGGCGGCAGAATCTCTTCCCACCAGTCAAACGCGGGGCCGCTCTCGTCGCACCACGTGCGAATAAGGTCGTCGTTGACGCGCATACCATGCTGACGCGTGAACTCGCGGAAATACTCGACAGGATCGTTGTGCAGGCCCTGGTCCTCGGCCATCTTAGGATTGAGCGAGGCGACGCCAAAGCCGTGGACCTCAAACGTCTGGCCATCCTCAAGCGTGATGACGCTTGCGCCTGCCTCGGCAGCGGCACGCGAAGCGTTGATGCCGGCAAGACCGGCGCCCACGACCACGACATCCGCCTCGTAGGTGTTGGCGAACTCCGTAGGCTCCTCGGGCTTGATGCGCCACGACGTGAGCTGGTCCATCCAGGCAGAGTTGTCCTCAATCTGCTGGTTAGCAGCAGCGGCCGCCTGCGCAGCGGCAGCGTTGCCGACCTGAGCCTCGCCGGCCAGAGCGGCCGACGTCATAGCGCCTGCAGCGAGAACACCGGCCGCAGCGCCTGCCCCCTGAAGAAACGACCTACGGTCAAGATGAGAAACCTGTGCCATGAAAATCCCCTTTTCTGGTCACGTGCGCGCACGGCGCACCATCAGCCCCACGTGCGCGAGCATCCCCGTCCGCGCCCTGGCTTGACGTCGCCATTGAAGCACTCGGAGCCCGCCATGGAAAAGCAGCAGTATCGGCCCAGGGTGCAACGCGGCGTTGCGGGGGTGGGGGCGCTGCGCCGTGCGAGAACGCGCTCGCTTATCTGCGGGTTTTCGCTTGAAATGGAGGGCTAGCTTTGCGATTCATGCAAGCCCACTCTCGAGCGCTGCGAAAACCGGGGGCTTTGCGTAGGTGGCACCCGCGCTACAATAGGCGGCTAGATACCGAGGGGCCGAATATCGACCACTTGGACGTCGGAGGGACGCAGAGTACGAGGGAGGGGCCGTCGTTGCAAACGAATAACGAAGCGCACTCGGCCGCTATCTGCCCGGTCTCGCTGTTCTGCGCGGTAGGGCTCGCCGTGGCAATCGTACTGTACGGGCTTGCCGTGTGGTCGCCCGGCACGATGTTCTCTTTCGCTCGCTCCGAGGTGTTTGTGCAGGCAGGTGCCCTAGCCTCCGTCGCCAATGCACTCGCCCTTATCGGCATGGGAATACGCGGGGCAATCGCCGCCTTGCCGCGCGCATCATCTTGGAAGCGCGCGACAGCATGCGCGCCCGTGCCATTCGCAGCTCTCCTCATAGCGTGCGCACTCACCTGGTGCGCATCGTTTGCCCTCGAAAACACGCAGGCAGATGCCTGGTTTACTCTTGTGCTCCTCGTCGCCTCATGTCTTTCGGGTATCTGTCTGGCAATTGCGTTCGTCTTCTGGCTTGAGCGCCTCAAAGACCTGCCCACACGTCAAGTGCATATCGCCCTCGTCTCGGCGGCGGCTCTTTCGGCCGTCCTCAACCTTCCCAGCGGCCTCGCTCCCGAGCCCGTCCTGCGAGGACTCGTTGTCGCGCTGTTCGCCGCGCAGGCTGCTCTCTCGCTCGCCGCTTCGCAAGCACCCGGCCCCTTCGCCCGCAAGCGCAAGGACCATCACGCGAGCGCCGCGGCCGCGGCGGCTCTCAATCCTCAGGCATGCCCCACAACGGTCGCAGCCATCCCAAACGGAGAGACTCCCGTCCAGGAAGCCCCCGAGGCGCCCACGCCCACGTCCCTAACCACCGCCCAACCCTCCCCCGACCTGCGCGGAGCCTTAAGCGACCTTGCCGCCGTGCTGGCGGCCGCCGTCGTGCTGACCTTTGTGGCGCCGCTCGTAAACACCGTGCTCATGGTCGACGTCCTCGAGCTGCCCGCGCGCTTCATCATGAGCGCGACAATGAACCTCGCAACAGCCGCGCTGCTCGCTTTGGTATGGCTCGTTTGCAAGCGCACCCCCTCGGTCCTCGCGGTGCTACTGGGCTTCACCGCGCTGCTCTTCGCCGCCGTCCTGGCCGCTTCCGCCCTGGGGCCAGGCGCACACCTCGTGGCCCTGGCCCTGGGTTCTGCCGGCTTCTTCCTCGTGATTTACCTCGTCATGGAAGCCGGAGTCACAACCGCGCAAGAACGGCACCTGGCCATCGAAGCCACGTATGGCACCGTGGCCGGCATCGTGATGCTTGCCCGCGTGCTGGCCGACATGCTCTCGGCAAACCTGCTGAACGCCGACATCGCCGGCGAATCCAAGATGCTCGTCGCGACCTTCTTGCTCGTGTATCTGCTCACCTGTGCCGCCTTCGCCCTCTATAACGCCATCGCGCGGCGCAAGCGGCGGGTCGCCCCGGAAGGCGTCACCGCACCCGATGCGCAAAATCCCGTCACCGCTGAAACCCCGGCAGTCCAACAAGGCCCCGACAGATCGCCTGCCGAGCTCGTGAGCGACGCGCACAACCTTTCGCAGCGCGAGCGAGAAGTGCTCGTGCTCATCATGCGCGGCCGAAACGTGCCCGCCATCGCCGAAGAACTGGTCCTCTCGCGCAACACGGTGCAGACGCACGTGCGCCACATCTACGAGCAGCTCGGCGTTCACTCCCGCCAGGAACTCGTTGCCTACGTCGAGGGCTTCTCCAGCCAATCATCCAATACATAGGCAATCTACCAGCCTTTTTAACAACCTCACTGAATTTCAGTGAAGCGTTTTGCCCCCATCCGCACCACTATGGACGCCATGGGAAGGGCCCAGGGAAGGCCTTTCGCCAGCCGGGCATGCACGACCGATACCGAGCATGCCCGGCTCGCATCCACCAAGGGAGAGGATGGGATACACATGAAGCAAGACATCTCGCGTAGGGGCTTCTTCAAGGCCGCCGGCACCGCCGCGGCTGCCGCCGGCGCACTCAGCGTCACCGGCGCAGCGCTGGCCGAGCCTGCCGCGCCCGCCGCAGAGGCCGCCGCACCCGCAGAGGCCGCAGCCCAGGACAAGACCGCCGTCTATCAGACGCTCGCCCAGCTCAACCCCGACGACACGAGCGACTGGCGCTCCAACTCCATCGAGGACTTCACCAAGACGACGCTCTTCTCGCCCTGGCACCTCGGCAAGCTCGAGCTCAGCCACCGTATGGTGAAGTCGGCCGCCGGCTCGCTCTACCTGCCCGAAGTCACCGACGAGCGCATCATCGACGAGTATGTCGAGTTCATCAAGGGCGGCTGCGACTTCGTGTGGGTCGAGGACTACGCAAGCCTCATGCCCCACTACCCGGCCTCCTACAAGGTGCGCGACGCAAGCAACGCCATCCTCGACCAGGTGGCAGCCGCCGTTCACGAGGCGGGCGGCATGTGCGGCTACCAGCTGAGCCTCATGGGCGCTTCCTTCAGCGGTTTCGACGCCACCACGGCGCCCGAGTTCGCCTGCGCCGAGGCTGACGACCTCACGCTCGACGAGGTCAAGCAGGTGCAGCAGGACTTCATCGACGTGGCCGTTATGCTCAAGGACGCTGGCTTCGACGCCGTTGAGCTCAACGCCGCCGGCAACAACATCGGCCAGGCGTTCCTGTCGCGCAACCGCAACCACCGCGAGGACGAGTACGGCCCGCAGAGCTTTGAGAACCGCGCCCGCTTCGTGTGCGAGATCATCCAGGGCATCAAGAGCGCCTGCGGCGAGGACTTCCCCGTGCAGATCCTCATCAACGGCATCGAGGCCAACGACGTGAACCTGGGCCAGGACGAGGGCTTCACGACCGTCGAGGAGAACGTCGAGCTGTGCAAGCAGTTCGAGGCGGCCGGCGCCGACTCGCTGCACGTGCGCATCGGGCCTTACGGCTACCACCCCTGCGAGTTCGCCGGCGACCTGTACTTCTCTGGCTACGGCATCAACGGCAACACCCGCTACGCCACGCAGTTCGACTTCGCCCGCCACTGGGAGGGCCTGCTCGACGGTTCGCACTCCGGCTGCGGCCTCATGCTCGAGGTTGCCGCAAAGATCAAGGCGGCCGTGAGCATCCCCGTGGGCTCGGTCACCTACATGGACCCGGCTCATGCCCCGGACTTCTTTGAGAAGGCCCTGCAGGACGGCAAGGTTGACTTCTACAACATGACCCGCCCGCTCTACGCTGACCCCGACTACATCAACAAGCTGCGCGAAGGCAAGGTTGACGAGATTCGCCCGTGCAACCGCTGCCTGCACTGCCACTTCGACTTCGACGAGCAGGGCAACTTCTACGAGCACTGCCGCGTCAACGCCACGCGCATGCGCGCCTTCACGCCCGCCATGCCCGATGGCCCCGCCCTGCCCGCGCTCGACGGCGACCCCAAGAACGTCATGGTCGTGGGCGGCGGCGCAGCCGGCATGGAGGCCGCACGCATCGCGGCCCTGCGCGGGCACAGCGTCACGCTCTACGAGAAGCAGGGCTACCTGGGCGGCAAGCTGCCCTTCGCCGCTGCGGTCAAGGGCCAGCATGAGAACATCGCCGACCTCAACTCCTACCTGCAGCGCCAGCAGGAGGTTTGCGGCGTGACCGTTGTCACTGGCCAGGAGGTCGACGCTGACTTTGTGCGCTCTCAGGCCCCTGATGTGCTGATTGAGGCAACCGGCGGCGTTGTGGTACCCACCGGCCTTGCCGCAAGCGGCTCGACCAACGTGGTGCCCATCGAGGATATCCTTACTGCTGAGATTGGCAACGAGGTCACCATCGTGGGCTACGGTGCCCCGGCCGTGGACGCCGCGTTCTACCTCATCGCCCAGGGCAAGCACGTCACCATCGTCATGGATCAGCCTTCCGCTGTGCTTGACAAGGGCCAGTCGGCCCATGTCAAGGAGGTCGTGCTCCCGATGCTCTACGTCAAGGGCACCCGCGTGTGGGCCAACGCGACCGTGACCAACGTGGGCGAGGGCGAGATCACCATCAACGGCGACACCGGCTGCGACATCACCATCGCCTGCGACACCGTGATCGAGGCTTGCGAGCTTGCGGCAAACACCACGCTCGCTGACGCACTGGGCTCCGAGATGACGGTCGTCACCGTGGGCGACGCCCTCGTCGACCCCGCCAAGCCCCACAACATCGCCGAGGCCATCGCCACCGGCAACCTGGCCGCCCGCGCAATCTAACAAGCACCGACCAGACAAGCACGACACCCAACAAACCCCGCGCGTCCGTCGTTCAACCGGCAGGCGCGCGGGGTTTTCTGTTGCACGACCCCCAATCTTGCAAACCTGTCTTGCAAGATTTCTCGAATCTTGCAAAGTAGGACTGCAAGATTTATAGTTTCTTGCAAAGCTACTTTGCAAGATTGGAAAATGTGATGCCGTTCAACACGTTGGTGCAGGAGAAAATCCTCGACTTCGAGCAGCAGGGAATCCCCGAGGTATTCCCGCGCGACCTCGCGCTCTCCCCCATCGAGCGACCCGAGCGAGGCAACCTCGCGCAGGTCGTTGTGGGCACGCGGCGCTGCGGCAAGACCTACCGCCTCTACCAGGAGATGCACGACATCGTGCATGCATGTTACGCGCCTGCGTCCATCCTGTACTTCAACTTCGAGGACGAGCGCCTCAAGCCGTACACGACCGAGCTCCTCAGCGATGTGGTCGACACCTTCTTCGCCATGCACCCAGATGCAAAGGAGCAGGGCTGCTTCCTTTTCTTCGACGAGATTCAGGAGGTTCCCGATTGGGGACTTTTCCTTCGCCGCCTGATCGATTCGACCAAGGCCACGGTATACGTCACGGGTTCTTCCTCGAAAATGCTCTCCCATGAGCTGAAATCCGAGTTTAGAGGCAGGTCATTGTCCCGAGAACTCTTCCCCATGGGGCTTTCGGAATACGTGCGCTATACAACTGGCGCAACAATGCGCGCTGAAGACGGGTTCTCCTCAACTGACCAGGCAGTCCTGAGAAACGCCCTCAACACGTACCTCCTGCGCGGCGGGTTCATCACGCCCCTGTCACTGCCGGCGCCCGACGGCATGCTGCTTCTGCAAGAGTATGCCTACCGCACCGTCGCCATGGACGTCATCGAGCGCTTCAACCTTCGCACCCCGCAGGTCGCAACCAGCTTCCTCGCGCGTTGCCTGGCCTCATCGGGCCGAGAACTCTCGGTAAACAAGGTGGTCAACGAGTTCAAGAGCCGCGGTGTCTCCACCTCGCGAGAGACGCTGAGCAACCTGCTTTCGTATTACGAGCAGGCCTACCTGCTGTTTTCACTGCCCGATCTATCCCGCTCGCTTGCCGACAACACGCGCGCGAGCTCAAAGGTGTACGCAATCGACCCCGGCATGTTCGCAGCCTTCACCCGGGCATCTGCCCAAGAAACGGGCCAGCGCCTGGAGACAGCCGTATTCAACAAGCTCCGCAGGACAACGCCCCCCGTGCGAACGGGCTCCCTTGCACGTTTGACGTTTGAGCACGACAACAAGTCCCACGAGATTGACTTCGTCACAGGCGATACCCTGCTCGATGACGTCTACCAGCTCGTTCAAGTCAGCGTGAACCTCGACGACCCTAAGACCCGCGCACGGGAGCTCTCGGCTCTTGCGGATGGGATGGCCAAGTATGGAATCACTGAGTCAACCATGGTTACCATAGATACAGAGGAGACGGTGAGCGTTTCCTCTGGCATAGTGCATATCCTGCCCGCCTGGAAATGGCTGCTGGATTAAGGAACCGTCCTCGGCGGCCGCGCATTCCAGCACCAAAAACAGCCGACCCCAACGTCATGCTGGGACCGGCTGTCGAACAAACCAATATCCGCTATCTAGCAGGGCTTACTCGCCCGTTGCGGCAATGCGACCGGCGCGGCGGGCAAACGTCGCCGAGCGGCCAGCGGCCAGGCCGGGGATCTGATCGGGATAGGTGTGAGCGAAGAAGCAACCGGAGTCGTTGCCGCAAACGTACAGGCCCTCGATGGGGTCGCCGTCGGCGTTGAGGGCATGCATCGTCTCGTCAATCTTGATGCCGTCCATGGTGCAGAGCAGGCGGCCTGCGTTACGCACACCAAAGAACGGGGCTGTGTCCACGGGCGACAGACGGAACGCCTCCTTGCCGAAGTCGGGGTCCTCGCCGGCAGCGGCGTTGGCGTTGTTGCGCT
>UQBS01000031.1 GCA_900539345.1 uncultured Coriobacteriaceae bacterium | reverse complement strand
GACGCTGGCGCGGGAGGGATTGCGGCCAGGGGCTACTTGTTCATTGCTTTCTTAGGCCGCCCATCGATGTTGCTTGCTGGAAGCTCGAAGCCAGGAGCCCTGCCTGAAGTCAGAAGTCTGAAGGACGAAGGCTAGACGCGAGAGACTACCATCGGATACCCAAGGCCAGCAGCCGGCAGCTACAGGCTAAAAGCCAGAAGCAAGTGGCCGGCAGATAGGGTTTAACTGCTAGAGGCCAGAAGCTAGAGGCCAGCAGTTTGAGGCGCGGTCTACTTCGCGGCCTTCGTGTCGGCGTCAGAGCTGGAATTCTTGCTTGTCGAGTCGCTGTTCTTGTCGGCGCTTGCGCCGGAATCCTTGCCCGCAGCATCATCCTTCCTGTCAGCCGAGGTGCTGGAGGTCGTCTTGTCAGCGTTGGCCTCCTTGGCTGCGCTGTCGGACTTCGCCTTCTCAGTATCGGAATCCGTGGCTGTGGAATCGCTGCTCTTGTCGGCGCTGGTGTCCTTGTCTGCGGTGTCCTGCGCCTTATCAGCATCGGCCGCCTTGTCGGAGGCGGCGTCAGAATCGGCCTTCTTGTCCGCATCGGCGTCCGTGTTCTCTGCCTTCTCGGCATCGGCCGTACTGGCGTCGTCCGTGACGACTGCCTGGCTTACCAGGTACTCACCGGTCTTCTGCACGAGGGCCTGAAGGGCGAGGTAACCCTTGCCGTACTTCGTCTCAAGGCTGGCGGTGTCAGAGTTGCCGCTGACCGAGGTGAGGTAGTTTGCAAGCTCGTCAGACGTCACCTCAATGCCGGCGTCCTCAGCGACTGCCTGGAATACGAGGTACACCTTGGCGGCGTCCGTCAGGCTCTCCTTGTTTTTCTCCACGAGCTCGTCGGTGGTCTCAACGCCAGCGGACATTTTGAGGAAGCTCGCGAGGTCGGTTCCATACATGTTGGCGTAATACTCGTACTGATACACCAGCTGCGCGGCCTGCTGGTCCACAATCGAAGCCGGAATCTCGCTGACCTCGGAGTTCTCCAAAATGTAGTTGCGCACGTAGTCGGCGGAGTGCTTGTACTGCAGGCTGTCCCTGATTTCTTTGTCCATCTCGGCGACGGTCGTCCAGCCGTACTTGCCCTTGAGGGTCTGTTCGACCCACTCGTCGGTGACGTCGGGCTGCTTCGTCTCCTGGATGTAGTTGATGGTGACGGAGAACACGGCGTCTTTGCCGTTGAGCTCCTCGACGCCGTAATCCTCGGGGAACGTGACGTTGACGTCGAAAGTCTCGCCGGGCTTGTGGCCTACGAGCTGGTCGAGGAAGTCGTCGATGTACTGAGTGACGCCAATGGTGACCACAGTGCCCTTGCCCTGGGTCGAACCGCCCTCAAACTCCGTGCCGTCGACGCTCCCCACATAGTCGATGTTGACGGTGTCGCCATCGGCCACGGCGCGGTCGGTCACCTGTTCGAGAGTCGCATATCCCGAGGTAATCGAAGAAATCATCGACTGAACCTCTTCGTCAGTGGGCGACACCTCAGAGGCGGGGATGGAAATCGACTTGTAATCGCTGGGAAGTTTCACGTAGTCAAGCGCCTTGACGCCCGTCCAGTGGCCGTTCTCGTCGATGCCAGCGCTGAAGTCAAACGCCGGGGCTTCCTGCGTGTCGGTCGTTGCACTCGTGTCGGACTTGGTGACCTGCGTTGCCGTGGTCTCGGCCTGCTCGCCAGAGTTGTCGGCCGTGGAGGCGTCGGCGCCGCAGCCGGAAATCATGGGCGTCACGAGAGCGCCGGCGAGGAGCAGCGCGACGAGTCGTGCGTGGCGGCGCGAAAGGGTGAGAAATCCGTTCTTGTGCATGGGAGTCCTTTCTTGGCGGTCTCGACGTGATCGCGAGACACGTTTTGGTCAGGCGCCATGATGGTGCCAAGCTTAAAACGCAAACTGCTCCAGCATACGCCTGCTTGTCATGGGAAGGCATAAGGCCGGAATGAAAAGTCCTACTTATTGCGATATGACAATTTTTTGGGAGTTGATTTGGGAATTGCGTCCACCGTTGTCATCGGCGTTTTGGATTTGGTAGGTAGTCCATCTTGTCTCAGCGCAGGGGGCCAAGGCGTGCATGCAATCCTTGTATGAATCCATGCCTATGGCTTGTTCTTGCCTGTTTGCTGGGGGAGAGCGGCTTTATCAGCAGTCCCCATGCTGGTTTGCATCGTGCGCTTTTGGGTCGCACAAATTACGGAATTCCTTTGCGTGCCCTATATTTGCTCCTCTGGCCTGCATGTTTACTCGTGTGATGGGTATCGTATTCCAGTCATTTTCGCCTACGAGCAAAATTGGAGTTGGTTCCTGTATGCCCGACCCTGCACAACCTGCGGCCCCTATTACCCCTGCTGCCCCAGTTATTGCCCCTACGCCCCAGGACGCGCCTGAGAAGCATTCGAGCAAGGCGTCGGTGCTTGCGGCCATCGCGTCGAACATCGCGGTGGGCATCGTCAAGTTCATCGCTGCGGCCATTTCTGGCTCGGCGGCCATGGTGTCAGAGGGTATCCACTCTATTGTCGACTCGGGCAACGGTTTCCTCGTGCTGTACGGTATGCGCCAGGCGAAGAAACCGGCAACTATTGAGCACCCGTTCGGCTTTGGTAAAGAGTTGTACTTCTGGACGCTCGTCGTTGCTGTGTCGGTGTTCGCGTTGGGCGGCGGCGTCTCGCTCATGCAGGGCATCCATGCGGTGCAGGCTTCTCTTGCTGGTCCGGTTGAGCACGGCGACTTGCTCATGAGCTACATCGTGCTTATCGCGGCCATGCTTATCGAGGGTGCCTCGCTGCGCGTGGCAATCAAATCGGTGAACGCCGCGCGTGGCAGCAAGGGCGTCTTCGAGTACATCAAGGAGTGCAAGGACCCCAGCAACTATACCGTTTTGCTTGAGGACTCTGCCGCTGAGCTGGGCCTTTGCTTTGCGCTTATCGGCCTTGTCCTTACACAGATCACCGGCAACTCCGTGTTCGACGGCATTGCCTCCATCATCATCGGCCTTCTGCTCATGTGCGTCTCCGTCGTGATGCTGCGCGAGTCGAAGGGCCTGCTTGTGGGCGAGGGCATGAGCCGCGCCGAGCTTATCGACGCGCGTGCCATCATCGAGGCTGACCCTGTCATCGAGAAGGCCGGCGGCGTGCTCACCATGTACTTTGGCCCCTCCAACATGCTCATGGCGGTTGACGCGACCTTTCGCAAGGGTGCCGCGGGCGACGAGATCATGGCTGCCATCGACCGCGTGGAGCGTGCCCTCAAGACACGTTTCCCCCAGGCCGTGCGCATCTATATCGAGTCGGAGAACCTTTCCAGCGTGGAGCGCCAGCGCCAAATCCAGCGCGCGATGCCTGAAGAGTAACCGTACGAGGCTGAGGCAAGCAGGAGCGTGTCTCGGCCTCAAGCTCCCTTGCATGAAAAAGGCCGGCAGCCCATCCTCAACGACGGGCTGCCGGCCTTCGCGCTTTTCGCTGGTAGCAACGTGCCCTTACAGCACGCCTGCGTCCTCGATGAATCTCTCGAGCTGGGCCTTCGGCATGGCGCCCATGGTGCGGGCAACGGGCTGGCCGCCCTTCATGATGACGAGCGTCGGGATAGACTGAATGCCGAATTGGCCGGCGAGCAGGGGCTCGGCGTCGGTGTCACACTTACACACCTTGAGCTTGCCGGCGTACTCATCGGCAATTTGGGCAACGATGGGGGCGATGATGCGGCACGGGCCGCACCAGGTGGCCCAGAAGTCGATGAGCACGGGCACGTCGGAATCGAGGACTTCCTGTTTGAAGTTGGCTGCAGTCAGGGTAATCTCGGCCATTGGGAACTCCTTTGCTTGAGAGAACGATACTGGGCGCTATATGCCCGCTTGCCTTACATTTAAAACAGCTTCACACGGGAGCCACCTTTTCCCTCGCCATTTGGTCGATATGACGTGGGCATCGGGGCCAAGCCACATGGACATCGTGTATACTTTACTCGCCGCATTCAGCGGTTTTGGGGTTTTTGATGCGCCGTACGGATTGGAGACCATTATGAGTGTCATCGCTTCCCTTACCCGCCGTAACTTCGTTCTCGCCGCCGCCGCAGCGAGTCTTGCAGCACTTCCCGCGCTCGCCTTGGCAGAGGAGAAGAAGGACGAGAAGGCCGCCGCAGAGCCCAAGGGTGCCGACGTAGAGGGCACGTGGGTCATGATCGCCGTTGACTGCGATGACGAGGAAACCCTTGAAGTTCTCGCGCTCCTCACCATTCTTGCCACCACGACCTATGAGCTCAAGGCTGATGGCACGGGCACCTTTAAGGTTGCCATGATTGACGGCTCTGATGCAGAGGCTGAGGCCGCCGCCGAGGGCGTCGCAGGCGAGTCTGTTGAGCAGGCCGAGGGCGAGGTCGACGACCAGCTCCAGAACACCGAGGCTAAGGTCACGTGGGAGCAGGTCTCCGACACTGAGCTCGTCGTCACGACCGAGGACGGCGAGGCCAGTAACTTCACGATTGACGGCCTGAGCCTGGTCAATGTTGAGAACGCCGAGGGCATGGAGATCACCTCCATTTTTGCTCGCGCCAAGGACGTCCTGTCTGGCGCATGGGCCTTCGCGACCTATCCCGACCAGTATGACGCCAAGCACGAGGGCATTGTTGGCTCTTGGACGCTCGTTGCCATGGAGGGCATGGGTGAAAACGAGCTCGACGACGCCAAGTGGTCGGCACTTCTTTCCTCGCTGGGCATTTCTGTCACGATCGACGTGGCCGAGGATGGCACCTTCGCTCTGACCGAGATCGATGACCCCGAGTCTGACCCCAGCGTCGTCGAAGGTACCTGGACTGAGAAGTCTGAGGATACGTACATCTTTGACGCTGATTCCGAGGCAATTGATGTCAAGATTATCGAAGGTGCATTGCACATCGAGGTCGAGGGCATGAAGATGGTCCTCGTTCCCCTTGTCAAGACTACGAAGTAGGAGACTCACTGGGATGGAATACGCTTTCGACAGCTTTGAGCACACGCCCGCAAATTTCCGAGCACTGCGCGATATGGTCGGGTTCAAGCAGGACGAGTTTGCCGACATTGTAGGCGCCGACCGCTCGGAGGTGCGTCGTTGGGATTCGGGTAAGGCCCCTATCCCCGAGGTTGCGTGGCGCGCACTTCAAGGTCTTGTCGACGATCACTTTGCCGCTGTGCACGACGTCGTGACGCTTGCGGGCAAGGTTTCCGATCCCGAGAGCGAGCCGGTTCGCATTGCCTACTACCGCTCGTTTAACGATTTCACGGGCGAGGGCGATTGGGTGAGTGCCGACAACGCGGCCCGCGCCGCAGCCGAGCGTCTCATTGAGCTCGGCTACAGGGTCGAGTTCTTCTATCCGGGCCACTAGGCCATATATGCGATGCGCGGGTCCCCAAAAAAGGATTCCGCTACAAATGCAACACCTGCCCCCGTCTCAGCGTGGTTGAGGCGGGGGTTTGTATTTATGTATCTACCAGCAGGGTAAGAATAAGTGCAGAAATGCCCAATCAAATGTGCATACCAAATCATGGTTATTCTTCTCAAGGCGCTTTAGACTCGTTGGCAAGATGCGGCCGAGTCGGTCGCATGGGGGGTGCGTCGCGTACGCCATTGCAGAGAAGCGCGGGGATGCGGTCGAAGGGCGGGGGAATGCCTGGGGGACACGCATATTTTGCCCATGTCCGCATCTCCGCGTTGCGGGCGCGTTGCGCACACTGGAGACGAGAGGGAAGGATAGCTATGCAGAAGAGCATGTCGCCGAACGTCGGCATCAGCCGCAGGTCGTTCCTCGCCATGTCGGGCCTCGTGGGAGCGGGCGTCGCTTTGTCGTCTGCCCCTGTTGCCCAGGCGCAGGAAGAGGCGGTAGAGGGCGCAATCATGGCGTGCGGCGCCGCCGACGAGGCTTCGAAGCTTGATTTTGACACTGTGACCTGGGGCGCCTGCCACGTGAACTGCGGCAGCCGCTGCCCGCTGAAGGCCTACGTCAAGGACGGCACGGTCGTTCGCATCAGCACCGACTGCGAGGGCTCCGACGAGTTCGGCCCCGGCAAGATCGCCCAGCTGCGTTCCTGCGTGCGCGGCCGTACCTCGCGCCAGCGCATCTACAACGAGACCCGCGTGCAGCGCCCGCTCAAGCGCGTTGAGGGCACGAAGCGCGGCGAGGGCATCTACGAGGAGATTTCCTGGGAAGAGGCCATCAAGACGATTGCCGACTCCATGAAGGAGATCAAGGAGCAGTACGGCAACGATGCCTTCTACATCCAGTACGGCACCGGTGTCATCGGTGGCGCCGTCTCCAAGTCCTGGGGTCCTGACAGCACTGCCTTCTCCCGCCTTATGAACTGCTGGGGCGGCTACCTGCGTCATTACTGCGACTACTCCACGGGCCAGATTTCGTGGGAGCTGCCGCTGTTCAACGGTGACGCTTGGTCCAACAACGAGGTTACCGACCTTGTCAACTCCAAGAACATCGTGCTGTTCGGCAACAACCCCGCCAACACGCGCATGTCCGGTTCGGCCATGTGGTTCCTCCTCACGCAGGTAAAGCTGCAGAACCCCGACGCCAACATCGTCGTTGTCGACCCGCACCTGTCCGACACGGCCGTCGGCCTTGCCACGCAGTGGATTGCCATCCGCCCCGGCACCGACGACGCCCTGGTTGCCGGCATGATTCACTACCTCTTCACCGAGGGCAAGCTTGACGAGGGCTTCATTCGCGAGAAGTTCCTTGGCTTCTACTCCGACACCTTCGCTGAGGACGTCAAGGCCTGCGAGCCTACGAGCGACGATTACTTCGGCTACGACAAGTCCGGCTCCATCACGGTGGACGAGGACATGTCCTACGAGGCCTACCTCATGGGCACCGGTGCCTACGAGGGCACGGGCGAGAAGACCCCCGAGTGGGCTGCTGAGATTACCGGCGTGCCCGCCGACACCATTCGCGCTCTGGCCGATATGTACCTCGATGGCCCCACGGCTACCATCCAGGGCTGGGGTCCGCAGCGCAACAGCAACGGCGGTAACCTTGCTCGCGCCATCGCCATGATTGCTGCCATCACCCAAAACGTCGGCATCTCCGGCGGCGGCACGGGTGCCCGCGAGAGCACGGGAGGCGCTTCGTTCAAGGTGAAGACCTCCATCCCCACTCTGGGCGACCAGAACACCGTTGAGCCCTGCATCTCCTTCTTCGACTGGTATCAGGCCATCGAGGACTACAAGTCGATGGACGACACCACGTGGGGCGTGCGTCACTATGTTGACGGCAACCTCAAGTACGCCGAGGAGCCCGGCACGCTGAAGCTGAATGCTCCCATTAAGTTCATCTGGAACTACGGCTCCAACGTCATGGTTGGCCAGCACGGCGACATCAACGACATGCTGCGCATCTACAACCTTCCCGACGAAGAGGATTCGGGCCTGCGCATGGTGGTCACGGTCGACCCGTACCTCACGCCCACCGCTCTTGCCTCCGACATCATCCTGCCCGGTACCACGCCCTTCGAGGAGGATGACATCACCTCTGGCGGCGGCGGCTGGACCGGCTTCGTGCTGTGCGAGACCGCGGCCATCGAGCCCCTCTTCGAGTCCAAGCCCGTGTACGAGATCTGCACGCTGCTCTCTGAGGAGCTCGGCGTGAAGGACGAGTTCACCGAGGGTCGCACGCAGATTGACTGGCTCGAGTGGTGCTACGACAAGGGCATCGAGGCCGGCGAAGATCTGCTGCCCGACACCTTCGAGGAGTTCAAGCGCGGCGGCCTGTACAAGCGCTGCGATGAGCATGAGCCCTATATTCCCACCGACGACGAGATGTGGACGCCTTCGGGCAAGTACGAGGTCTTCTCCAAACAGGCCTACAACATCTCGAAGCAGTGGGACCTCACGGGCGCCGGCTACATCCCCGATGACGGCCGTGACCAGATCACCGCTCTGCCCATCCACTACGATCACTTCGAGGGCTACACCGACCCGCTGCGTGCCGAGTACCCCTTCCAGCTCATCGGCCACCATGGCAAGACCCGTACGCACTCTTCGTACGGCAACGTGGCATGGATGAACTCCGTTGCTCCCCAGCAGTGCTGGATCAACGACCTTGACGCCGCCAACCTGGGCATCGCTCAGGATGACGAGGTCATCGTGTCCACGGAGCGCGGCCGCTCCAAGCTCACCGCCAAGGTGACCAACCGCATCATGCCCGGCGTGGTTTCGATCCCGCAGGGTGGCTGGTACGAGCCCGAGACGCGCGACCCCGAGTCCATCGGCAACCCCGACACGCTCGATTTGGGCGGCTGCATCTCGGTGCTCACCAGCGTGCGCCCCACGCCCATCTCCAAGGGCAACGGCGTGCACTCCAACCTCTGCAAGATCGAGAAGGCCTAAGGGAGGACGACCATGGCTCAGTACGGTTTCTATGTAAACACTGACATCTGCACTGGCTGCAAGGCCTGCATGACGGCATGCTTCGATCGCAATGACCTCGAGGTCCCCGAGAAGTTCCGCAAGGTCTATGAGTTCGGCGGTGGCGAGTGGACTCAGGACGGCAACGGCGCGTTCTCTTCCACGGCTTTTACCTACTACGTTTCCATGACCTGCGGTCAGTGCGACGATCCCGCATGCGTCAAGAACTGTCCCACCGGCGCCATGCAGAAGGATCCCGAGACCGGCATTGTCGACAACGACAAGGAAGTCTGCATCGGCTGCATGACCTGCGAGAAGGTGTGTCCCTTCGGCCACCCCGTGCAGCTTGCCTCCGACGGTAAGGCTCACAAGTGCACCATGTGTACGAGCGAGACCGAGAACGGCACGCCCGACCCTGTATGCGTCAAGGCATGCCCCGTGCGCGCCATCGAGTTTGGTCCCATCGACGAGCTGCGTGCCGCCCACGGCGACACCTGCGTCCTGGGCGACCTTTCCGATGCCACCGGTCCGAACGTGGTGTTCAACCCGCACCGCGATGCGGCCAAGGGCGGCACGCTGCGCAACCCGCTCGAGGTGAGCCACACGGCGTAAGACTGCGGCCTCTGCCAGCATCTTTTTGCTTGACGTATCGCTCATAAGCGGTGCAATTATGCGCGCGGGTTCGCTTTTCGCGGGCTCGCGCGCTATTCTTTTCTTGTAACCAAACGAGGGGGTCCCTATGTCCGGTGCTCTGACCAACGACTCGATCACGACGGAGACGCTTCAGGCGTATCAGGCTCTTTGCGCGTTTTGCTCATGGGCGCTCTATGCCGACCCCGCTGAGGAGACCATGCGCGGCATGGTGCAGGACCGTGCCATGTTCAGCGAGGCCCCGTTTACCCAGGTTGCGCCGGATGCGTCGCGCGCCTTGGTTGAGCTGTTCGATGGCGCGGCCCAAAGCCCGGAGGCCTTTGCGGATTTCATGCATCAGGTGCACCTCGATCGCACGTACCTTTTCTTCATGACGGGCTCCTCCAAGGCGAGTCCTTACGAGAGCGTGTGGCGCAGTGAGGACGAGACCCTCTTTGGCCCGCAGACGCTGGAAGTTCGCGCAATGTACAAGCGCGGCGGCCTTGTGTTTGAGCGTGCGGCCAATGAGCCTGACGATCACATCGGCCTTGAGTTCTCGTTTGTCGCTCACCTGCTGCATGCTGCGGCAGAAGGCGACGAGGCGGCGTTGCCGCTGCTGCGCGAGTTTTTGGCAGAGCATCTCCTCGCCTTCGGGCCCGACTGCCTGGCCCGTATCGCCGAGCGCGACCATGGCGCCTACTTCCGTGCTGTCTGCGGCATTGCGACGGGTACGCTTGAGGCCCTTGCCGCCGAGTTGGAAGTGACTGCGAGCAAGTGATGAGAGGCGGAGGTCCCAGAGTCATCGGGAAGCATGCACGCAGGGAGTCTCGAAGTGGCGAGCCAACGCGTGTTTGCCTGCGCACGAAGATAATCGGCCTGCTCAGCGGCGTGCTGCTTCTATTCTCCGTCGCGTTCATCGCCTTCACCTACGCAGACCAGCGTTCGCGTGTCGAGGCGGAGATGCTCGAGCAGTCGCGCATGCTTGTGAGCGAGATGGATGCGGTCTGGGACTTCATCTCTATCAACCAATACACCATCAACCATACCTCGCAGGGTGAATACGACTTCAAAAGGTTGCACTGCGCCATTGCTGGCAAGGCGGTCGCGGCGCTCTTCAGCCGAGGGTCCGATTACTCTATGAGGTTTACGAACCTTAACCCGCGAAACTTCTATAACGCGCCCGATGATTACGAGCGAGCTGCCCTCGAGGGCTTCTATGCTAATGCGGCTTCTCGGCCAACTGAAATGGCCCAGGAGGAGGTCTATGGCTTTGGCAGCGATGCGGGTGGCTCCGTGTTTCGCTATGTGCGCTCCATGGTGTACGACTCCGAATGCATGGAGTGCCATGGCACGCCCAAGGGTGAGATTGACGTCACCGGCTACCCCAAGGAGGGCGCACACATCGGCGACATCGCAGGCGCTGTGAGCGTCATTGTGCCTACCGAGCTCTATTTCTCCAATATGCTCGCGGCAGTGGCGGCGAACGCGGCCCTCTTTGTCCTGCTCATGGTGGGTGTGGCCCTTGTCATCTTTCACGTGCTGGGCCGATTGATAACGACGCCTTTGACCGAGCTCAATGCGTCGCTTGCTTGGCTGGGCGAGCAGGCTGAGGGCAGGCGCGATGGGGCAGCCGGCGTATCGTTAGCCAGTGCGTGGTCGTCAGGCCTTCTGTCCAGCGCGTCTTCGGATGCACAGGTTGCTGTAGATGGCGCGCCTGGTGTGGATGGGCCGTGCGAATCCTCCCTGCGTGCAGAATTCGTTCGCAGTGCCCCGATTATTTCCCCGCAGCGCCCCTCAAATCCCTATGCTTCACGCGAGGTCGATGCGCTCTTTACGCAGTTCGACGAGATGTCGCGTCGTCTCAGCAGCTTGTACGGTAGCCTTGAGTCGCAGGTTGTTGATCGTACCGAGCAGCTGCGTGCGACCAACGCTGAGCTCGAGCGGCAGCGTGCGCATGTGGAAGAGGTTAACGAACGACTTAAGCGGGAGAACCAGTACAAGTCTGACTTCCTTGCTATCGTGAGCCACGAGTTGCGCACGCCGCTCACGTCCATTCTCGCCTTCACCGAGCTGCTTGCGCAGAGCATCGATCCCAGTGAAACCGCTGCATTGCGGCAGGTGGAAGAGGTCGAAAAGAACGGCAGTATTCTTCTCGAAATGGTGAATAACGTGCTCGAGACGGCTCGTATCCAGGCGGGCTCAGAGCGCCTCAACCTGGAGCTTGTCGACCTCAACGACATTGTGGGCATGGTTGAGACCTCCAACGAGTCGGTTGCGCTCAAGCGCGGCGTCGCGTTTGCCACGAGTGTTGCGCCCGACGTACCGCTCATCGAGAGCGATTGGGAAAAGGTGCGCCGCATTCTCGTGAACCTGGTGAGCAACGCAATCAAGTTCACACCTGAGGGCGGTCGGGTCGAGGTGAACGTAGCATATGAGCCTGGGGAGTCGGCCAATGCCGTAGAGAGGTCTGTTGCGGCGGTTGATGAGCCGGGCGCCTCTGGCGGCACCGTGCGTATCGACGTGACCGACACGGGCATTGGCATCCCTGCGGACAAGCAGCGCCTTGTCTTCGAGCGTTTCACGCAGGAGAATATGTCCACTGTGCGCCGCTATGGAGGCAGCGGATTGGGGCTGTCGCTTGTCAAGGACCTCGTTGCGATGCTTGGGGGCACGGTCGAACTCGAAAGCGCGCCGGGACAGGGCAGCACGTTTACCGTCCGCTTGCCCGAGGGCGGCCCCGCGGCGAATTCGTTATGATGGAGCGTACGGGTGTGAGGTTCGGCGAAAGGTGGCTTGTATGGCCAAAGTGATGTTGATTGACGACGACGAGAGCATGCGCCTGCTCATCGGCCAGCTGGTGGAGAGGCAGGGCTATGAGTTTTGTTGCGCCGACAATGGCGTCGATGGCCTTGATATGCTGCGCCGCGAGCGTCCTGACCTGCTTATTCTCGATGTGATGCTCCCCGACATCAACGGGTTCGAGCTTTGTCAGATGATTCGCGGCGAGGGCCGCCGTGTCCCCATCATGTTCCTCACGGCGAAGGGCGACATTGTCGACAAGTCAATCGGCTTCAAGGCAGGTGCCGATGATTACCTGGTGAAGCCGTTCCACAACGAGGAGTTCGTTCTGCGCATGAACGCGCGTTTGCGCAAGCGCGGCCGGGCCAGCTCGCAGGAGCCGCGCAGCGCGGCTTCGTATCGCGTGGGAGACCTTGAGATATTCTTCGGCAAGTACGACGTTCGCCTGCGGGACAAGCAGGTCGCTCTTTCCTCGCGCGAGGTCGAACTGCTTGAGCTTTTGGCGAGCGAACCGGGAAGCGTTTTCACGCGCGATCAGATCATGGAGCACGTCTGGGGCGACAAAGATGCCGCTGACCCGAGTAGCATCACGGTATTTGCACGAAAAATCCGCGAAAAAATTGAGGACAACCCGTCCAAACCTCGGTATCTTATTACTGTCTGGCGTGTTGGATACAAACTGGCCGACAGGCTGTAAGAGGATAGTGAGTGGTCGGGGGGAAATTGAAGAGCTTTACGCAGCGGCTGTCATGTGACACCCGTATCGTTACGGGCCTTGCAGCTATGTATCTGTGGACCTGGCTCATCTACTGGGGAGGTCCGTTTTCGCTTCGCGGCTATTCCATTGAGTTGACGAACGCTCGCTGGGGTGTCAACGTCATTATGGGTGCGCTTGCTGTGGGCGTAGTCCTTGTGCTGGCATGCCGTGCCCGTACAAACCAGGCACGCCTCATGACGGGCGTGCGCCTGGCGGCGATGCTGTGCGGTCTGGCGGGAATAGGCACGGGTTTGCTGTTGATTGCGCATTTCCCCCTGCCTGCCGGGCTTGTCGAGCCTGTTGCGCTGGTGTCGGGCCTCTTCACGGGTCTGACGGAGGGACTGCTCCTGTGCCAGTGGTGTTCGCAGACGGCTGCCCTGGGTGTTCGCACGGCTTTGTTCCACAATGCAATCGCCCTTTTGTTCGGCGGCGTGGCGTTTCTCGTGTGCAACGTCGTGCCCGCTGTGTTTGCCCTGGTGGTGGGCTTCGTGTGCCCAGGTGTTGGTTTCTGGGCGGGTCAGCGCGCGGCGACGCACCCTATGGGTCTGCCCTATGAGGACGAAGAGAAGAATGCCGTCTCTGCGGCTGCGCCTGGTCCCGCGACACCCTCCGAAGCCCCTCGCACACCGCTTGCCACTCTCTTACATGACCGGGCGTTCCTCATGCTCGCCGGCCTTGCCTTCGTTTTCGGTCTTTCTAACGGTTTCATCAACGCAGGCTTTGAGGTTGTGCCGCAGGAGCTGTACCGCATCTCTTGCTTTGGTGTTGTCATCGGCACGATTCTTGCCTCGGGACTCACGTTCCTGGCAGCCTTTGCCCTCAAGCTCGATGCATGGCAGCTTGTGCTTTGCGTCTCGCTGCCGCTGATGGCCATGGCATACGTGCTCTTCCCCTATGAAATCTTCTGGTACATGGGATGGGGCGTGCATTCGCTGGGCTACCAGTTCTTCTTCATGACGCTGTGGTCCCTGCTTGGATCTCGCCAGCTTCGTCACGACGTGGCGGTGACCGTTTCGGTTCCGACTGGCCTTTTGGCCGTTCAGCTGGGTTCCGTGGTGGGCCTCATCGCGTGGGACGTTTTCTGCATTGGCATCGATTCGGCAGGGGAGCACCTCGTGTCGGGTATCGCTCTCATGTTACTCGTGCTTGTCGCCGTGCTGTTTGAGCGCCCCCAGTTCGGCTGGGGCGACGTGCATCCTGGCGTTGCGACGCCTATGAATGCGCTAGAGGTCGATGACTACCGTCAGGTCATGCAGCGAATCCGCGATGACTATGCCTTGTCGCCTCGCGAGTTTGACGTCTGCATGCTGCTCGGCCGCGGTCGCAATCGCCAGTTTGTAGCCAGCGAGCTCAGCATCTCGCTTGAGACGGCAAAGACTCACACCACCAATGTGTATCGCAAGCTTGGCGTGCACTCCCAGCAAGAGCTGCTCGACGTCATCGAGATGGTGCGCAACACCCTGGCAGCGGAGCGCGAGCACGGGCACGGGCACGGGCCAAAGGCTTCCTCTAGAGCTGCAATCTAAGAAACCCCCAGCTAGACACGTCCATTCCCCGGCCATGGTGAGGGCTCACCACCCCGGGGCCATAGCCGTGCCCCCACGCGGTTTCACCATCGGCGGGGTATGCGCGCGCGGCCGGGGCGCCGGTGCGCCCAGGCGCCGCGCAGGCAAGCGCGGACGCAGCGCCGGGGGCACGGGTGCCCCGAGCGGGCGCCTCCGGCAACGACGTGACCACCGGCGACCCCCTCTACGTTAAGGCCCGCCGTGGCGTGGTCCTGGGCTTCTGCTCCATGGCCGACTGCCTGGTCAACGGCTGCATCGCCGGCCAGAAGGCCGCAGCCGCCGAGCCCGTCGCCTAAGTAAGGCTCTAAAAGCTTAAAGCACCCTCTCCCCCGGCGGGGCGCTGGTCACTGTACCGGCGCTCCGCTTTTTGTTTAGGTTTAGCGTGCTTCGATGCCATATGGGTTCACATATCGTGCATGCGGGTATTCTGCGTCCAACCGTGTCGGTGTGCAGAGAGCTTATCTCTGTGCGGAAAACAGAATGGCCTGTACATCTGGATGACGGCACGGTGGGTCATTTATGGCGTCGCAGGGGAGCTTGGCTATGGCTACTACGACTTCGCGTGAAGAGTTGCTGGAGGGTGCGTACCGCATCGCCGAGGCGCATGGCATCGCGGCTCTCTCGGTTCGCGGGCTTGCAAATGAGTGCGCAGTCTCTGTTGGCACCGTGTACAACTATTTTGGATCGAAGAGCGACCTTGTGGTCGACACGGTCGAGCTGTTTTTCCGTCGGGCCTTTTTCGAGGAGTTCTGTCGCCTTGAGCCCGAGGTCGACTTCGGAACATATTGCCGCAACCTGTTTTCGAGCATGGAGGCCGTTCTTGATCGATTCCGGACCAACTGGCTCAAGGGTGTCGGGTCGCTTCCTGAAGCCGAGCTGGTTGCCGCCCGTGCTCGCGAGGCGGCTCAGTTTGAGCATGCCCTGCATGGGTTGCAGAGGGTGTTTGAGCATGACCCACGTATAGATCAGGCTGCGCTTCCCGAGGGCGTTGACTCCCTTGCTGTGTGCACTCTCGTGCTCAACAACCTTCTCAATTGCCTGCGCACTTCGAATGCAACTAGCATGCCGGCCTTTTTCTGGATGCTCGAGCAGGCGTTATACCCAAAAGGGTAAGGTGATTTTTGCCAGCTTTTCTGATGTGGGTGCGTGAATGTGTGTCGGTTTTGTCGTGCAAATGTGTTCGGGATCTGCCTGAACAAGACGGTATTGATGTTCACTATGCCTCAAGCGAAGATAAACGATTATTACGCCCGGTACTGCCGGGCGTTTTTTGGTTTCAACTATCGGTATTTGACCTCTTCAGTGGGACAAGGCTGCGGTGGATGCAGTGGGGGCTCTTCGTGGGCGCCTTCGACTTGCCACCGAAAAAACGGAAGCGGTGAGTCATTGTGAAACAAACCCAAAGCGCTCCTGGCGGAGCCGCCGTCAAGAAGTCGCCCAATCTTGGAGCTATCCTGGCCATTTACTTGTTTGGCCTGCTTGTGGGCGGCCTGTATGTGGGCATGGTTTCGCCTGTGCGCACGGTGGTGCAGGCAACGTTCGGCCTCAATGACGAGGTCGGCATTTGGATGATCAACATCTACACGCTTTTTTATGCGGCGCTCATTCCCGTAATCGGCAAGTTGGCGGACCGCCGCGGCCGCAGTCAGATATTCACCCTGTGCCTGGGAGTGTTTGCGGTCGGCTCGATTCTGTGCGGCCTTTCGAAGGTTGTCATCGGTTTTCCGTTGCTCCTGGTGGGCCGCGTCATTCAGGCGGCCGGCGCAGGCGGCATGATCCCTGTGGCCAATGCCGCGATCGGTACCACGTTCCCTCCCGAGAAGCGCGGCATGGCGCTGGGCCTGGCAGCTGCGGTTGCGGGCCTTTCCAACGTGCTCGGCGCCGCCATGGGCAGCGCCGTTATCGGCCTGGTAGGAGTCGAGAGCTGGGACATACTGTTCTACATCGCCGTTCCCATTTGCGCGGCGCTTATCGTGGCTTCGTTCGTGTTCCTGCGCGCTGTGTGCGAGGACGGTTCCTGCGAACAGAAGGACGAGCGTCGCTTTGACACGGCGGGTTCCGTGCTCCTCGTTGTTGCAATCATGCTGCTCCTGCTCGGCATCAAGGAGATTGACTTCACGAACCTGGCTGTCTCTGTGACCTCGCCTCTGCTGTGGACGACATTTGCCGCAGCCGCTGTGTGCACTGTTGCGTTCGGTAAGGTCGAGCGCAAGGCGGAAGACCCGGTCTTCCATATGGAGTACCTGCACAGCAAGCCCATCGTCAGCACGATGATCGCTTCGTTCTTCGTTGGCTGCACCATCATCTCGATGATGCTCGTGCCGCAGTATGCTGAGTTCGTCATGGGTGAGCCTCTCGGCTCGGGCGGTTACTACGTGCTTGCCATCGGCGCCGCCTCACTTGTGGGACCGCCGCTCGGCGGCAAGTTTATCGACCGCTTTGGTGCCAAGCCCGTGCTCGCGTTCGGCCTGGCTGTTATGGCTGCAGGCTTCGTGTTCCTGGCGCTCGTCGCCTCTGCCGCCCCCAGCAGGGCACTGCTCATCGCTGGCCTGGCTGTGGTCGGCTTTGGCATGGGTTTCGCCATGGGTGCTCCCACCAACTACATGGTGCTTGAGAACACCGACGAGAAGGATGGCGCCAGCGCTGTGGGCACCATCGCTCTTGTGCGCCAGGTGGGCACCACGCTCGCTCCCGCCATCCTCGTGAGCTTCATCGCGAAGAATGCGGGCATGGAGGGTTACCAGCAGATGTTGCTGTGCGTTGCGGTGTTCTGCGCGGCTGCCCTCGTGGCAATCGCGCCCTACCGTAGCCCGAAGAAGGCAGCAAAGAAGTAGTTTGCGAGCGCGGGGCCCAGGCAATGCGCCTGGACCCCGCGATGGGAAGCTGTATTGGGCGCGCTACTAGTTCGTAGGAGTAGGAGCGTAGGTGTTGCACCTGGTAGCTGCCTGCATCGGGGCGAGCATGACGCGGCCGGTGCCGCGGTAGACGTTGACGAGACCCTCGCCGCTCACAGCCGATCCCATGAGGGTCTTGCCGGAGCGCTCCACAGTGAACTCCAGGCCTGACGTCCACGCAAGGGCGTAGTTGCCGTCCACGCGAAGCTCGTCGTGCTCGAGGTCGATGTAGACGACCTCCTGCTCGGGGCAGGGTGCCTCGAGCGCGATGGTGCCGCAGCCGTCGATGCGCAGGTTGAACAGGCCCTCGTTGCCCGCCGCTGCTGACGACAGGTTCGCCCTGCGCTGCAGCTCGTGACGCAAAGTGCTGTCACAGGCGAGGAACAGGCCGTCGTTGAGCACAACGGAGTTGCCCCACTGAGACGTGTCGAGCAGCAGGATATGGTTCCATGTGGGCTCGCAGACAAGCTTGCCGACTCCTGTGTACTCGGGCTTGATTGCGGAATCCTGGCTGACAGCCCCCCTGAACATCTTGCCCACCAGGTCGCCCACGCCTTTGACGCCCGTGGTGGCGCGCACACTGCCCACCGTCCACTGCATGGCGCCCGCCTGCAACGTAACGCCGATGGATCCGTCGAGGTCGGCCACCAGCTGGCGGCGTCTGACGTCCATCTCTGCGCAGAAATATGCGTTCTGGGCGCTGTCGGGGGAAACTGACAGGTCGCGGTTCCACTGGATTACCTTGAACTGGCCTGTTTGTGCGACAATCTTGACGTCGTCGTTGTTCTCGAAGTTGTACACGCGAAACGCCATGGTGACCTCCTTGTTTGAGGTGTACAAAATGCTGCGAAGCATAGAGTAATACACGCGCGAGCTGCCGATGGGGCGAACTATGAACGGCGTGTGGGCGCGGCGGGTGAGCGAGGCCCTATCCCCTCGACTCCTCCCAGCCCTCGTCATAGCGCTCGAGGAAGTTGTGGTGCTTGCTGGCGGCGCGCCAACCCACGATGGCGTCGAGGTGGACGTTCTCCACGCTGTGGAAGATCGACTTGGCGATGTCGGGATCCTGGGCGGAAAGGCTTGCGATGAGGGCCTTGACGCATGCGCGCTTGGAGCCCTCGCCCGCGTCGCATGATGACACCCCGCCGCTCAAGGGGCAGGCGCAGTGGATGAACTCGAGGTTGTTCTCTTCGCGCCAGGTGATGATGTCGGCCTCATGCACCAGGTAGAGAGGGCGAATGAGTTCCATGCCCTCGAAGTTCGTGCTGTGGAGCTTGGGCATCATCGTTTTGATCTGCCCGCCGTAGAGCACGCTCATGAGGATGGTCTCCACCACGTCGTCGAAGTGGTGGCCCAGGGCGATTTTGTTGCAGCCCAGCTCGCGGGCGGCGTTGTAGAGCGCGCCGCGCCGCATGCGCGCGCAGGGGTAGCATGGCTTGCCATCCAGGCGCTTCACAATCTCGAAGATGTTCGTGGGCGCAATCTCGAGTGGGACGCCGAGAAGCTCGGCGTTGCTGGCGATGGATTGGCGCGCGTAGTCGGGGTAGCCTGGGTCCATGGAGAGGAATGTGACCTCGAAGTTGCGCCGGCCGTGGCGGTAGAGCTCCTGGAAGAGCTTGGCGAGCAAAAAGGAGTCCTTGCCGCCCGAGACGCATACGGCGATGTGGTCGCCGTCGCAAATGAGCTGGTAGTCGGTCAGTGCCTTGATGAACGGCACCCATAGCTTCTTGCGATAGCGCGTGATGATGTCACGCTCGATTTGTGCGCAATGAGGATGTGCGGCGGGGTTTGCGCAGGCGACGTCGTGTGTACTGTTTGCCTGGGGCGTTGGGGCCGCCTCGCTCGTCTGGTTCATGTGGTGCACGTCTTTCATGGGTCTGGGGCCTTGAGGGGCCCGGCGATGGACGGTTCCTACACGGTGCGGTGGCCTCTGGCGAGTCAGGCGCGGTGCCTCTCGCCGACCGTTGGCCGACCGCATAGCCGGACCTGATGCTGGAGTATAGCAAATGCGGTGGGTGCCTCTGAGAACAGCCTGTGGGAGCTGGGAAGATGCACGAAGCGAAAGGGCTTGCGCGAGAGCTTTGCCCCCGGCAAAAGCAAAGCGGCCCCGCCAGGCGCGTCGAGGCGCTGACGGGGCCGCTAAAGCCGGGCTATACGATTTTGCCGCCTAGGGGCGCGTGAGCTCTACTCGGCGTCGCACTCCAGCTTGGAAGGCTCGGTTGCGCCCTCAAAGGTGCCCAGGGCACGCTTGGCGGCATTCTGGCCGGCGACGCGGCCGAAGATCATGGTCTCGCCGAGGTTGCCGCCGCCGTTGTACATGTCGGGGAAGATGGAGCCAAACTCGCCGCCGCTGAACAGGCCCTCGATGGGCATGTCCTTAGTGTCGAGAATCTGGGCCTTGGCGTTGTGGCGGGCACCGCCCTGGGTGTTGAGCAGGGTGGGGCACAGTTCGATAGCATAGAAAGGACCGTTCTTGACGGCCTCGGTGCACTCGCGGCCGAAGTCATCGGTCTCGCCGGCCTCGACGTGCGCGTTGTACTTGGCCAGGGCGTCGTCAAGCTCGCCGTTTGCGTTGAAGTCGGGCGCCTTGCCGGTGTCGCGAATGGCCTGGGCAAGCTCTTCGATCGTCTCACCGGACAGAACGGCGCCCGAGGCGATCTCGTCGGCGTTGCCGTCGGAGAAGCCGGCGACGAGCGGGTCGGCAATGTGGTCGGCATCAACGATGAGGAAGGCGGGCATCGGCATCGGGGTCATGTTCCAAGCGCCGCCGAAGCTGACGCGGCCATGACGAGAGGCGCCGGCCTCGTTCATGAAGCGCCCACCGCAGGGGCCGACGAAGATGCCCTTCTTGGCACCCTTGAGGCTCGATGCGCTCGTTGCGTCCTCGGCATGATAGCCAAAGCCCAGGCCGGACAGGTTGGACATGTGCCAAAGCTGCGCGCCTACGCCCTGGCACATCGTGATGCCGTCGCCGTCGTTGTATGCGCCGGCACGAGGGTACAGATAGGGGAGCTGGGCAAAGCTGGAAAGCATGGCACGGTTGGACTCGAAGCCGCCGCAGCACATGCAGACACCGCCCTTTGCGCCGACGCGAACCTCAGTGCCGTCTTTCTCTACGACGACGCCCACCACGGAGCCGTCCTCGCCCTGGATAAGCTCCTTGCCGGGAGCGCCGTACCAAACGGTGAGGTTGTCGCCTGCGCGCTTCTCAACGTTCTCAACAAGCGTGTTGAAGTAGGACATATCGAACTCAGTGGCATTAAACAGGATGTTCAGGCTTGCCTCGTTGCCTTCGAGCTCGGGGAACTCGTTCCACATGGGAACCCAGCCGCCGCGGCCCATGTGCCAAGCGTCATCCTTCCAAACCCAGGTGGGATGGTCGGGCGTGCCGATCCCGTCCTCGTTCTCGGGGCAGGCCTTCTCGGGGTCGACGCCCAGGACGTTGATGGACCAGTCCCAGTTCTTGGCGGCCTCGTCGGCGTAGGCGCGCAGACACTCGGCATCATAGTTACCATAGTTGCCCATGAGACCGGTGAGGTAGGCATAGAAAGCGTCGGCGTCATCGGTGGAAAGGACGTTCTGGCCGGCGAAGCGGGTGTTGCCGCTCACGGCTCCCTCGGGGGCCTTCTCGCACAGAAGCACCTTCGCGCCCTCTTCGTAGGCTGCGATGGCGGCGTTCATGCCGGCTGCGCCCATGCCGAGCACGACAACGTCGTACTCCTCGTCAAATGTCTGCTCGTCTGCAAGGGCCACGCCGGCAAGGCTGGCGGTTCCCAGTGCGGCTGCTCCGAGTGCGGCGCCTTCGACGAGATGCCTACGAGTGATGTTGGACATGGTGTTCCCCTTTCGTCTGGTGCCTGCATGGTTTATGCCATGCGGGCGTTCCGTGGCATGGGCGGGTGCTGTCTGAATGGCTGCAGACCCCTTATCTGCGATGCCTCCAGGTTGCCTTTCCGCCGCGCCTTTGACGTTTTCAAGATTGCAACCTGGCGTCGTTGGCAAAGGCCATAAAGCGCGGGATTTTTGGGGCCTGGAGGCATGCGGGGCATCCATAAAACAGGGGATTGCGCCATGTAGCTCGCATTTTTATGAAAACTGACTGTTGGGTGGCATGCGGGGTGCCATGCGGGACGTCCTTTGGTCCCTCTTAAGGGGCAAACTCGCACGCTTCTTGATAGGCCGGGAGAGGTGGAGAGGGTTAAAATGGCGCCGGTATTTGTTCCGCCTTTTGGCAGGATTGGTGAGCGACTTGCTCCGGGCGTCTGTATGGCGCCCGATTGATTTGGATTATCGGGGGTATGCACCGTGCGCGCACTCGTTGCTCGCCTGCGGCAGGGTCGCGGGTTTCTTGTAGGCCTCCTCGGCCTTACGCTATGGTGGCCTCTTCTCAGGAGGCCGACGGGGTTCTATGTGCTTGCCGGTCATGATTTTTCGCCTGCCGTGTCGCGTGGTTGGTATGCGCTGTTCCTTGTTTGCGTGATTTGTCTTGGGCTGGTCGTCTTGGCCGCATCGCCTCGGATGCGTCATCGCGTACAGGGCCGCCGAGCATGTCGGGTCGTCGCCGGTGTTTCCTTCGTGCAATTCGCTTGCAAACTCATTGAGCTCTTTGTGGTACCCACGGGCGTTGTCGCTATAGTGTTGGCGTTGGTAGACGTTGTTTTTTATGCATTGGTTTTTGTTTGGCTCACATGCGTTTGGGCAGTTTGGGTGCGGTCTCTTTGCCCCTCGAGATGCGCGCTTGCGTGCTGCCTCTCTTTTTCGCTGAGCTTTTTTCTCCGCGCGGCAAGTTCGCTTGCGGCTGGGGCGGAAGTCGTTGTAATGGCGGCGTTCCCTGTTCTCTCAGTCATATGCGCCCTTGCGGTTTGCCATGGTCTAGTGGCGGGCGGGAAAGATGTGCCCCGCCAGTGTAATGACGAGGCTTCTCATGTGCCTGCATGGCGCGTCTGCGCCCAGTCGCTGCGCGGGGTGACAGGGCTTCTGGCCCTCTTTTTGGTGATTGCCGCCGTCACGCGCGCCGTTGCGTTTGGCCCGCTTGACGGAGCCCTGCTTTCACCGGCGGTGACGCCCCAAGACTGGCTTACGATAGGCCTGGCGGGCATTGTTTTGGTGTACTGTCTGCAAAGCGGCTCTCTTCAAGGGCTCCCGCGCTTTGTGTGGCCGCTTGCCACGGTGGTGCTGTTTGCCGGACTCTTTCTCATGTCGTACGCCGGGACGGGGGCCATGGGGGCCGGTAAACAGATCATGGTGGTAGGGCGCACCATTTTGGGCTTGCTGTTCTGGCTCGTACTTGCCGACAGGGCCCATGATTCCGACGATGCCCTCGCTGCGTTCGCCGTGCCGTTTTTGCTGACTGATGCGGTCTCATCGCTGTTCGGTTACGTTGTGGTTCCAGCCGTGTTGGGGGCGGTTGGTTTTGCGGAGCTTGAGTCGCCGACTTTGCTGGCGGCGGCTGTGACCTTTGCCCTCGTGGTTGTTTCCGTTGTTTTCTTTGCCCGCGTCATGGGTCCAACGTCCGAAGCCTCGACTGCCGCCGCGCCATTAGGCACCGACCCCGATACCTGCGCCAACGATGTGACGCTTGCCATCTTTGAGGGCTTTGCGCTTACTGAGCGCGAGGCTGAGGTTGCGCGCCTTTTGGCTGAGGGCAACAGTCAAAAGAAGATCGCCGAGCTCATGGGCGTGTCCATCGGAACCGTTCAAACGCATGTCAAGGCGGTCTATCGAAAGCTCGATATTCACTCCAAGCAGCAACTGATCGACCTTGCCCGTCGCTGAGGCTGTTCTGAGTCTGTGAGTGGTCGTGCGAGCTCTGCCGCCGTCAGAGTCCGGCCGTCTTGCCAGGCAACACGGCACTGGCGGGACAGCTGGGCTGCTCGTCAGTTGGTCTCGCGCATATCGTCCCAGGTATGGAGCTCTTCTGGGGGTTCGCCGCATTGGCCGCAGTTGCAGCAGCCGTTGCAGATGAGATGGCTGCCGCAGGTGCGACAACGGGTGCGGAAGACCGGGGTGTAGAGTTCCTCGGCGCTCAGCTCGTATCCTAGCGGGTCAGTCAGACGCCAGACGATGGGACGCCCTTGATACTCGACGCCCGACTTGAATGCCTGCTGTGCTTGGAGCGCCTTGGGAATTCGATATTCGCGCTCCTCAACGACGAGCCTCGTTCCCGTCTCGATGAAGGCGAACGTGATATCGTGCGCACGGCACTCCCCGGCAAGGCTATGTACCCAGGCGAAGTCGCACGGCCGTGGGTTTTCGTAGTTCTCGCCGCCGCAAATGACCTGTTCAAGTGGGGTACCGGCTGACTTAATCCCCTCACCAAGATATTGCTCGATGCTTACCGGGCCGATGAAGGGAGCGCACATGATGCCCTTGTGCTTAGCGGGTGTCGCCAGCAGAATCGGGATACGCTCGTCTGCGCGTCGCTGGTTTTCGCACGTCACGTTGAGCATGACGTTCTCCCAACCTGCTCCCCAATCGGCAGGCAGGCACGTGGCCATGCGCTCGGGGCGCTTGGTGAGGATGAAGAACTTCACATTAGGTCGGGCGCGGACGATGTCCCAGACTTCCTCGCGCCAGGGATCGGCCTCTTCGATGAAGAAATCCGAGTTCATGCAGATGCGGATGAGCTCGCCGTTTTGCACCTTGTAGCTGCCTGAACGTGTGCGCTGCAGCGGATAGTCGAACGTTGTCTTATTGCGCCGCACCACACCGCCGTCAAGACCCCGCGAAGCATCCATGGTGAACATGTAGCAGTGGTCGCACCCCTCGCTGATGCGTGTGCACCCGTGCCAAGGGTTCCAAATATCGTGCATGCGGTGGCTCCTAGAGGTTGGGATTGCTGCGGGTGGGGGTGGACGCCATCGGGGTCGGGCGGATGATCTTTCTTGGCCCTGGCGTGCGTTCGTGATTTTGCGGATGATCGGCACGCGTGTAATCTGAGCCAGCGATTCCGCAGACCTTCGTTCATGTCGCTTGCCGTGAAGGTACACGTGGCTTCCAATCTTATGCAAGCTAGAGACAAAAACCCATAGGGATGGGGGCAGTACGGCAATTTCTCAATTGCATGAGGATGAGGCGCGGGATGGGCCTCTAGCTTGTGTAACGGCACGTTTTTGTTTGCTACTAGCCGGGATGATTCGTTGCAGGATGAACGGGGGGCGCCTTATGCGCAGGTTTTCGCATTGGATTGCACGTTTGTGGGCGCGCCTGCATGGTTGGCTGTTGGGGGTATGTGTCCTAGCTTCTGCTTTTGGTCCATTCGAACGTTTCGTGAGTCATGCGTGCAGGATGGACCATTTCGGGTCAATTTCCAGGCTCGTTCTGGTCCATTCAGCACGATTGAGCGATGAACGTGCGGATGGGGACAGATTTGGCGGCTGGCACAGTCGCTCATGGGCCGACCGGGCAAGAAAAAAACTGGCACTTTTTCCCTTGACCCGTTTAATTTAGTCGGGTTTAAGCTGCTTTGCGTACGCAGCCGAACGTCTAAAAGGGAAGACGCCGAGCTGCCAGACGAAAGGGGATTGATATGTCTAGCTCGCTTTCTCGTCGTAATTTCGTCGCTGGCGCCGCTTTGGGGAGCGCTGCACTGGCCACGACGGCCTCCGTTGCATTGGCTGACGCGCAGGCTGATGGCGACACCGCTTGGGACGCCTCTTACGACGTTGTTGTGCTTGGCATTGGATTCGCTGGTATGGTGGCTGCCATGAGCGCCGCTGATGCGGGTGCCACCGTGCTGCTTGCCGAGAAGCTTCCCGACGGCGAGGCTGGCGGTAACTCACGCGTGTGCGGCCAGATGTTCTTCTATGGCAACGGCGACGTCGACGCCACCAAGGCCTATCTTACCGACCTGTGCGGCAGCCGAACGCTTCCCGATGACGTGCTTGACCTGTATTCCGAGGGCTATGCAAACATCGCCGAGGACGTAGCGTATTTCGCAAACCTCGACCAAGCCGAGTTCCTTGATGTGGCTACGATGAGTCCGATGCTTGGCAAGATGTCGCCGGAGTATCCCGAGCTCAGCGGTGCTGTTACCTCCCAGCTTTGGTCTACGCACATGGGCGTGAGCGACTCTTATCTCTACCAGTCGGTGCGCGCCAACCTCGAGGACAACTATGCCGGCAAGGTCGAGGTCTGGTTTGAGAGCCCTGCAACCAAGCTTGTTCAGGATCTTGAGACGAAAGCCATCCTGGGCGTGGAGATTGACAATGCCGGCGCTGTGAAGAAGGTCCAGGCCAAGGGCGGCGTCGTGCTGGCAACGGGCGGTTTCGAGAACGACCGTGAGATGTGCGCCTCTTACATTAACCTCGTGAACCACGCCTGCATCGGCGCATTGGGCAACACGGGCGACGGCCTCAAGATGGCTCAGCAGATTGGTGCCAAGCTGTGGCATATGACCTCTTGGGCTGGTGGATTCGGCCTGGGCGGCGTGTCGTTCAACGTGCCCGAGGACCGCAATGCCTCGATGATTGCCACGCTTTCGCAAAACGAGCTCAACACGGGCGCGTGCATTCTTGTGGGCAAATCGGGCAAGCGCTGGGTCAACGAGAGCGAGACGCCTCGTCACGGCAAGGTTTCCAATGGTAACGGCCAGTGGTTGAACCCCGCCTTCCCTGATGGCATTTACGGCGTGTACGACAAGACGCAGTACGATGCGGCTGTCGAGGCGAAGCTTATTCCCGATGATTTTGCTGGCGATTTCGTTGAGTGCGCCACCGTCGAGGATGCGGCCGCTCAGATCGGCTGCGATGCCAGCGTGCTGGGTGAGACCATCGAGGACTACAACGCGTTCGTTGATGGCGGCAAGGACTACGCGTTCGGGCGCGACCCGCAGTACATGCGCGCCTTTGACGGTGCGGCGTATTACGTGGTGCCCTTCAAGCCCGCTCTGCTCAACACTCAGGGTGGCCCCGAGCGCGACGTCAACGCCCAGGTGCTTGACCTTGATGACGAGCCCATTAAGGGCCTGTACTCCGCCGGTGAGCTCGGCGGCCTGACGACCCAGATGTATGCCGGCGGCATGAACGTGGGTGAGTGCTTCATCATGGGCAAGATCGCCGGTGCAAACGCGGCTGCCGCTGCGAAGTAGGGCGGAACGATTTTTCTGGTGCGGGGTGAGCGCTGGCTGAATTGAGGCCTTTCTTCGCCTTGCCAATAGACATGCGATGGCGGGAGGATGAGCGATGCCCATCCTCCCGCTTTTTTGTGTTTTGGGCAGACGCACGAGGTCGAGTATGATGTATGTCTCATATGTCCGTGAATCGGCGGGAGGCTTGCATGGGGGACGGCCGTGAACGAGTCGAGGAAATCGACGCCAAGCGGTACTCGATTAACGATATAGTCCGCACGCTCGGCTTGTCACGCACGACCATCATGTATTACGAGTCACTTGGCATCGTGACTCCCACGCGCGAGGGCGAGCAGGCGCGTCGCATGTACAGCGATGCCGATATGTGGCGGCTCATGAGTGCCGTGCTGCTCAAAAACGTCGGCATTTCCCCGAAGGACCTGCCTGGTTACCTTGCGGACCAGCCGTTTACGGCCGAGCGCTGCGATGAGTACGCGCGTTTGCTCGAGCATGACATTGAATATCGCCAAGCTCTGCTCGATCGTATGCGTCTGTACAACGCGATGTGTGCCCACGCGGGATATGTGGGGCTTTGCGACGTGCCTGAATACTATTTCTGTCCCGACGCAGCGGACGCAGGCTACAAGGCCTTCCCCGAAGACGAGACGCTCGACCTGCTTATTGCGCATATGCCAATCGGTGGGCTGGGGAGTTTGCGCGAACCTGTGACAGGTGAGGATGCCGACCGTCTTGGCGGTGCCGTTCATTGGGGGCGCACCGTGCCCGTGCGGTTTGCCCATCTTATCGACGGGTTGAAAACTGAGGGCCTGCAGATTATCGGCGGCTGTATGTGCGTGTCCTGCATCCTTTCGATGCAGGATATCCGCCGTTCTAACGGCATATCCGAGCAGGCGCATTCCAAGTTGCTCAGCTACATTGATGATAACTCTCTCATGATATGTGGTCCCTCTTTCAGTCCCTTTTCCCTGCCTTCCGACCACGGCTTCACCTTTCCTGTTTGTGTGCCGGTGCAGAGCCGAGATCGGGCGTGATTCGGTGGCGTGGGCGGGGGAGAAAGTCCCAGGCGCGCCTCGCTCATGCTCTTTTCGGGCGGATGGGCGGGCCGGATGGTCCCAGTCGGCATGTGTGCCGTATAGTGGTTGACACATTCGGGGCGCAAGAGGCGCTTCCGGGGGTTGCCCGATAAGGCGGGCGCCCATATCGTGAGGCTTGCTACGTCCAGTGCCAAAGAAGCCGCGCCATCTCGTTGCGAGTGGCTGCGCGCCTGGATACGTGCCGAGCGCCGCCTGTACGCCGCGCCGCTTCCTCACGCCGTAACCCATACGGCCTTGCAGCCGCGGCGCGCCTGGCACTAGCCGCCGCCCGGTTTGGCGTTCGCAGGGCACAGATTGGACGTTTGTACGTGAACACCAACGAAATAACCCGTTTTGACCAGCTCGGACTTTCCGAGAAGGTTCTTGCCGCCGTTGCCGAGATGGGCTACGAGGAGCCCTCGCCCGTGCAGCGTGGTGCTATCCCCGCAGTGCTCGAGGGCCGTGATGTCATGGCCGCTGCTCAGACTGGCACCGGCAAGACCGCTGCTTTCCTGCTTCCCACGCTCGATCGTCTTGGTCATGCGGCAAAGGGCCAGGGTGTGCTCATGCTTGTCGTGACCCCTACCCGCGAGCTCGCTCAGCAGATTGAGGCTTGTGCGCGTGTCATCTGCAAGCAGACCGGGCACCGCTGCGCCGTCGTTGTGGGTGGCGTGGGCTACGAGCCGCAGAAGGCCGCGCTCGCCCGCGGTTGCGACGTGCTCATCGCCACGCCCGGCCGTCTCATCGACCTCATCGACCAGGGCGCGGCCAACCTCTCCGACGTGTCCGTCCTAGTGCTCGACGAGGCCGACCGCATGCTCGACATGGGCTTTGCGCCCGCCATGCGCCGTATCGTGTCCAAGACGCCTGTCACGCGCCAGACGCTGCTCTTCTCAGCCACCCTGGGCGACGACGTTCTCTCTACTACAAAAGAGCTGGTCAAAGACCCTGTCCGCGTGGAAATCGCCCATAAGGGCACCGCGGCTCAGACCATCGATCAGTACGTTCTCGGCGTGGCCGAGAAGGAGAAGGTCCGCATTCTCACCGACGTGCTCAAGCGCGAGGGCTCCAAGCGCGTCATCGTGTTCTGCCGCGGCAAGTACCGCGCCGACATGGTGTGCCGCAAGCTCAACAAGGCCGGCATTACTGCTGCTGCCATCCACGGCAACCGTACCCAGGGCCAACGCGAGACGGCACTGCGCCGTTTCGCCAACGGTGAGGCCGACGTGCTGGTGGCCACCGACGTGCTTGCCCGCGGCATCGACATCGCCGAGGTTTCCTATGTGGTGAACCTCGACGTGCCCAGCGACGCCGAGGACTACATCCACCGCATCGGCCGCACGGGTCGCGCCGGCCAGTTCGGTTGGGCGCTTACCTTTGTGGCTGAGGCCGAGTACTTCGACCTGCGCGACATCGAGGCGCTCATGGGCAAGCTCGTGCCCGATTTCCCTCGCGCTGGGGGCATCGACTGCGGCGCGAATGCGTTCGTGCCTGACCCCGATCGCAAGCCTACCGATAAGCTGCCGAGCAAGAAGGCTCGCAAAAAGATGCTCGAGCAGAAGGCGGCCGCCGAGGCGGCGGGCGAGGCCGGTCGCAGCCCGCAGTCGGGCGTGTCGCAGGCCGGCGAGGCTCGCGGTGGCGGTCGTGGTCGTGCGAAGCAGGCAGGCCAGGCTGGTGAGGGTCGCGCAAACGGTGCCGCTGGCGAGGCCGCTGAGGGCCGCACCGTGCGTGAGGACCAGGCCGGCGAGGCCCGCGCCGCTGGTCGTGGACACAGTCGCGGCCGCGCGAAGCAGGCGGGCCAGGCGGGCGAGGGCCGTTCTGAGCGCGAGGCTCAGATGGCTCGCGAGTTGCAGGGTGCCGAAGGCCGCCAGGGTTCCGGCAGCCGCAGCCGTTCCCACGGGAGTCACACTGCGGCAAACGGCCGAGGTCGTGCGAGTGGGGATGGTCTGGCCGCCAGCGGTCGCGGTGATACTGCTCGCGGCCACACCAGCGAGGGCGGCGCTGCTGGAAATCGTGGACGTCAGCAGCACTCCGCAGACTCGATGAGGGCTGATCGCGCGATTGACGGGCGTCCCGCTTCTGGTCGCAGCCGCGCTGGTGAGGGCGGCACCTCGAATGGTGGTCAGCGCCCCGCGGCCGTTCGCGGCCGCGCCAGCGATGCCCAGGCCTCGGCGGACAAGGGCCAGCGCCCTGCCGCCTCGGGCAACAGGTCGCGCCGCTCTAGCTCTGCTCGCGCCGCGACGGGCCAGGTTCGCAACGCCGCCGCACCCAAGGCCGCGCCCGCCGATCCCGGCGCAAAGCCTCGCCGTCGCCCCGGCGACCACGGTGGCTACAAGCGCGGGCTGTAAGACGCACTTGTAGCCTGATTGAAATAGCAGCTAGATGTAGCGGCGTGTTATGAGACGCATGCCGCTTGCGTACTTCAAAGCCGCCGGCCTCGATTCTCGTGAGGCCGGCGGCTTTTTATGGGCGGAGTGCCCGATTGGGCGAGGCGGTCTTCGAACATGTCTCACGTGTTTTTGCGTTCGCGTCTTGCTCTTTTGGGTCCGGTTATTGCGAGACTCTGTCCCTGCTTCTCTTGACCCTTGGAGCCCACAATCACTTCCTCTATCCCCGCGGCCTCTTGCAACTGTTCGCATCTGCCCCCATATCCCATTGAGCCTTACCTAGCGTGAAGGTTTACTATGGACGCAACCGACAAGAAGGGGGTTGCCATGGCAAACGAACCGGGTGGGGCAATGCGGGGCGTCACGCGGCGCGAGGCAGTGACGTTGGGTCTGACAGGCGCTGCGGCGCTTGCGCTCGGCGGTATCTGCGGGCAGGCGTGGGCGGCGAGCACAGGTAGTGCCGAGACAGCTGCGACCTCGCAGGCGCAGGGCTCCAGCAAGGGGGCAAAAGCCGCCTCCACTCAAGGCGCCACAGGCAAGTCCGCGACTGGCGCCGCGCAATCAGGTGACGCGGCCGGTTCTGGTGGCACTGCGACGAAGTCCGGCTCGGCCGCCAAGGGTTCGGGCGTCTCGTCAAAGGATGCCTCTGCCGACTCCTCTGCGGACAACACGAGCACGAAGTCCAACAAGGCGCGCAAATTCAAGGAGATTCCCGAAGACGCGCTCATCTCGGTTGATGACCTGTACGAGCTCTTTGACGCCGGGAAGCTCAAGAGCCGCGAGGTGTGCGTCATCGACATTCGCAGCCACCGCGACTTCCAAAACCAGCTCATCGAGGGTTCGCGCAACATTCCCGCTGGTAGGCAGATTGAGATTCGCATGAGCGAGATTCCCCAGGACAAGGAGGTCATCCTTGTCGCGCTCAAAAACAGCAACCGCCTGGCGGAGACTTGGTTCACGCTGATTGCCAATGGGTACGACGAGGAGCTCGTCAAGGTGCTCGACGGTGGCGTGAAGGCCTGGGCGGACGCTGGCTATCCCACGCTCGAGGACCAGTTTCTGGGATGTTAGGGGCAATTGCCCTGTTGACGCGTAAAAAAGAAACCGGACCTTTGACTGATTTGATGTGATGATATGCCTATATGTATATGTGTATAGGCATATACATTAGAACGAAGGCCGGACGAAAACGGAATGCAACGAGTCAAAGGTGAGGTTGACGGGCGAGTGGCAGGTAATTGCGCGCAGGTGAAGGATGCGACCGTAGGTGGGTGTGCGTGTACACATGCCGGCAAGCAGGCGCGATGTGCCCGTTGCAGTGATGCATGGACATACTGAGGAGGTCTCATGATTGATACATCGCAAGATGGCGGGGTCACGAGGGCGCAGGCCCTGGGTATGGGGGCGGCTGCTCTTGGAGCGGCGGTAGCAGGCGGTTTTGCGGTGAGCGCGCCGCGTGTGGCTCGGGCCGATGAGGCCGCCGAACTCGACGACCTCGACGATTCGGCCGCAGACGAGGGCGATTACAACCCCTATTCGGGCGTGGCGGAGGACATCGAGTACATCTCGAGCGCCGACGGGCACGTGAGCGCCTACGCGGTACCGCAGGTGACCTACGCCGACGAGCGCACGGCTAACCCGAAGCGCGTGCTCGTTGTAGTGGACTACCAGGTAGATTTCGTGGATGGCGGTGTGTTCGGCCGCATCGAACCTGCTGTGGCCGTGGAAGACGCCATTTGTGCGAAGATTCAGGAGTATCGCGACCGGGGCGACTTCATCATCTACACGATGGACACCCATCCGGCCGACGAGTACGCCGCTACGCGCGAGGCCACGGTCAACCCGCCGCACTGCGACCCGGCGACTGAAGGCTGGCAGCTCTACGGCAAGGTCCGCGACCTGCTCAATCCCGACAACGCCACGCTCGTGATGACGGGCACCTATGGCGCGCCCGGGCTTGTCCGCGTCATCGAGGGATACCGTGAGCAGGGCATTCAGATTGAAAGCGTCGAGTTTGCCGGCGTGTCCACCACGTGCCGCGTGCTGCACAACGCCGTCATCGTGTACAACTTCTTCCCGGAGCTGCCCATGATTATGGACGCGGCCACCACGGCGAGCTATACCGACGAGCGCACCGAAGAGCAGCTCGAGGAACTTGAGGCCTGGGGCTTCATCGTCAAGAGGTGAGTGACGTGAGCATGGTTGAGCGCAAGGAGTTTGTCCAGGATACGCTGGCATTGGGCGCAGCTGGCATCGCGCTGGGTCTCGCGGCGGCGATGCCAGCATGGGCGCAGGGCCAGGCAGATGATGCGCATGAGATGGCCGCAACGGCCGATGCCGCAGAAGCCCACGCCGAGGACGACGATGCCGATGATCAGGCGGCCGATTCAGACGAGGCGGCTCAGGCGGGCCAACTTCCTCTGGCTGAGCCCGACCCCGACAGCGACTTCGGTGTGGACCTCAATGTCAACATGGATACCATTGACGATTACCTGGGAATCCCCGGCGTGGCCTATCGTGACATGCGCCTGCTCAAGGACCCGGCCGACTACTCCGCCATCGGCGGCGACTCGGTGCTCTCGTTTGCCATCGAAGGGTTCAAGGTGGTGCCGTACCCGTACGTGGGCACCCTTCAGGAGCTGCCGGTTTCAGGTGCCTACGAGGGCGAACATTTTTTCGACGTGGAATGGGATGAGGCTGGCGAGATTGTCTCGGCAACTCCTTGCTATGAGCAGTCGCTGCTCATCTTGCAAGACCTCTTCCCGCAGGACGGTCCCGTGGTGCTGTGCTGCGGAGGCGGCGGCTATGCGGCGATGATGAAGAAGCTCCTTGTCTACCTGGGGTGGGACGAGTCGCTTCTCTACAACGCCGGCGGGGTGTGGGATTACACCGGCTATGAGGCGATTGAGCTTGCCCATGTGGACGACACAGGCGAGACCCAGTACTTCTTCTGGCGTGCTGACGTGGCACCCTTGGATTTCTCCCTGCTCACGCCTGTATCGCAGAGTTAGCCGATCTGCCTGCTTATTAAAGAACGTCAACCGCAGCATTCGGGGCCTATTTGGGCCCCGAATTTGTCTTTCGACAAGGCGGGCCAGGTTCGCATTGATCGCATTTCGTCGGACCCTTCCCATCCTGAAAAATTATTAAAAAACTCTCTGTTAGACCAGCGTTGACATGGTGGCCCGCCCCTCCCAATAGTCC